>CAUZAY010000309.1:0-5252 GCA_963577695.1 Vicinamibacteria bacterium | reverse complement strand
CATTCGGGTGAAGGTCCTCCCGCTCAAGAAGCTCAAGGACATGGTCTAGCGTAGGACCAGGAACGAACCCCAGCTGCCGTTCCGGGCACCACGAGGTCCACTCGTTTATTGTCCGGACGGCAGCCGTTATCTCCCCGCCCAAGCGGTTCTACGCCGTCGCGGTGACAGTGTGGCTTGGTGCCGTTCTACCAGAGACGTACGGCCTCATCGAGTCACAGGCACGCGAGCAGCGCGTCGGTGATCACCTCGGAGCGCCAGCCCCGAAACTCGGCCGGTACGTCGGCTCCCGTCACGGAACTGACCACCAGAGATTCGAGCGCGCGGCGAGTGGCCAGCAGTCCCGGTGGCACCGCCTGCGTCTCCGCCTTGAGTTGCACCGCCGCCTTGAGGCGCCTCAGCGTGGCGGCGTGGGGGCGCAGATTCGTCTGGGTGTCCACCGGGTCGGGCCCGACGGCTCGCGCCGTGTCGATGCAGGTGGCGATCATCTCACCATAGCGTGTCCGGGCTCGCGGAGAGAGGTTCGTGACGCCCCGCAGCGATTCGAGCGCGGGCGTCTGGACGCGCGCCAGCCTGACCAGCACGTCGTCACCGATCAAATGTCGCCGAGGCATGTCGCGGGCCTGGACCTCCGTCTCACGCCATGCGGCGAGCGCCCTGAGGACGGCGTGGTCCGGTGGCGCCAGCGCCCCTCGACCCGGCACCTTGAGGTACGCCGCCTCCGGTTGTCGTTCCACCTCCCGGCAACCGCGTCGGTGTTCGAACTCCTGCTCGACCCAGGCCAGGCGTCCCAGCGCCTCCAGTTCTCGCGACAGCCGGTCGTGCATGGGCGCGAGATACGTGACATCGAGTGCGGCGTACCGCTGTTGCGACTCGGAGAGCGGTCGCCGCAGCCAGTCAGAGCGCGTTTCGCCCTTGTCCACCTCCACGCCGAGCAGGGTCGTCACCAGGGTGCTGTACCCCAACGAGAATCCATGGCCGGCGAAGGCGGCGGCCAGCTGCGTATCGAAAATCCGCGTCGGTCGGCTCGGGAACAACCGCTCGAAGACCTCCAGGTCTTCCCCGCACGAGTGCATCAAGATGACCACCGCCTCGTTCGCAAGCAGCCGGTCGAGCGGCGTGAAGTCCGAAACAGCCAGCGGGTCGACCAACGCCACCGCGTCGTCGTCGGCGACCTGAATGAGTGCGGGACACGGGTAATAGGTGCGCTCGCGGAAAAATTCAGTATCGAGTCCGATCGCCGGCTTCGTCGACCACTGCGTGCAGGCCGAGGCGAGGTGGGTGTTTGAGGTGATGAGCGAGGTCATGAATGACTCTGTGTGTGGTGGCGTCTTTCCGTCTCCGACGTTGACACTGTACCGAGTGTTGGTCAAGATTTCAGACATCGTGCGTTGGATGACACTCAACAGGCCTCACCGGCTGCAGGCCGGCCTCTCGTTGCTGGCGGTGGTAGCCGCCATCCCCGGGATCACGACCGCACAGGACACCAAGGCCGACGCGCCAATTCCGCACGCGATGGGCCAAAGTGTCTCCGCGTCGTTCGAGGGCTGGTACCCCAACCCGGACGGCACGCGCAGTCTGGTGTTCGGGTACTTCAATCGTAACTACGAACAGTACCTCGATATTCCGGTCGGGCCCGAGAACGCCTTCAGTCCGGGTGCGGCCGATCGGGGACAGCCCACCCATTTTCTCCCGCGACGACAGACCGGAGTCTTCGCGGTCGTGGTGCCGGCGGACTTCAGCCGCGAGTTGACGTGGAGCTTGACCGCGAACAACGAGACGATCGCGATTCCCGGACACGTGCGGCCCGAGTGGGAGATCACCGCGCTGGAAGAGGTGACCAGTGGGAACACGCCCCCGGTCGTCAGGTTCGCCAGAGAGACCGGCGACCCTGGCCAGGGTCCCCTGGGCGTGCGCGGCACTCTCGTCGCGGCGGTGTCGACCCCGACCGTCCTGACCGTTTGGGCGACCGATGACGGGGTGCGCAGGGCGCGCAACGCCCAGCGTCCCCCGAGTCTCGGACTCGTGTGGAGCAAGTATCGTGGACCCGGCGAGGTCACGTTCGCCGACACCGCGCCGGCCGTCGACCCGACGACCCGGGCTGAGACCACCGTCACGTTCAGCGAGCCGGGCGAGTATGTGTTGCGCGTGCTGGCCTGGGACGACTCCGGGGGACAGAGCGCCATCATGGCCGGCGGCTTCTTCTGCTGCTGGACCAACGGATACGTCACAGTTCAAGTACAGTAGGGGCGACGCGACATCTGATTTGAGGAGACGCGATGAGACAGTGCACTCGCATCGGCGCGCTCGCAGTCGCGGCGGGACTGACCGCCGGGACCACATCGGCCCAGACGAACGACGTCACGTTCTCTCGCGACATCGCGCCCATCTTGCAGAGGAGTTGTCAGGGCTGTCATCGACCGGGTCAGATGGGACCGATGTCGTTGATGACCTACGAGGACGTCCGTCCGTGGGCACGTGCCATCCGGACCAAGGTGGTCGGGCGGGTGATGCCGCCCTGGCATCTCGACAAGACCGTCGGCATACGTGAGTTCCAGAACGACATTTCGCTGTCCGATCTTGAGATCGAACAGGTGGCCCGCTGGGTGGATGCCGGCGCCCCACGTGGGAACCCGGCCGACCTGCCAACACCGCGCGACTGGCCGACCGACAACGCCTGGCGTCTCGCCGGTGAGTACGGCCGAGAGCCCGACCTCGTCGTGACGTCCGATCCCTGGACCCAGGCCGCCGAGGGGCAGGACCAGTGGTGGCAGCCGATCGTCGAGACCGGCATTACCGAAGACAAGTGGATCGCCGGCATGGAGGTCCGCCCCACGCTGGAGGGCCGCCGGGTGACCCATCACGCCGTCATCTACCTGCAGCAGGAGGAGGAGCCCGGTGACCACGAGGCGGCAGTTGACGTGCCCGGTCGGGGCAGCTACCTCACCGAGTTCGCGGTGGGGAAGGTGGGCGATATCTTCCGTGAGAACACCGGCAAGCTACTGAAGGTGGGGTCCCGGATTGCGTTCGATAACCACTATCACTCCATCGGCGAGGAGATCACCAGTTCCACCGATGTCGGTATCTGGTTCTACCCGGAGGGCACGGTCCCGAAGTATCGGGTGTATGGCCAGGCGCTCGGCGTGCAGCACGCCATGGCGACTCTGGACATTCCACCGGGGAAGGTAACGACGCATCACTCGTATGTCTCGCTGCCGCTGCCGGCACGTCTGGAGAACTACCAGCCCCACATGCACGTGCGCGGCAAGGCCATGTCCATGGAGGCGATCTATCCAGACGGGCGGGTGGAGATGCTGAATCACGTAGGCAATTTCGATTTCAACTGGCACGTGAACTACGTCTACACGGATGACTCGGCTCCCGTGCTGCCCAAGGGCACGGTCATTCATCTGACCGCCTGGCACGACAACACCGCCGCCAACCGGGCGAACCCGGACCCGACGCAATGGGTGGGCTGGGGGCAACGCAGTTTTGACGACATGTATCACGCCCACGTGAACATGACGTATCTGACCGACGAGGACTACGACGAGATCATTGCCGACCGGCGGGCCCGTCGGTCCAGCAACGACTGAGGAACCGGAGCCGGGTCGCGATAGTCCACACGATGGCGACCCGGCTCCGCACGCCCGCATTTCATCGTGGAAACAGCGCTCACCCCTCTCGACTTCCAGCGGCGCGCGCGTGCGTTGTACGGCGACCGTGAGTTCGTCGTCGACGGTACGACCCGGCTGACCTACGAACAGTTCTTCGCCCGATGCGACCGTTGGTCGGCCGCGTTGCGGCGGCTCGGCGTGAGGAAGGGCGACCGCGTCGCCTACCTCTCGTTGAACACGCACTCGCATCTCGCCTCGTTCTTTGCGGTGCCGCAGATCGGTGCGGTGCTCGTCCCGATCAACTTCCGCCTGAAGCCACCGGAAATCGCCTACATTCTCCAGCACTGCGGGGCCACCGTCGTGTGCGCCCACGCCGAGTTTCTGGAGACGGTCGAGGCGGTGCGCGCGTCATGTCCGGCCATCGAACGCTGTGTCGCCCTGGAGGGGGCTCACGACGGCTGGCTCGACTACGAACAGCTGGTTGCGGCAGAGACGGGCGAGCGCCTGGAGCCTGAGCGTGCGTCTGAGATTGACGAGCGAGACCTGCTGACCATCAACTACACCAGCGGCACCACATCCCGGCCGAAGGGTGTGATGATCACCCACCGCAACGCCTACATGAACGCCATCGGCACGCTGGTCCATGTGCCGATGACCTGCGAGGACCGGTATCTCTGGACCCTGCCCATGTTCCACGCGAATGGGTGGACGTTCCCGTGGATCGTGACGGCGGTCGGAGGCGCCCACATCTGCCTGCGGAAGGTCGACCCGGTGCAGGCGTTCGGATTCATCCGAGACGAGCGCGTCACCATGCTGTGCGCGGCGCCTACCGTGTTGATCGGGCTGGCCAGCTGCCCGGCGGCCGAGCGTGGCGACGTACCCAGCGGCGTGCGGGTGTTGACCGCCGGGGCGCCGCCCGCCGCCGCGACCATTCAGCGGGTCGAGGGCGAGTTCGGGTGGGACCTGACGCACGTCTACGGCCTGACAGAAACGGCGCCGTTCATTACCGTCTGCGAGCCCCGTCCGGAGCACGCGGCGCTGTCACTCGAAGACCGGTCAGTGGTCAAAGCCCGACAGGGTGTGGAACTGATCACGTCCGGCGAGCTGCGGGTGGTTGACGAGGACGACATTCCCGTGCCGCGCGACGCCCAAACGCTGGGAGAAATCGTCGTGCGCGGCAATGTGGTCATGGAGGGGTATTACGACGACCCGGAGGCCACCGCGCTGGCGATGCGGGGCGGCTGGTTTCACAGTGGTGACGCGGCGGTCGTCCATCCAGACGGGTATGTCGAGATTCGCGACCGGTTCAAGGACGTCATCATCAGCGGCGGCGAAAACATCTCGTCGGTTGAAGTCGAGGGGGTGCTCATGCGACACCCGGCCATCCAGGAGGTGGCGGTCGTCGGCATCCCTGATCCCAAGTGGGGCGAGACCCCCCACGCGTTCGTCGTCCTGGCGCCGAAGGCCACCCTCACCGAAGCGGAGCTCATCGACTACGCTCGCGAGCAGATGGCCAACTTCAAGACACCGCGACACGTCGAGTTCGTGGACGAGCTCCCCAAGACCGCGACCGGCAAGATTCAGAAATATGTCCTGCGCGGCGGCCGTGCCAGCATCGCAACGCAGTGACGCCACACG
>CAUZAY010000308.1:0-5254 GCA_963577695.1 Vicinamibacteria bacterium | reverse complement strand
GGCCGGACGGTACGAGCTGGCCGTGGTGCTGCCAGGATTCCGAGCGGCACTCACGACCGTCGAACTGTCGCCCGGCGCGAGCCAAACCGTCACCATCGCCTTGCTGGTCAGCGCGGTTACCGAATCAATCGTGGTGACCGCGGCGGGACGTGCGCTCCCGCGCTCACGCGTGACCGACAGCGTGACGGTGGTCACCGACGACGACATCGCCGCCCGGCAGTTCGAAACCGTCGCCGACGCGCTGCGATTCTCGGTGCCGGGTCTCGGCGTGACCACCGCCGGCGGACGGGGCGGTACGACGGCGCTGTTCACCCGCGGCGGCGAATCCGACTTCACCCTCGTGATGATCGACGGGGTTCGAATCAACGGGTTTGGCGGCTCCTACGATTTCGCGCACCTGCCGGTCGGGGACATCGAACGCATCGAGGTCGTCCGAGGACCACAAAGTGCGGTCTATGGGTCTGACGCTATTGGCGGCGTGGTGCAGATCGTGACGAAACAGGGTGGTCCGACCCGCCTGAGCAGTGTCATAGAGGGCGGCACCTTCGGCACGTCGCGAGTCTCCCTGAATACGACCGGGTCGGCGGGAGAGGTCAGCTGGGGTGCCTCCTTCGAGCAGTTGGACACGGACGGGCAGGACGGCGAAACCACCAGATCCGGCGAGACGGTCAGCAACGACCAGTATCTGCGTCGTGACATGTCACTGAACGGCCGGTGGCGTGGCGAGCGCGGCACCACGATCCGCTCTGTGTTCCGGTATGGCACGAACGAGCGTGGCTTTCCGGGGGCCTGGGGTAGCGACCCGGGCGGTACCTTCGCCGGCATCGACACCGTGTCGCGGGGCATCAACGACAACCGTCTGTTCTCGGTCGGAGTCGACCAGCGTTTCGGATCACGAGTGGACCAGCGGGTCGAGCTCAGCCACACCCAGACTGACAGCGAGTTCGCCAGCCCATTCGGCGAGTCGTTCTCCGACGCCAATCGGCTGACGCTGCGAGCGCGCACCGACGCGACGCTGCGCCCCGGCATCGTCGCCACTGGCGGTTTCGACGTCCAACAGGAGCAGGCCGGCAGCACATTCATCACCGATTCATCGTTTACGGAAATCCCCGTCGACCGCCAGATGCTCGGCTTCTTCGGTGAACTTCGTTTCGATCCGACCTCCAGCCTGTCGGTGACGGCCGGCGTGCGTGGCGACCGTATTACACGCGAAGCGCTGCCCGGCGACGGTTTTGGACGTCCGCTGTTTTCGGACGAAACGGAAGTCGCGGCGAATCCCAAGGTGTCCGTCGGATGGTATCTGCGCCCGGCTGACGTCACCCCGGACTGGACCCGGCTCCGCGTCAGCGCCGCCACCGGTATCCGTCCGCCGAGCGCGTTCGAGATCGCATTCACCGACAACCCGGCCCTCAAGTCTGAGCGCACGCGCAGCGTGGACTTCGGGGTGGAGCAGGCCGTGGCCGGCGGGCGCGTAGTGGTCGAGGCCACCGCATTCTTCAACCGATACGACGACCTCATCGTGTCCGTGGGTCAGTCGTTCGAAAACGCCAGTCAGTTCAGAACAGATAATCTCTCGAACTCTCGAGCTCGTGGCCTCGAACTGGCCGCGACCGGACGAACGCCTCAGGGATTCGAAGCGCGGGTCACCTACACCTGGCTGCACACCGAGATTCTCTCGCTGGACTCAACGGAGTCCGAAGCCCCCAGCGGGTTCACCGTCGGCGACGCGCTGCTCCGGCGCCCACGCCATCAGGGTTCGGTCGAGCTGTCGTTCATCCAACCGCGCTACTCGGCGTTCACCTCGATCGGCACCCGCAGCTCGACCCTCGATGTGGACCCCTCGTTCGGATCGTTCGGGGGCTTCTACGACAACCCGGGGTACGCCGTGGTCAACCTCGGCGGCAGCGTCAGGATATGGACCGGGGTGGAGCTCACCGCCCGGGTTCTGAACCTGCTGGACCGGGACTATGAAGAAGCCTTCGGGTTCCCGTCATTGGGTCGTAGCGTCATCGCCGGGATCCGGGTGGTCGGCTCGCGGTAGTCGGCGTCGATTCAGACTGAAAGCCGACCCCGCCATCCGTGGGCCCGGTCGGTTGATCCTTTGGCCACCGCCCAACCACTTCAGCAGCGGAAGGGTTGTAGAATCGCGGTTACTGGGTCAACGCACAACCATGAACGACTTCGAAGTGAACGTGACGGGCGGCTTCTTCCTCGCGGCCGCAGCGATGCTGTGGCTCGGCTGGATCTTGCTGCCGGCCAAGCTCGGGGACTACTTCGTCGCAACAGATTTCCCGGCGGTGCTCAAGCGTCGGCGCCTCTGGATCTGGCTCTATCGCGTATACCTGTTCGGCCACGTCGTGGCCGTCATGGCTCTGGTCGCGCTCGCCACGCTCGTGTCAGGGATGGAATCGCGCATCCTCATTTGGCCCGCAGTCGCGGTGTTCGGCACGGGCCTGATGATGGCGGCGGTGGCGGCCGCCTTCTACTATCACTTCGGAGCCGGGGGGTCGCTGGACATGGATGGGCAGTCGGAGCAAGCCGTGGACGGATTTATCGACTCGCTGCGTGCCACCACCGCATAGCCCTCGCCCTCGAGGCCTTCCCGCAGGGCGCCGGCGACCTTCTGCTCGTCTTCGACCACCAGTACCCGCGTACCGGGCGTGGCCTGGCGAGAAGGGCGGGGAACCGACGCCGACAGGACCGAGGTCATATCCCAAGCTTATCGAAGATCGGACGACCAGCGGCGCGGCCTCGACAGACTTCAGACAATCTTCAGGCGGGGTCGCGCTGACACGCGCAGTATGATGAAGGTGGCGAACCTGAGGAGAGGGGGAAACTGATGACGCGACGCCTGGGCGTTCTGATTGCAGCCGTTGTATGTGCGACGCACCTTCCGCTTCAGGCCCACCACGCCATCGGCGAGACATACGACGAAGAGCGCACGATCGTCCTCAAGGGTGAGGTCCGCTCGTTCCTGTTCGGCAACCCGCACTCCATGATCCAGCTCCGCGTGCTCGACGGCCAGGGAGACGCGCACACGTGGGCTCTCGAGTGGCGTAGAGCGGGACGTCTGCAACAGCAGGGTTGGACCGATAGCGCATTGACCACGTACGGATCTGCGGGAACCCGGGCCGCGACCCTGGCGCCTATCGGCTGTATCTGTTGAATCTGGCGGTGATTTCGTCCGACGTCCCCGCCGCCGCGAAGTCGGACAGCAGCCTGTGCACACCAACACTGCGTGGTCCAGCCTCACCCACCGCCAGTCGGTGACCTCCGCACCTGCGTTCTCGACCACCGAGAGTCTCGCCGAGATCATCATCGGTGAAGACCGCCGGCCACTCCTGGTACTCACCGACTTTGACGGAACCCTCTGCGAGTTCCAACCCGACCCGGAGGCGGTGTTCCTTGGAGAAGGGCTCCGGACGACACTCTCCGCCCTGGCGGCACAACCGCGGACGAGGGTGGGCATCGTCAGCGGACGGCGGGCGGACGACGTGCGACGACGGACGAGGCTCGGCGACGATGTGTACTACGCTGGCCTGCACGGCATGGAGATCGACGGCCCGGGCACCCGCTTCGAAGTACCGGGATTCGGCGCGCGC
Source organism: Vicinamibacteria bacterium (assembly GCA_963577695.1). Taxonomy (GTDB): domain Bacteria; phylum Acidobacteriota; class Vicinamibacteria; order Vicinamibacterales; family UBA8438; genus UBA8438. The sequence goes on along the minus strand of CAUZAY010000308.1, from coordinate 1,652 downwards.
GCCGAGGAACTGCAGCAGCTCGGCTCCCTGATCGCCGAGACGGTCGCCCCGCTCCGGGGTGCCCTGGTCGAGGACAAGGGCCTGGCGGTGGCCTTGCATGTACGCGCGGCGACTCCGCCCGACCGCGAGCGAGCCGAACGGGCGTTCTGGGCCCTGGCCACGCCGGCCCTCGAGGCCGGCACCGTGCGGCTGCAGCGGGGTGACTGCGTCTTCGAGCTACTGCCCGACATCGACTGGAACAAAGGCGACGCCGTGCGGTGGATCGAAGCGGATGCCGCGCGTGGCCAGGGCGCCCCGCTCCGTCCCATCTATCTCGGAGACGACCAAACCGACGAACATGCGTTCAACGCGATTGGCGACCGCGGCGTCAGCGTGATGGTGGGGTCGCGGCCATCGCGCGCCCGCTACCAGGTGCCGGATCCGGCGGCGGTCGCCCAACTACTGGCTCGACTGGTGGCACACGGCGGGCCCCGCTGATCCACAGTCTGCGGCGACATCGCCACCCACGCCCCGAGGCGTGCTATCGCCAGTGGTACACTCGCCGCTGATGTCTCTGGGGAACACGATACGGGGAGTGTTGCAACACCCGATGCGGGCCTACTACTGGCCGATTGCCGCCGCCGCGGTGCTGGCCGCGAGCGCGTTCATGCCCTGGATCGCCGTGGGCACACAACAGTTCGGCGGCGTGCCGGACCTGGCTGGACTCTGGGTACTCGGCTGCGCGATTCTGGCGGTGGTGCTGGCCGGTCTCAGCATCGTGACGCGAAAGAACTCCCGGCATCCGCTGTTGCTCGTGGGGCTGTGCGCGTTCGGCATCCTGTTCCTGGCCGAACAGTTGATGCAACGCTCGGCGGCCCAACAGGCGTGGTCGACCTCACAAGCACGCGCGATCGTCGAGGGCCAACCGGCCCGTCCCGTACTCGAACCTATGCTGGCGCCGGGCGCCTACGTCGGGCTGGCCGCGTCCACCGCGATTGGTCTCTTCGGCCTGACGGTCGTCTTCAAACGCGCCCCCCAGATCCAGGCCAACCCCACCGACGACGACGTGTAGCAACCGTGCCGGGCGGTGCTTCAGGTCCAGGCGATGAGGCACACAGCGCCCCGCTACGGCTTGGCGATGTTCCAGTACACGCTTGCTCCACCCGACGCGTTCCCGATCGTGGCCAGCGTCGCGACCCGGTCCAAGTCATCGGTATCCCCGTCCAGTGTGCCAAACGCGGTGGTGGCTTCGCCGGTAAAGTCAAAAAGGCTGGCCGTTACGATCTGCCCGGTACCGGAGGGGACGATGAGACTCGTGAACGCGGGGGTGGCGGCGTGTGTGCTGGCGGCGACGACCGTGGCGATGGCGCAGGAGAGCGGCATCCGTGTGCGCTCCATCCGCGTCCTGGCAACCGATCCCGTGGCGATCGCGGCGTTCTACGAAAAGGCGTTCGGCATGTCCGAAACGAAGCGCCCCGTGGAGACACCGACGTTCGTGGAAATCGTCATCAACTCGGGGTCGACGGCCGAGCAGGCACGGAAGGCCACGACTACGCCCATCGTGATCGCGACTCGGCCCGACGGTGCGCCGTCCGGTGCGATGGCCGCGCTCATCCTTCAGGTGCCAAACCTCGACGAGGTGATCGCGGCCGTGCAGGCCAATGGCGGCACGC
>CAUZAY010000307.1:0-5270 GCA_963577695.1 Vicinamibacteria bacterium | reverse complement strand
TCGTATCACGCGCACGAGCAGGCGGAGGCCTTCTCCGCCGATCAGGCCTTGGGCGCCCGCTTGGGGCGATAGACGTGGGTGCTCTGACCAAAGAAGACTTCAGCTGACTCCATCAGTGTTTCAGACAGGGTCGGATGCGGGTGTATGCACAATCGGAGGTCGGCGGCGGTCGCTCCCATCTCGATGGCGACGACGCCCTCGGCAATGAGCTCTCCGGCGCCGGTGCCGGCAATTCCCACACCAAGAATCTGTTCCGACTCCGGGTCGATGATCAGTTTTGTGACGCCGGACGGGCGATCGAGGGTCAGCGCCCGACCTGAGGCCGCCCACGGAAAACGGGTGACCTGCACCGACCGGCCATCAGCCTTGGCCTGCGTTTCGGTCAGGCCGCACCACGCCACCTCCGGGTCCGTGAACACGACGGCGGGAATCGCGCCGGGCTCGAAACCGGCCTTGTGACCCGCAATCGCCTCCACCGCGATGCGCGCCTCGTGGCTCGCCTTGTGGGCCAGCATCGGCTCTCCCACCAGGTCACCGACCGCGAACAAGCTCGGCTCGCCAGTGCGGCGTTGCCCGTCGACCACTACGAAACCACGCGCGTCCCGCTGTACGGCCGTACGCTCTAACCCCGGAATGTCCGAGTTCGGCACGCGACCGACGGCCACCAACACACGGTCGAAATGATGCTCCGGGTGGTCGACCGCGGCGCCCTCCAATGTCACCCGGACGCCGTCACCGTCGTCTGCCAGTCCGACGACGGTCGTTTCCAGCCGCACCGCCTCACAGAGACTGTCCAGTCGCCGCGCCACGACGGACACCAGATCACGGTCGGCGCCCGGCAGCAACCCGGACGTCATCTCCACGACGGTGACCGCGCATCCCAGTGCCGCATAGACCGACCCCAACTCGAGCCCGATATAACCGCCACCGACGACCAGTAGTGACCCCGGAATGCTCGGCAGGTCCAACGCCCGCGTGGAGTCCCATACGCGCTCGCTGTCGAGCGACAGGGCGGCGGGCACGGCCGGGCGCGACCCGGTCGACAGAATCCCGTGGGCAAATGTCAACTCGACCGGCTCGTTGTCCCCGTCGGTGTCATCCGACCTCGTCACCCGCAGAGACGTCGGACTGAGGAGTTCCGCCCGGCCTCGCAGATAGGTGACGCCGCGCTGGGTCGACAACTGACCCAACCCACCGGTCAAGCGGTCGACCACCCCCTCTTTCCAGGTCCGCAGCCGGTCGAGGTCAAGCGCCGGCTCCCCGAATTCCACGCCCCAGGCGCGCGCCTCGCGGGCCTCCGTCAGAACCTTGGCGACGTGCAGGAGCGCCTTTGACGGCATGCACCCGCGATAGAGACAGACACCGCCGGGGTGGGCGGCCTCGTCGATCAGGGTGACCTGCATCCCCAGGTCCGCGGCCAGAAACGCGGCAGCGTAGCCTCCGGGTCCACCACCAATCACCGCGAGCTGCGTCGAATTCGTCATGTTGCGTGTCCTGTCCCGATTCGGAAATTCCCCGACAGCACTCTGGCCCCGACCGCCGGCGGTGCCGTCCAGCGCGATGAGGCCACCGCGGCCGACGTTCCGTCTGGCCTCCGGGCCTCCCACGGCGCGTCCCAGCTCCCGCCGTAAGTGTAGCAAGGCCGTTCCTTGCCTTGAGCGGGCGCGCCGTTCCATCATGGGAGCACCCCCGCGCCGTCGCAGGGTCGGCGAGCCTCTGTCACGGGGAGTGTGTTCATGCGCAGATTCGGAGCATCCGTCGGCGGCCGGATCGTCGGTCTCTCTCTCGTGACCGGCATGGTCGCCCTTGTCGCCCCCACCGGCGGCATGAAGGTGAGTGCCCGTCAGGACACCATCATGACTCGATTGTTCGCGCCGGTCGAAATCGGCGCCGACGTGTCGGACCTCCCCCACTCGGAGCGGCTGGCACTGGCCCACATCGTGGACGCCGCCCGGGTGATGGACGGTCTCTTCCTCCAACAGGTATGGGCCGGCAACCCATCTATGTTGCTGTCACTCCTCGGCGATCAGGGCGCCACGGGCCGGGCCCGGCTCGACTTCTTCTTGTTGAACAAGGGGCCCTGGTCACGCATCGAGAACAACCGGAGTTTCGTGGCGGAAGCCCCCGACAAACCCGCGGGCGCCAATTTCTACCCGGCCGACGCGACCCGGGAGGATGTCGCGGCCTGGTTTGACCGGCTGGACGACGCGGCGCGGGCGTCCGCGACCGGGTTTTTCACGACGATCCGACGGGGTCTGGACGGCCAGTTCATCAGCGTGCCCTACAGCATCGAGTACCAGGGTCCTCTGGCGATTGCGGCGGAGCACCTCCGCGCGGGTGCCCGCGCCACGACGCAGCCGACGCTTCGACGATACCTCGAGAGTCGCGCGGCGTCGTTCATCTCAAACGACTACTACGACAGTGACGTCGCCTGGATGGAACTCGATGCGTCGATCGAACCGACCATCGGCCCGTATGAGGTCTATGAAGACGAGTGGTTCAACTACAAGGCCGCGTTCGAGGCGTTCGTCACCGTGCGCGACGCAGCGGCCACGTCAAATCTGACCCGGTTCGGCGACCAACTCCAAGGGCTGGAAGATACCCTCCCGATCGACCCATCGTTCCGAAACCCATCGCTCGGCGCGCTGGCCCCGATTCGGGTCGTCAACGTCGTCTTCACCGCCGGCGACGCGAACAGCGGGGTGCAGACAGCGGCCTTCAACCTGCCCAACGATGAACGGGTCGTCCGGGAAAAAGGGTCGAAGCGGGTCATGCTGAAGAATGTGCAGGAGGCCAAGTTCGAGCGCGTGCTGACGCCGATTTCGCGGGTCGCTCTGTCGGCGGACGGACAGCGTGACGTGTCCTTCGACGCCTTCTTCACCCATATCCTGATGCACGAACTGATGCACGGGCTTGGCCCGAGCACCATCACGGTCGATGGCGCCGAGACCACGGTCCGCCGACAGCTTCGAGAGACCTACAGCACCATCGAAGAGGCCAAGGCGGACGTGTCCGGGCTCTGGGCGCTCCACCAACTCATCGACCGGGGTGTGGTCGACCCATCGCTGGGGCGGAGCATGTACAGCACGTTCCTGGCGTCGACGTTCCGGTCCATCCGATTCGGCATCAACGAAGCCCACGGACGGGGCGTCGCCATCCAGCTTAACTCGTTTCTCGATGCCGGCGCCGTCACGGTGGACGGCGACGGTCGCTTCGCCGTCGACCATAGCCTGATCCGGGACGCGGTCACTTCGCTGACGGCCGAGTTGATGACCCTGCAGGCGACCGGCGACGTCGAGGCCGCCGAGACGATGCTGGCGACCCGCGGCGTGGTCCGGCCCGAGGTGCAACTCGTGCTCGACCGCCTGGGTGGCGTGCCCATCGACATCCAGCCGCGATACGTCACTGCGGTCCAACTGGCCCGACAAACTCGCTGACGGTTTCCGGGCGGGGCATCCCGCCTGTCTGCTTCCCCGACAAGACGCGGATCGTCAGCAAGGCGCGCGGCAATGCGCGCCTCGCGGCGACGGAGTGGGGCACTCGGGGTCCCCACGTAGCCGTCGGGTGGGGCTCGGGGCGAAGCCCCGTCTAAGAGTAGAATACCGCCTATGTCGCGACCGGAACACCTCGGAGAACTTCGTGCGGCCGTCGCCGCGGGCACGGTGCCGCATCGTACGGTCAAGCTGGAGATGCGTCAGAACTTGATGGGTCTGCTGAGACGCCACGACACGTTGCTCCCTGGCATCATCGGCTACGAAGACTCGGTCATCCCCCAGATCGCCAATGCCGTGTTGTCGCAGCACAACTTTGTGCTGCTCGGGCTCCGCGGCCAGGCCAAGACCCGCATTCTTCGTGGGCTCACGGCCCTGCTGGACGACGTCCTGCCGATCGTGCCGGGGTGTCAGATCAACGACGATCCGCTCGCGCCACTCTGTCGTGCGTGCCGCACGCGCGTGGCCGAGGAGGGGGACGCCCTCCCAGTGGACTGGCTACCCCGTGAACGCCGGTTCATCGAAAAACTGGCGACGCCCGACGTGACCATCGCGGACATGATCGGCGACGTCGACCCGATCAAGGCCGCTCGATCCGGGCTCGAACTGTCCGACGAGCTGACGATGCATTACGGGTTGCTCCCGCGGGCCAACCGGTGCCTGTTCGCGGTCAACGAGTTGCCGGACCTCGCCGGAAAGATTCAGGTTGGCCTATTCAACATCCTCCAGGAGGGAGACGTCCAGATCAAGGGCTACCCCATACGCCTCCCCCTCGACGTGGTGATGACGTTCACCGCGAATCCGGAAGACTACACGGCGCGCGGCAAGATCATTACCCCGTTGAAGGACCGGATTGGCTCAGAGATTCGTACCCACTACCCCCGCACCCGTCAGGCCGGTATTGCGATCACGGCCCAGGAATCATGGGTCGCACGCGAGGAAACGACGCCGGCCCCCCTCGACACGATGATCCCGCGCTACATCAGTGAGCTGGTGGAGGAAGTGGCGTTTGTCGCGCGCAGCCATGCCAAGGTGGACAAGCGCTCGGGCGTGAGCCAGCGTCTCCCAATCAGCTCGCTCGAGAACGTGGTGTCGAATGCCGAACGGCGGGCGCTCGCAGACGGGGAGACGCTCGCGGTGCCGCGGGTGGCCGACCTGTATTCGGCCCTGCCCGCCATCACTGGCAAGTTCGAGCTCGAGTACGAGGGGGAGCTGCGGGGCGCGGACCAGGTGGCGCGCGACATCATCGGCACGGCGGTCGGTCAGGTATTCGACGGCTGGTTCACCGACGTCGATACCAGCGCCGTCGTGGAGTGGTTCGACCTCGGCGGCACGCTACAACTCGGGGACACCACGGCGGCGGCTGATCTGCTCGAACAGATCGCCCCAATCCAGGGCCTGCGCGAACTGGCCGCCCATGCCCAGGTCAGCGAGTCCGACCCGGCCCCCACGGTGGCCTCAGCCGTGGAGTTCGTCATCGAGGGTCTGTACGCACAGAAGAAGATCAGCCGCAGCGACGAATGGCAGTATCAGGCCACCCCGTCGCGGCCCCACGCCAACCCGACCGCGGAACAGCTCTTCGACCCCGACGTCCGAATTCCACGGGGCAAGAAGAAGTACTACAACTGAATGAAATACAAGTACACGCGATACACGGGCGAAGACCTCGAGGACATCGACCTGGAGGAACTGGTGTCCAAGCTGTCGCGATTGCTGCTCGCAAGCGGCTTTGGGAGTCCATCGGGGGTCTCAGACGACCCGACGGACGCGACCGACCAG
>CAUZAY010000306.1:0-5288 GCA_963577695.1 Vicinamibacteria bacterium | reverse complement strand
TCCGGCGACAACAGGGCAAGCACCAGCTGCCCGTCCTCCGTGAGCATGATGGCCTTCCCGTCGGCGTGCACAAAGCTCGAGCGGCCGTATCCGCGGAGGCGCCAGACCTCCTCGCCGGTGGTCACGTTGAGCGCCACCTGAAACGTCGGGCCGAAATCGCCGCTGCTCCCATAGACGTAGTCGCCAAGCCGCAACACGTTGCCGAACATCGCTTTCAGCCCGGTGGTGTAGTACAGCTCCTCGACCTGCGTGCCTTCACCCTCCCGCGTCAGCCGGATGGCACGGCTGCCGCTATTGTAGGCGGCGGTCATGAACAGCACGTTGTCATCACCCCAGACCGGCGTGCTGTTGTTCATGTCGCCCTGGGTCTCATGGCCGTGGGTCCACAACACGTCGCCCGTGTCTGGGTCGAGGCCGTTGATGGTCTGGCCGCCGTAGACGATGAGCTGGGTCTGGCCGTCCACATCCACCAGAATCGGAGTGGCGGGTGCGATCAGGAACTGGCCGCTCCGCCACACCAATGCCCCATCGTCCTGGCGGAACGCCATGACCGACTGGTCGGTCCCACCCGCGGTGACGATGACGAGGTGCTCGTGGGCGGTCGGGCTCGTCCCGTAGCCCGCCTTCACGGCCGGCCGGACCAGCGTGGGCGGGGCACCAAAATCAGTCACGAGATCGTGCGACCACAACACCTCGCCGGTGCGTTTATCGAAGGCGTGCAGCTGCTTGTTGGTACCGGTCGTGAAGACCCGCTCCCCGACCACCAACGGACTGGCGTGCGGACCGGCGCCGAAGCGAAAATTCAACGGTGCCGAAGGGTACGTGTACTCCCACACCGTGACTCCAGTGGCCGCGTCGAGCGCGATCACTGTTTCCTCATCCGCCCACGGCTCCCCCTCGGCGCCCGGACGATACATCGTGAACAGGCGTCCGTTGTCGACGATGACCGAGGAATGACCCGGCCCCAGTGGACGACTCCACACCTGCGTGGGCCCGCTCTCTGGCCAGCTCTCAGCCAGACCGCTCGCCTCGACCTGAAAATCCCGACCCGGCCCTCCAAACTGGCGCCATTCGCCCTGCGACGCGTAGTCGCTGTCGCCCTGAGCCTCGGCACCCCGGGGATGCTGGAGCGCGAAGAGACCCAGCATCATCAACGTGGCGATGCACCGCCCCCCGTTTCCGACTGGACCGCGCCCTCGTCTGTACGATGGCAACATCTCGCCAGTGTACCTGAACGGTGCGTGACCCACGAGCAGCCCTTGTGGTAAAGAAGAGACGACGTGTCCCCTGCTCTTCCCCCCATGACCCGACCTGCTGACGATGGCAGCGGCCCCATCGACCTCGACACTCTCGGCTGGCACGTCGATTTCGCCGGGCCGTTCCAGACCCACGCGGCGCAGGGACTACACGCGGCCCGGGTGGCCGTGGCCCACAACTACCTCTACCAACTGACCGGCGCAGACGGTGAACTGATGGCGGAGGTGTCCGGCCGACTCCGCCACCAAGGCGACATCCCGGAGAACAGACCTGTCGTCGGCGACTGGGTGGCCATCAAGCCCAGTCAGTCCGAGCAAAAGGCGACCATCGAGGCGGTCCTCCCTCGGCGGACGTCGTTCTCTCGGAAGGCACCCGGGGAAACGACCCGGCGTCAGCTCATCGCCGCCAACATCGACACAATCTTCCTTGTCTGCGGCCTCGATGACGACTTCAATGTGCGGCGGATCGAGCGCTATCTGGTGGCCATTCAGGAGAGCGGCGCCGCCGCCGTCATCGTCCTGAACAAGGCGGACGCCTGCCCGGACCTCGAGGCCGCCCGCGTGGCCACCGCGTCGATTGCGGCCGGCGCCCCCCTTCACGTCATCAGCTGTCTCGAGGACAACGGGATCGACCCGCTGAAGGTCTACCTGACCCGAGGTCACACCATCGCGTTGATCGGATCATCCGGAGTCGGAAAGTCGACCATCATCAACCGGCTGCTTGGCATCGACCGTCAGCGGACCCGCACGATCCGGCCGAAGGACGGCCGCGGCCGTCACACCACCACGCAACGAGAACTGATCGTGATGCCCGGCGGCGGCCTGTTGATCGACACTCCGGGAATGCGCGAGCTGCAGCTCTGGGATAGCGCACAGGCGCTCGACGACGCCTTCGACGACATCGACGGCCTGGCTTCCGATTGCCGCTTTCGCGACTGCGCGCACGGTGAGGAACCGGGCTGCGCCGTCCGGTCCGCAGTCGACGCCGGACAGATCAGTCGCCAACGCGTCGAGCACTACAAGGGACTCAAGGAAGAAGGGACCCACTTGCAGCAGAGACGGGACGAACTGGCCAGAATCGAAGAACAGCGCCGGACCAAGACCGTGCACCGTGCCATGCGGTCCATGCGCAACAACCGGCTCACCGACAAGACGTGAGGGGCCCGCGTCAGAGAAGCGCCTGGGTCAGCACCTCTTCGTTGAAGCCGACCAATACGGTCCTTCCCGCTCGAATCAGGGGCGCCCTGAGATTGCCGGTGGGACCGAGCATGGCGCCGACGGCATCAGCCAAGACGCTACCGCTCACCGAGAAGCGATCGACCTTCTTCCCTTTGGCCACGATGAGGGTTGAGGCCTCCGCCAGCAGCGCCCTGGCATCCATCTCCTGTAACTTTCTGCTCGCCGGAACGGTCTCGGCGATACGAATACGATTGGCCTCCATGAACTTGGCGGCTCGCGCGCAACTCGTTCAACCGTTGCGGTGGTAGTACCAGTCGACGGTTCGGGTCATCGAAGGCGCTCCTTTCTGTTCTCGGCGCTCTGGCCGTGCGCGCGCCGATGTTGTGCGGTAGAACCGGTCGCGATCAGTCAAGCGCATGGACCTCGAGCGCAGCCCCAAGAATGAGTGCGCCCCCGCGATCGTCGGCGCCGTTGACGGCGGTGCGGTCGAGATAGTAGCGACGCGTCGGTCCGGCGCCCGTACTGATGCAAACGTCCACAAGCGTGCCGTCAATCCGGACGTGGGCCAGGAGCGCCCGCCAGGCCCGCTCGACCACAGGCCGGTACGACGGGTCCAGCCACCCGTGTCGGATGCCCCTGGCCATCGCGGTCAACGTGAGCGCCGTCACACTCGCCTCGCGATAGCTGCCGGGCATATCCACGACCTGCGACCACATCCCGTCCGGCGCCTGGTACCGACGCATGGCCACCATCTGGCGGCGATAGATGTCCAGGAGAGCCCGCCGGTCCGGGTGGTCATCAGGTAGGGCGGTGAGGACTTCGGCCAGCCCCAGCGCGGCAAATCCGTTGCCCCTGCCCCACGCCACCGGAGCATCGGGGGCGTGATGGAACACGCCGCCCGGCTGTTGCAGGCGACGGGCGTAGTTGGTGATCAGCCGGGTCGCCGCGGCAAGACCCGCGGCGTCGAGCGCACGGGCGGCAACAACCGTCCCGAGGAACATGTCGTCGGTCCACCCAGATCCGTGCTCCGGGACACCTGGAGCCGTTTCAGCTGCGCCAAGGGCAACCGCCTCGTCGGCCAGACGGGACGCCGCCTCGCCGTCGTCGCCCGCCAGTTTGGCAATCTCGGCGAACACCATCGCGCCGGCGAGGGAGGCGAAACGGACCGTCTCGCCAACCACTGGCTGCTCGCCACGCAGCCAGGGACGAACCTGACCGAGCACCTTGTCCCGCCACGATGCCTCCCCGGTCACGTCAGCCAGCTTCAGTGTGTGTACCCAGGCCACGGCCGGGATGTAGCTCATGGCGACCGTCCCCGGATAGCGTTCGGCGAGCAGGCTCGCGATCGGAAGCGGGTCACGCGTCACCCGCTCGGCGATGGCCTCACGCAGCGGCGACTGACGGGGAACGCGCACGAGCTGGTCGCGCAGCATACCTATCACGGCCGCGCCGTCGGCCTCGCTCGCCGTCACGTGGAGCGTCTCGACCGGACCGAGACCCGACTCGGTGCTGCGTACAGCCAGTGCCCGAGCCAGCGCGCCGCCCGGCCGCGCCTCGTCGGCCTCCGCCCCCGGGCGCGCGCGAAAGCCGTTGCCGGCGCTGACCACAACGACGAGGTCGGGTACCTGATAGGTCACCCATCGCCACGTGTAGTGGGTCTCCGGCCTGTCAGGTGCGTGGAAGAAGCCCTCGACCGGTGGAAAGCGATGCGGCGGTTCCGGACCCCTCCTCCCCGGATGCGCCAAGGGCAGTGCGCTGAGGGTCCAGCTGGCCCGAGCGTTGTCTGGCGCCGACGTCTTGAACCACCGTACTGCGTCAAGCACAATCCGTGCGCTGCGAGTGTCTCCGTCAAGACCCCCAACCAGGACCAGTCGGCGATGTGTATCCTCGGGGTCAAACGACGCACCGTTCTCGAGCGTGAGCAGCGACGTCTCGTCACGGGTCACCCCGCCCGCGCTGACGAATCGCGGTTCTCCGGCCAGCGCCGCGAGGGCGGACAGTTCCGTGCGCAGCGCGTCGTCGATAGGCTGCGCCATCGCCACGGACCCGGTCCAGGCGCCCGACAGCACGGTGCACCCAACGGTCAGCGTTGCCTTGGCGACCGTTGTCAGCGTAGCCCACCCGCCCACCGCGGCGCCGCTAGGCCGCGACCATCTCGCCAGTCCGTGGCTCTCGCCCGCCGCAATCCCGTCGCTCGCACGCATCATCTCGGCCGAACGATACCCGATCCGCGCCCTGACCGCTCGGCCCACGTCGCCGTGTCAGGTCGACGATGACCCCTTGGAGGGAGGCGGCCCGGACGGCGAGCGGGCATCTCGGTCCGCGAACCGGTCGACGAGCCCAACCCTCCTCACCTTGGCCCTCGGGGCGCTTCGCTCGGGCTAACAGAGTGCCTGGACCCGACACCGACGGAAAAGCGGGCACATCGCTGCTCCCAGACCCGACGCTAAAACTCCGCGCCTGCACACGGTCCTCGCCGGCGGCACCCCCGGCACCCCGGCTCGTCTCCGACGGTTCGCGGACCGAGATGCCCGCTCCCACCGCCCGCCCCAGGTGTGACCGCCAAGCCACCTCGCCTCGGCATACCACACCCCTACCGCGACGCCCGTCTCGCAATTACGGCCTTTCCTGCCCAAGGCGCGCACATGCGCGCCTCGCGGACGCGGAGTGGGGCCATTGGGATCCCCGCGTCGCGTTCGCGTGGGGTGCGGAGCGCAGCCCCGCCTGAATGAAGTCGCGTTCGTCTCCTGAGGAAACGCCGGCCGTGGGATCGTAGCAAGCCCCTTCAGGGGCGCTGATCGTTCAGCGGGCCTAAAGGCCCTTGCTACGGCCGCCAGCTGGGACCGTTTCCTG
>CAUZAY010000305.1:0-5296 GCA_963577695.1 Vicinamibacteria bacterium | reverse complement strand
AACGGCGAGTCGAACGGCGACGGCGCAACCACCCGAGCACCCTCCCGACCGAACCGAAACTGAACCGGGCCGAGCCAGCCCCTCCGCGCGGCCCGTGGGGCCAGTACAAGTCCGGCCCGCGCGAACAACGGGGCAAAATCGATGGCCTCGTGTCCTTCGACGAACCGATCGAAGAAGTTGTCAGCGAAGGCGGGGTCATCCGTCAATTCGGCGAGTGCGGCGCGCGTGTCAGCCAGGGTATACGGCCATGCCACCACGCCGGGCGTATCGCCGCCGAGGCGGCCAAACCGCGCCCACAACAGACGCATGTAATCGTCCAGGGTGACGGCCGGGGCGTTGGCGTCCACGGCCCGAGCACGCAGCAGCAGGTCCAGTCCCAGGCCCAGTGTCTCGCCCCAGGTGTAGTACGAAATAAACAGGTTGTCCCAGTTCGTGCGATCGATCGCCGTGGCGGCATCGGTAAACGGGGCCAGCCGGCTCATGTCGACGGCCGACCGAAATTGCCGCCCTGGACCCAACCGCACAGTCTCGATCGCGGACACAAACCGGTTCAGTGTGTCCGAGAGCGGCACGAGCCCGGCACGCTGCAGGACCAACGCCCCGTAGTAGTTCGTGAACCCTTCGGCGAGCCACAACTCATCGGAGGGATTCACGCGTTCAAAGTCGAACGGCTCGAGCGACCGGGGTCTGATCCGCTCGACGTTCCACACGTGAAAGAACTCGTGCGACACCGAGCCCAACAGCCCCTGCGAACCCAGCGCCCCCGGCGAGCTCAACACCGTGCTGTTGCGATGCTCCATCGCATCGCTGCTGGCCGACGGCACATAGTCGGCGAGGAACGTATAGCGTCCGGTTTCGAACCGCGGAAACTCGCCGAACACCGCCACCATCTCGCGCACGATACGTTCGACATTCCCGGCGTAGCGAGCAAGATCGGCGTCGGTGCCCTCATGATGCACCGCGACGCGAAACGTCGGCGCGTAGGCGGAATCGGACGGGTCCGTGACGATGAACGAACGTTCCCCGAACGCGCTGAACTCGACGGGACTGTCGAGCAGGTACGACAGATTGGGCGCGGTGAAGGTCAGCGGATCGTCCGACGGGTACAACTGGGTCGCAACCCGCCAGTCCTGCTCGGCCGGTGGTATGAACCGTACGGTCGCCGGACGCGCCTCCATCCCGACCCCCCAGAGCAACGAGGCCGGCATGTTCAGATGTGCGTGGGTGTCGTCGATGGCGAGGTAGGTACCGTCGATACGATCCCCGTAGATCCGGTAGGTGACCGTGACAGTCCCGTCGTGACCCTCGATGTCCCAGTGCGTCATCGCCGATCGACGCGGTTCGATCGCGTTCCCGGCCCCGTCCTCAGCCTGAAGATCGAACACGTTCTTGGCGAAATCGTGCCGCGCGTATCGGCCTGGCGACGCGCTGCTCATGCGCAGACTCAGTGGCACCGGCGGCAGCCCGGTGAACGTGACCGCCACCTGCATCCATTGATGTTCTGGTTCAGGGAAGCTGACCTCGTACAGCACCGGCGGGGCGTCGGCACCAGTCGATGACTGGCCGCCGGTTGGCGGGATCGCCCAGGCCGTGCAGAGTGCCAGCGCCACGGCCACTCCGCCGCCGCGGAGCACGGCCGAGGGACTGGGTCTGAAGATCATGCGATTGATTCGAGCACGTGCGCGACAAACGACGCTTCGGGTTCCGCGCCCAAGATTTCGACGCGCTCATTGACGACGGTTTTTGGCACGCCGGTGACGCGGTACTGCCGCACAAGATCCGGATACTCCACCGCGGCTACCGCGGAGGCGGTGATGTGAGCATTCTCGAACGCCATGCGATGAGCGAGGCTGACCGCCTTCGGGCAGTGCGGTCAGGTGGGCGTGGCGAACACCTGGATATCAATCGGCTGGTCGACCGACGCGATCAGCGCCCGGCTCTCGTCACTCAGTCCGGAGTCGCCGGCCGCGACCAGAGTAATCGCCTCGACCAATGAGACCAGCTCGTGCCCCTCCGGCACCCCGTAGAAACGGATACCGACGTCGGCCTCGCCGACCACCGCAATGGCCGGCGCTCGCTGCACGCCATACGTCTCGACCTGGTCCTTGTCGAGTACGAGGTTGTACTCTTCGACGGTGATCTGGTCGGAGAACGACGCGATGCGGTCGACGATCTGACGCGCCGGGACACAGGAGTCGCAACCGAACGTCTGGGTAAAGAAGACGAGCGTGACTGGCGCGCCGATGCCGGCGAGGGTCGCTTCAAGCTCATCCGGAGTGCGGGAATCCATCGCGCGATTATCGCAGGTGGGAGAACCGGTGGCCACCAAGAACTACTTGAACAGATCGTCAAACTTGTCTTTCACGCTTCTCTCGCCGGTGACCTCGGAATGGGTCTGACGCTCGACCGTCACCCGGGGTTCGAAGCGGTCACACTCGTTCCGGGCATCCTTCGGGGAGACCCGCGCGGCGATCGGCTGCATGCACTCAAAGCGACTGCCGCCATCGAAAAACGCGCACTGCCCGCACGTGTGCAGCTCGGCGCCACAGCTTGAACACGTTGACTCCGGGCCGATCGCCAGCGGCAGCGTCTGCCCGCAGCGCGCGCACCGAACGACATCGTGGAAGCCCGGCAGGTTGGGCGTCCGGTGTTGGCGGTTGATGACGCCGCGCGGCGCGCCCTCGCGGGGAGCCTTCGGCTTCGGGCTCCGAGGGGTCCGCTCCCGATCGTCGTCCTGATAGCCGCGTTGCTGGTATCGCCGGTCACTCATGACGGTGGTTCCCGGTGGCGGCCAACGCGCTCGCCGGCCATGTCGTGCAGGAATTTCTCCACGCCCGATGACGTCTTCGTGTTGTGGACGGCTGGCGACGGTGGCCGAACCCGGCCGGCGCCATCACCTACGTCTACTATTCGGAAATCCACAGCTGTTTAGAAAACCACGGCGATTATAGGCCCGGTTCAACAGCCCGTGGCAAAAGTCCCTCATCGCACTATGATCTACCAGACGTAGATTCTCGGTGCCAGTTCTGTGACTCCTTCTCTTCTCTGCTGCAGCGCCCTGAGCGCCTGGCGAGGAGAATCTCCTCTCGGGCGTATCAGCCGAGCGCCTCGATGGCCTGCCTGACCTCGGCGTTGTCGGGCAAAGTCGGAATGTCGTAGACCTTGGCGAAGACGATCGTGCCGGCCTTGTCAACGACAAAGATGGCCCGTTCGGAGATGCCGCCATCACGCATGACACCGTAGGCCTCGGCGACACCGCCATGGGGATGGAAGTCGCTCAAGAGGTCAAAATTGATCCCGCCGAGCACCTTGGCCCACTCGATTTTGGCCGGCACGGCGTCGACGCTCAGACCGAGCAGGTGCGTCTCGTGCGCATCAAACCAGGACTTCTCTTTCTCGTAGTTCTGCATCTGCGTCGCGCAGACGGGCGTAAACGCCAACGGGTGGAACGCGATGACCACGTTCTGCTGCCCGGCAAAGCTCGACAATTGGACTGTCTCGCCGCGGTGGCTGGGTAATTCGAACTCAGGGGCGGTCTCTCCTACCTGCGCGCTCATTCAGATCTTCCTCCTGCGGCCCCACCGGCCCGCCGTGGCATCGGCCGCGCCGGAAAGCGACTACCGGTATCCGACGAACCGGACTTGCTGGACGAGCCACTCACCACCGATTTCTGCGAACATCACGTTCAGCGTCCGAGAATCTCGCAGGTCGCCGCCGACGGACTCGCCGTCACTCACCAGCGCCGTGAGGGTGGCGAGCGCCTGCCGGGTCTCGGGTTCGATGGTCACCCGCACGTCGGCGAAGGCAATCGACGCGCCAGACGACGGTGCTCGCACCTCGACCGCCATCTGGGACACCCGGTCGCGGCCTTGTACCGGGAGCAGCGGGGCTCCGGCGTCGAAATCCACGTCCGGGGCCAGATACATGGCGAGACGGGTCCCCGCGCCTGCCGAATCGGCTGGGTCTCCCCAGCTTCGATGCTGACGGTCTGGGCAATTTCGTCCAGTTGCCGCCTGACGCGTTCTTCGTCACTCACCCCGCATCCGACGGCCAACACCGTCGCCAGGACGGCAGTGAGTCCACACGCCCGTCCAACTGATGTCGTCCGCTCCGTGTCCACGCTCCCGATTGTCCGTCATCCGTGAAACACGGTCGAGCCCCGGAGCCCAGACGACCGGTTCCGGTTGCGTCCCGTCGGCCGCTCACGTAGGCTGCTATCACACCGTGGCGTCAGCTCCACACCACGATTTGAGGTTATACATGCCCACCAGATTTATCTTCTTGCTCGTCTTTCTGCTTCTCTTCATGGTGGTGCCGTCCGCTGTCGACCTGTTGACCGAGTGGTTCTGGTTTGGCGAAGTCGCCTACACGGACATCTTCATCCGGACTTTGACCGCGAAAGCCACCATGGGCGGGCTGGTGTTCCTGGTGGCCTTCGGCGCGCTGGCCGCCAATTTCAGGCTTGCGCTCGGCAGTGTCACCAAGCCGTATCTGCTCTTCCCCGGCGGCGGCGACATTCAACCGATCACCCTTGAACGCAGGCAGCTCAAGATGTTGGGCACCGGGGTGGCGGCCCTCGCGGCGGTGTTCCTGGGTCTTTTCGCATCCAACGAGTGGCTGACCTGGCTCCGATTTCAGCATGCGACCCCGTTCGGGCAGACCGACCCGCTGTTCGGACGAGACGTCGGCTTCTATGTGTTCACGTTGCCGTTTCTCGATTTCGCGCGCTACCTGATCTTGGCCGTCGCGGTGTTGTCGCTCATCGGGTCGACCGCGGCCTATGTCATCTCGGGCGCGCTCGCGCTCGACCCGGCGCGAGGACCGGTGGTCGGCGATGGCGCGCGGCGCCATCTCGGGCTCGTCATCGCGGTGCTGTTCCTCCTGGTGGCCTGGGGCGCCTACTTGGACGTGCCGCGCATATTGACCACCCCGGCCGGTATCATCCACGGCGCGTCGTACGTCGACGTGGCACTACGCATACCCGTGTTGCAGGGATTGCTCTTCGTAGCGCTGGTCTGCTCGGTACTGAGCCTGGTGACGGCGATGACACCGCGCAACACGCCGCTCTTCGTCGCGGTCGGTCTGTACGCCCTGGTCACGGTAGGCGGGAATATCGGCGCCGTGGCCATGCAGCGGTTGCTCGTGACCCCGGATGAGCAGCAGCGCGAGGCGCCGTACATCACGCGCAACATCGAGGCGACTCGGCAGGCATTCGGCCTCGAAACCGTGGACGCGCGAGAGCTGTCAGGGGACGCCACGCTGACCGCGGCCGACATCGACAACAACACGGAGACGA
>CAUZAY010000304.1:0-5329 GCA_963577695.1 Vicinamibacteria bacterium | reverse complement strand
CTACAATGAACCACTGGTATTTCGATGCTGCGACTCTCCAAGAAGGCTGAATACGCGCTGATGGCGGTCAAAGACTTGGCCTCGCGCCCGAAGTCCGAGGCCGCGAGCGCTCGCGAGATCGCGGAGCGCTACGGGATTCCGGTCGAGCTGATGGCGAAGGTCTTGCAGCGACTGGTGCGGCAGGACTTGCTGGCCTCTCACCACGGAACGCGTGGCGGGTACCATCTCGCCCGTTCGTCCGAGCGAATCTCGGTGGCCGATGTCATCGAGGCGATCGACGGTCCCGTGACGGTCACCGCCTGTACCAGCGTGGATGACGAGTGCGAACAATTCGCCACCTGCAATATTCGCGATCCACTGTGGCGCATCAAGGACCAGATCGTACAGGCGCTGACCTCTTACAGCCTCCAGGCGCTCGCCGCAGATGAGTCCCTACCGGTGCCGATCTCGCTGTCGCCTCGTTCGTCGGAGCCGGACGCGCTGGCACCGTCGGAGCACGTACCTCAAACGTAGGTTTTCCGACGAGGCGCCCGCGTGGACGGCGTTGCTTCCTCGGTCACATGCCGCCTGCATGCTCCCTCGTCGCGCCTTGCCACGCAGGCGCCTCGTCAGAAAACCGGTGCAGCGGGGAGGGGTGCTGGGTGGCTGGTCCCAGGGAATCCCCGCGTAGGGGCCGAGAGGGGCTTTGGGCGTAGCCCCGTCTAGGGAATGCCCATGCACTTGCCGATCTACATGGACGGCCACGCCACGACGCGGGTCGATCCGCGCGTTGTCGAGGCGATGGTGCCGTTCTTTGGTGAGCACTATGGCAACGCGGCGAGTCGTCATCACCAGTTCGGGTGGGCGGCGCGCGACGCGGTGGTCGAGTCCCGGCTGGCGGTCGCTAGGCTCATCGGAGCCACCTCCCGAGAGGTGGTGTTCACGAGCGGTGCTACTGAGTCAAACAACCTGGCACTGAAGGGTGTGGTGGACGCGTCCCGCGACCGGGGCAATCACATCGTCACGGCATGCACCGAACATCGGGCCATTCTGGACCCGTGCGCCCGGCTCGAGCAGCAAGGGGCCGCCGTCTCGTATCTGCCAGTGCGGGGCGACGGGCTGCTCGACCCGGACACGCTCGCGGCCGCGCTCACGCCGGCGACGGTGCTGGTCAGCGTGATGTCGGCCAACAACGAGATCGGCGTGCTGCAGCCAATCGGCGATCTGGTCCGCGTGGCCCGTTCCGGCGGGGCCCTGTTCCATACGGATGCCGCTCAGGCGGTTGGGAAGGTCAAGATCGATGTCTCCGAAGACGGCATCGACCTGTTGTCGATGACCGCCCACAAGCTGTATGGGCCCAAGGGAATCGGTGCGCTGTATGTCCGCCGCGGTCTGACGCTTACCCCTCTCGTCGACGGCGGTGGGCACGAATCGGGGCTACGCTCCGGCACCTTGAACGTGCCGGCTATCGTCGGTCTCGGGCACGCGGCGCGGTTGTGTCTGGCTGAGATGAGCGAAGAGTCTGAGCGCCTGACACAGTTGCGTGACCGCCTCTGGCATGGTCTCCAGCAAGCATTGCCTGGCGTCTCGGTCAATGGGTCGATGACGTCGCGGTTGCCGCACAATCTCAATGTCACGTTTGACGGCGTGGACGGCGAGCAATTACTGATCGGCCTCGATGACGTGGCGGTGTCGTCGGGTGCCGCCTGTTCGTCGAGCCGTCGGGCGCCGTCACACGTGCTCAAAGCGCTGGGTCTCCGGGGGGCCGCGGCGCAGGCCTCGATCCGGTTTGGTCTCGGTCGCTTCAATACGGACGAGGATATCGACTACGTTGTTGAGAAGCTCCGAGGCTTGGTCACGAGGTTGCGGGTGCCCGTGCCGGTGTTCGAGCTTGAGGATGATGCCCCTGAGCTGCCGCCAAGTTGGGCCGAGGCACCAGACCGTCCGAACCGTAAGGGTCGTAAGGTAGACTGAGGCAAGACAATGATTGAGATCACCCAGGCGGCGGCGAAACGGATCCAGAGCGCCATGCGACAGGAGGGGATTGCCGAGGGCGGTCTCCGAGTGGGCGTCAAGGCTGGCGGGTGCTCGGGTATGAGCTACATCTTCAAGTGGGAGCAGACACCCACGTCGGATGACGAGATTTTTCAGAGCGACGATGGGGCGAAGATTTTCGTTGACCCCAAGAGCTTCAAGTATCTCGACGGCACCGTGCTGGACTGTGACCCCAACATGCTTGGCCAGAACTTGATTCTGCGCAATCCCCACGCCAAGACTGAGTGCGGGTGCGGCCTGTCGTTCGGTCTCTGAGTCGCTGAGTCGCGGGGCCCACGCGCGTCAGTGTCCCCCAGTCTTCCCACCGGCGGGGCTCGGGGTGATGTGATGGCTGCTAGGGCCACGCCGCGTCCACCAGAGCGACATGCCCCCTGCCGACGTAGACCCGATCCGCGATGGCCACCCTTCCACCCGGCCATTGGCCGTGGTGTCGAATCGGGAGCCCTATCTGCACTCCAAGGCGGAGGACGGGTCCGTCACCTGGTCACCAACCACCGGTGGGGTATCGGTCGCGCTGGACGCACTCATGCGGGAACGTGGCGGCGTGTGGGTCGCCCACGGCGCCGGTGATGCCGACAAGAGTGTCGTTGACGCCGGGGACCGGGTGCGGGTGCCGCCGGACGCGCCGTCCTATGCTCTTCGCCGCATCTGGCTGAGCGAGACCGAGGAGCGGCACTACTACGAAGGATTCGCCAACGAAGGACTCTGGCCGCTATCGCATGTGGCGCACGTCAAACCTATATTCCGGGCCGAAGACTGGCGGGTGTATCGAGGAGTCAACGACCGGTTCGCACGCGCCGTCGATGACGAGCTGCCGGACCGAGTGGCTCCAGTGTTCATTCAGGACTATCACCTCACGCTGGTGCCGCACTACTTGCGACAGCGGCGTCCGGACGCGCGTATCGCGCTGTTCTGGCACATTCCGTTCCCGCATCCGGACACGCTCCGGGTCTGTCCCTACCGTCGAGAGATTCTTGAAGGCTTGGCGGCGACGGATCTCCTCGCGTTCCAGCTCGAGCGGGACCGACGCAATTTCCTGGCCGCGGCCCGCGCCGAGCTGGGGGCCACCGTTGACCACGGTCGGGTCCATGCGTCGAACCACACCACCACCGTCTGCACCGCGCCGATCGGCGTTGACTTCGATCGCATCCAGTCCATTGCCAGAGACCCCGGCCTTGAGACGGAGATGACTCGGCTGCGGCGGGAGCTGCGGATCGAGACGCCGCTGGTCGGCGTCGGGGTCGACCGACTCGACTACACGAAAGGGATTCCAGAGCGTCTCGAAGCGCTCGACGCCTTGTTCACCCGATCGCCGGGGCTGGCCCATCAGCTGACGTTCGTCCAAATCGCGGTGCCGTCCCGGTCGAAGCTGGACCGTTACGCGGCCGTGGAGGCAGACATCGACCAGCGCGTTGCCGCCCTGAACGCCAAGCATGGGCCGGGCCCCGGCGGCAGCGGGCCGATCCGGTATCGGAAATCGGCCCTCCGCATCAAGCGTCTCGTCGCGTTGTATCGATTGGCCGACTTTTGCATCGTGAGCTCCCTCCACGACGGAATGAATCTCGTGGCCAAGGAGTTTGTCGCCGCGCGGGACGATCTCGACGGCGTGCTGGTGCTGAGCGAGATGGCCGGCTCGGCGCAGGAGATGAGAGAAGCGGTCATCATCAATCCCTACGACGTCGAAGGGTTCGCGAACGGGCTCCAACAGGCACTCGACATGCCGCTCGATGAGCGTCAGCGTCGCATGCGCGCGCAGCGGCGCGTCGTGGCCGGTCACGATGTCTTTCGATGGGCGTCGGATATTCTCGGGGGACTCGAACACCTGGACCCGCGCTCGTGGCCGCTTGCCCCGGGTGGCCGAGTTCAGGCTCCGCAGCGACAAAGCGAGTAGCGACCTGCTCCACCCCTTGGCTCCCGAGCGGCCATGTGTACCCGCGGGTCTTCAGATCACTCCACGAAGGACTGGGGGCCGCGTCTCATGCGGACCTGGCGACCGGCGTGAGGGTTGCGCTCAGCCTCTCCAGCGTGCCATTCTCTGTGTCTAGAAATTCAGAAGGAGCGACCACATGTCACGTGCGAAGCAGGGGAACTCGCGGCGTCGGTTCATGAAACAGGCTGTCCTGGGCGCCGGCGCCACCGCGGCGACGCTCGGCGCCGGAAGCGTCGGACTGGCTGCGGCCGAAGAGGACGCGGCCCCGATTCGGGTGCCGGACGAGTTCGCTACCGCCAAGAACGCTCCCCTGCCGACCGTCGACTTTCCCATGACCGGGGCGCAGGTCTTCGCGCGGGCCTGTAAAGAGGAAGGTGTCGCGGCGCTGTTTTGTTGCCCCGGCAACTACAGCGTGGTGCACGCCATTTCCGACACCGGCATCCCGACCTACGGCGGTCGTCACGAAGGGTCGCTCTGTCATGCCGCCGATGCTTTCACCCGGGTGACCGGCGAGGTGGCCGCCACGTCCGGGACCGAGGGGCCGGGATTCACTGACATGATCTGCGGCATCGCGACGGCCAACGCCGCCCGGTCGCCCGTGCTGGTGCTGGCGAGCAACAAGACGATTTTTGCGGAGGATACCGAGCGGGGCATTCAGGACGCCTATCAGCAGCCAACCACCGAGGGTATTCGTAAGTGGGGGAAGCGACTGATTACCCCGGCTCGTGTCCATGAGTATGCCGGTTACGCGTTCCGGCAGCTTCGGAGCGGCGTGCCCAAGCCGGTCCACCTCGACTTCCCGGCCGAGATCGCGAACGCCCGGTTCCGGGACGCCAGCGAGATCGAGTACTTCTACGACAAGACGAAGTACCGCACCGACACAAAACCGCATCCAGACCCGCGTGCCATCGATCAGGCGGTCGCCTTGCTGCGTGATGCCGAGCGCCCGATGATCGTGTCCAGCAACGGCGTGTTCCACACCCGGGCATGGGACGCCCTGCGTCAGGTGGCCGAGCGGGCACAGATTCCGGTCGTGGAGTCCGGCGCCACCAAGGGGCAGTTCCCAGCCGACCACGCGCTGTCAGCCAGCACGGCCCCGGGCGCGTTGGCCAGTGCCGACCTGGTGCTGCTGGTGGGTCAATACTGCATGCCCACCCAGGGCGAGTTCGCCTTCGGCCCGGACACGAAGTACATCCGCATTGACCCGGAAGCGGGGGACATCGGCCGGAACCTCCCGATCGATCTCGGTATCGTCAGTGACGAGAAAGCGGCGCTCGAAGCGCTGGCCGCCGCCGTGCCTCAGATGCGACACGACGCCTGGGTGGCCGAAGTGGCCGCCGCGCGGGCCGAGTTCGAGGCGGAGAA
>CAUZAY010000303.1:0-5337 GCA_963577695.1 Vicinamibacteria bacterium | reverse complement strand
GGGCGCTGATCGTTCAGCGGGCCTAAAGGCCCTTGCTACGGCCGCCAGCTGGGACCGTTTCCTGCCCGAGGCTTCGTGCCGCAGGCGCGTGAAGAGCTGGCAAGGCTCGACGAGGGAGCATGCAGGCAGCATGTGACCGACGAGGCACGTCGACAAACCCACGCCTCTCGCAGAACCGATTGCCTGGCGAGGCGTTCGTCTGGCAAGGCGCAAGGAGGGAGCATGCAGGCGGCATGTGACCGCCGCAGCAACGCCGCCAGACGGACGCCTCGCCAGGAAACCTAGTGGACGCCGCGGCCCATTTGTAGCATCGAGGGCTCAGCACCGAGGCGCCGGATCGCGGTTTCCCACATCTGGGCCGACTGGGTGTCGAAGATCAGGTCGAGTTCGACATCGGCAATCAGCCACGACGACGACGACAGCTCTTCATCGAGCTGGCCGGCATCCCAGCCGGCATAGCCCGTCAACAGCCGCGTACGGCGCGGTGGCTGGTCGCTCAGCAACCGCCGTAGAAGCTCTGGCGACGTCGACAGATAGAGCCCCTCGCACACCTCCACCGATTCCGCCTCATCCGGCTCCTGCCCCAGCAGAATCCAACCGCGCTCCGGTTCGACCGGGCCGCCGATCCAGAGTTGCAAACCGTTGTCGCGGTCGACGGGGGGAGTGAGCCGCACCACCGACGAGGCCGGCGTATCGGTCTGACGATTCAGCACCAATCCGAACGCACCGTCAGCGCCGTGTTCGCACAACAGCACCACGGTCTGTTTGAAGTTCGGGTCGCAAAGCTGCGGCATCGACAGCAGCAGCGTGGGCGCCAACGACTTCCCGTTTCCAACCTTGGTCATCGTCGTGTCCCGGGCGGCCGGGGTCCGCGCGAGAACCACCGACACCGCGCTCTTGTATCTTAGCAGGTCACGGTACCGGCGGAGGACAGCCCGGGTGCCGGACGACGCGACGGCTCATGGGCGTTCAGACAGGCGCGCTCGCGCCCAACGGACATGCTCGGCCACGACCGGCTCATCGACCGACTCGGCCACGAAGGTGTTTCGCGTCGCCGGATCGAGCACGGCCGCAGCCTCGGCTGTACCGCTGTTCCCCAACGCCACGGCCACGTTTCGCCGTAGTCGTTTCACCCGCACCCGCATCATCGCGCCACGGCGAATGGCGTCCCGCAACTCGCTGTCGGACCGTGTCCACAACTCGGTCAGACGTGGCCGGTCCAGCGACGCGCGCGGTTGCCAGGCGGGATCCTCGGTGACCGGCGCTCCGTGGTTATATGGACAGACATCCTGGCAGATGTCGCACCCGTAGATGTGGTTGCTCAACCCAGGACGGTCACCGTCTGGAATGTCGCCTTTGGTTTCGATGGTGAGATAAGACACGCACCGAGTGGCATCGAGCACGCCAGGCTCGGGAAACGCCCCGGTCGGACACGCGTCCAGGCACAGCGTGCAGGTCCCACACTGATCAAGGCCCGGCTCATCGGTCGCGAGGTTGGCGCTGCAGAGGATTTCGGACAGAAAGACCCACGACCCGAGCTCGGGACTGATGAGACAGGTGTTCTTCCCGACCCACCCCAGCCCCGCCTGCTCGGCGTAGAGCTTTTCTTGCACCGGGCCGGTGTCCACGTACACCCGCGTCTCCAGTTCGCCGCCCTCATGGGCCTGGACCATCCACTGACTGAGCGCGTTGGTGCGCGCACCCAGCACGTCGTGATAGTCGTCGCCCCACGCGTACCGCGAGATCAGCGCCTCGGCGGGGTCCGGGATCTCGGTCGAGTACGGACGATCGGTGTTGTACAGCGTCCCAAGTACCACGACCGAGCGCACCGACGGCATGAGGGCCCGCACGTCGGCCCGGCGCTCAGCTGTGCGAGCCAGATAGCCCATCTCCCCGGCATAGCCCCGGTCGATCCAATCCCGAAAGAACGACAGCCGCGGATGGTCCTCGACCGACGCGATCCCACACAGGTCGAAGCCAAGCTCCCGCGCCCGCGTCTTGACCGATTCCGCTGTCAGCATGGGAACGAGGCGACCTAAAAGCTGTAGCGGAGGCCCAATTGCATCTCTCTGGCGTTCTGGGCGCTGAAGATGCGACCGAAGTTCGGGGTCCCGAAAATCCGATTCGGCACATCGAAGTTCGCGCGATTCAAGAGGTTGAAGATCTCCCAGCGCACCTCCAGGCGACCATCATCGCCAATTGGCCAATCCTTCTGGATCGACAGATCGACCACGGCCAGACCTGGCGCGAACACGCTGTTGCGCAGCGCGGACCCGAACGTGAATAGGTCCGGCTGGGTGAAGACACCGGGGTTGAACCACTGCTCTGCCGAGCGCTGACTCGCCGGCAGGGTCGGATCGCCGACCTGGTTTGGACGCTGGGCCGGCCCAGAGCCGATGTTGGCGACATCCTGACCCAGATTGACGGTAAACGGCGCCCCCGACTGGAGCGTGGCAATGACAGTGACCCGCCACCCGGCCCCTAGGGCTTCGGCCGCCCCGCCAGCGCCTTCGAAGAACGGCAAGTGGTAGCTGCCGCTGGCCACGAATTGGTGTCGGTGATGGAAGCTCGAGAGCGCCTCCTCCCCAGGAAAGATGTTGCGGACGTCCTGCGGCACGTTCGCTTCGAACGCCGTGGCCCCGGGACTCGACGCGTCATCGCGGGACTGCGACAACGTATAGGCGGTGTTGAACGAGAAGCGCCCGTTGAACCGCCGCTCGGCCTTGAGCGTCACGGCATGGTAGATCGATGTGCCGTCGAATCGGATCGCCCGCACCGCGCTCAGCTGCGGAATTGGACGCCGCTCGTCTATCGGACCCGGCCCCGGCACCGGCACGTTGCGAATCGTCGAATTGTCGGCGCCAATCGTGTACGACCCCATATAGGCAACTTCAAACATCGTCCGCGGCAGTGCCTCGATCTGGAGTCCGCCGCTCCAGGTCTGCGTGTACTCGACCTGGTAGTTGTTGTCCATGATCGTACCGCCAACGGTGCCAGTGGCATCGCCGGCGAGGATGTCCCTGGTCCGCAAGGTGGGCACCAACTGGTCCGACGGAGCGTCGACCTGCTTTAATGAGAAAAACGGCAGGTTCCGCGTGAACGCCGTCTGGACGCTGTAGGCCCATTGGTTGAGGAATACGCCGTAGCCGCCGCGAATGACCGCTGGTCGCTCGCCGTCGAGCGCCAGAGCGAAGCCAAGTCGTGGCGCCAGCCGCAGCTTGCTTGGTCGCAGCAGACTGCGGTCCCAGCCGGCTTCGGCCGACGTCACCCAGGGAATCGGGATCAACGGCAGCATCGCCTCCGCCTCCGGCGAGATATTGCCCGCGTCGTCGCTGGCGATGACGTACCGCCCGCCCGGCACCGAAAAATCGATCGTCGACAACCGGTTGTCGACATCCTTCATGTGCGAGTTGTACTCGTAGCGCACACCGTAGTTGATGGACAGGTTATCTCGCGCGCGCCAGTCGTCCTGGACATACAGGTGCAGCCAGGTCGTGCGCGCGTTCTCGTCACCATCCCCAATCCCGGACCGGGCCGACGTCGGAAAACCGAGCAGAAAGTCGGCCAGCGCATTGCCGGTCCATTGGCCGGTGTAGCTGAAGGCGCCACGCGCGGTGTCGGCATTGACAGGACGGAACCGCAGGTGAAACAGATAACCGCCAAACTTCAGCCGATGAGCACCACGGTCGATCAGGAAGTTGTCATAGAGCTCGAAATGCTCGTTCTCTCGCGACACGAAGCTGGTGGGGTCTCCCATCGTGCTGAACAACCCGGCGGTGGAAATCTGCGGAAACCCGGCGTCGCGTGGATTGGTGCTTACCCCCAGCAGGCCAACCTGGGTAGCGAAGTCAGAGCCGATGTTGACGCTCCGCTGCCCTCCATGCACCCGCATGAAACCGAACCGAAGCTCGTTGAGCATGTTGACGCCGATGGTGTGCGTATGACTGATCCCCAGGTTGCGAGCCGTGGTGTCGAGCGTGCGCCCGAAGCCGGGCACCAGCGTTTCTTGCAACACGCTGGTGCCGAACGGCTGCACCTCGTCGGCGTCGAAGCTGCTAAACCGGACAAACAGTTGATCCCGCTCAGTCAGCCGATGGTCGACGCGCAGACTGAACTGGTGAGCGTCCTTGTCTTGCGCCTCGGCCGACGTCAAATTTTGGAACTGCCCCGCGCCGTTGGGCAACGGCACGTTCCCCAGGAACGTCAGGGCGAGCGGGTCGAGCCGGTCGGCGGGAATCTGGTTTCCGGCGAACGGCGTGCACGCCCCGGTCGAGCGGTTGATGGTGCTGGGATCACAAATAGGATCCCAGCCTGAGAAATCACCGCCGCGCGCAGCCGCGTCAGGCACCGAGAACGTCCTGGTCAGCGACCGCCGCGTGTCCTGGCGCTCGTAGCTCAGAAAGAAGAACGTCCGGTCCTTGACGATCGGTCCGCCCAGTGCCCCGCCATATTGCTGCTGGTCGAGAGGCGGCACCGGCTGGCTCCGGTCGTCGAAGAAATTGTACGCATCGAATCGGTCGTCGCGGATGAATTCGAAGACGCTGCCGTGGAATCGGTTCGCCCCCGCTTTTGTCGCGACGTTGATGAGTGCCGACGCCTTTCCACCAAATTCAGGCGGGTACTGCGACTTCTGAATTTTGAACTCCTGGATGGAGTCCACCGAGGGGTTGATGACCAAGTTGTTGAACAACTCGTCGGTCACTTTGAAGCCGTCGAGCAGATAGATATTGTGGCCGGCTCGCTGCCCGCCGACATTGGGCAGCGGTCCCGCTTGCTGCAGCGCCCCGCCCCTCGTCCCGCCGGGCGGAATGACCACTGCGTCACTGAGCTGGGCCAACTGGAGAAACTGACGACCGTTCAACGGGATCTGCTCGACCTCGCGCGCCTCAATGACATCGCTGATCTCCGCGGTGGTCGCCTGCAACAAAGGCGTGGACACCTCGACCGTCACCTCCTCGCTCATGGCCCCGAGCGATAAAGTGAATTCCAACTGAATAGTGCGGCCGAGCTCGAGCACGACGCCGGTTTGTGTCGCACGCCGGAAACCGGGCAACTCGGCGGTCACGTCCCAGTTGCCGGTCGGGAGGGCCGGCAAAAAGAAGCGTCCCTCGGCGTCGGTCACCCGCTCAATCGCGAAGCCGCTGGTCGGATGACTCGCGCGCACCGTCGCACCCGGAAGCACCCCGCCGCTGGTGTCGACGACCAGACCGCTGATAGCGCCGGTGTTCGTCTGCGCGGAGACTCCGGCCACCGCGGCCGCCAGCCAGATCAGACAGACCGCTCCCGCTACTCGTTCCGTCCGCGTCCCCCCCCCCCCCGGGGCGCTTTCCGGGGCGG
>CAUZAY010000302.1:0-5342 GCA_963577695.1 Vicinamibacteria bacterium | reverse complement strand
ACCAGCCGTGCAATCTCGCCAAACTGGTGGTCGGCTCGGAGGGCACGCTGGGCGTCCTCGTCGAAGCCCGGCTGAACCTGGTGCCGTTGCCGCGGGCGACAGCCGTCCTGACGATCGAGTTCGATGAACTGCTCGACGCACTGGAGGCGACGCCGACCATCCTGGCCCATCAACCGTCCGCCATTGAGGTGATGGACCGGTTCATCCTGGACCACGCGCGGGAAAGTCCGGCGCTGGATGCAATCCGTCGGACCGTGCTCCAGAGCGACGACACGCCCGGTGCCCTGCTCTGTGTCGAACTCTACGCCGACGACGCCGCGAGCCTTCCTGATCGACTCACTGCCATCGAGCAGGATCTGCGCACACGGGGCATCGCCGTCCGTACTGCCCGGGCTGAGACCGCGGACGCGCAGGCGCGTATCTGGAAGTTGCGACAGTCGTCATTGGGACTCTCCATGGCGATGAAGGGCGACGCCAAGAGCATCTCGTTCGTCGAAGACACCGCCGTCGCGCCCGAGCGGTTGCGTGACTATATCGAGCGGTTCCTGGCGGTGGTGCACCGCCATGGCAGCCGCACCGGGATCTATGCGCACGCCTCCGTGGGGTGCCTGCATGTGCGCCCAGTGGTCAATCTGAAGACATCCGCCGGTGTCGCGCAGTTCGAAGCGATCGCGCACGACATCGCCGAGCTGGTGCTGGAGTTTGGCGGCGCGCTGTCAGGCGAGCACGGGGACGGGCTGGTCCGCGGACCGTTCATGGAACGTATGTTCGGCTCGCAGCTCTACGAGGCGTTTCGCGACATCAAGCGGACGTTCGACCCCGACGGGCGGTTCAATCCGGGCAAGATTGTCGACACCCCGCCGTTGACGGACAACCTCCGGTACGGCGCCGGCTACGAGACGCCGAATCCACCGACCCGGTTCGAGTACGGAGAGTTTGGTGGACTGGGCCGCGCGGTCGAGATGTGTAGCGGAGTCGGCGCCTGCCGGAAGACGCTGGACGGGACGATGTGTCCGTCGTACATGGTGACCCGCGATGAGGCGCATTCCACCCGCGGCCGGGCCAATGCGCTGCGCTACGCGATGAACGGGCAGCTCGGCGAGGCCGGTCTCGGCGACCAGGCGGTGTACAACACGCTCGATCTCTGTCTGGAGTGCCGCGCCTGCAAGGCCGAATGCCCGGTGGGCGTCGACATGGCGCGTTTCAAGAGCGAGTTCCTCGCCGACTACTGGAGCCGCCACGGCACGCCCCTCAGAGCCCGTCTGCTGGGGGGCATCCACGAACTGTCGGCCTGGGCCAGCCCCTTCGCGCGACTTCTCAATCCACTGCTGGCAAGCCCGGTGGTCCGGCTCCTGAACGAGCGGCTCCTGGGCCTGGACCGCCGCCGTCGGCTGCCGGTGTGGGCCACGCGAACGCTGGCGTCGCGCTGGCGCGAGCGGCCGGTCGCCAAGAACCCGGACGCCGTCGTCCTGTTCAACGACACGTTCACGAACTACTACCATCCCGAGATCGGTCTCGCGGTGGCGGCGCTCAGTGACCGGGCCGGTATCGGCATCGGACTCGGGCCGGATGCCTGTTGCGGGCGACCGCTGATCTCTCAGGGGCTCTTGGACGAGGCGCGGAGTCTAGCCGTGGAGACGACGCGGAGGCTGCACCCGATCGTCGCGGCCGGGAAACCGGTTATCGTGCTGGAACCTAGCTGCCTCTCATCGCTACGGGACGACATCCCCGCCCTGCTGCGTGGCGAGGACGAGCGCCGCGCCCGTGAGGTCGCCAACGGCTGTCTGCTGTTCGAAGAGTGGCTCGACGGGGTCCTCACGGATGAGGCCACGCGGCTCAGCTTCCGACCTGGCCCGAAACGGCTGCTGCTGCACGGCCACTGTCATCAGAAGTCGCTCGGCCTGGTGCCGCCGGCCCGGGCGCTGCTCAACCGGATCCCCAACACCGAGGTGATCGAACTCGACGCTGGCTGTTGCGGTATGGCCGGATCGTTTGGCTACGCGCGCGAGCACTTCGACGTGTCGCGACAGGTTGGAGAACGGCGGCTGCTCCCTGCCGCTCGGGCGCTGGGTCCGGATGAGGCACTGGTGGCGTCCGGCGTCTCCTGTCGACACCAGGTGCATGATCTGGCCGGCGTCACGGCCCGACACCCGGCCGAGCTGCTCGCCTCCCTGCTGTCCCCGTTATAATTCCGTAGCAGCCCGTCACGAGATAGCAGTAGCGCGAACGCCTGGACGGACCAAGGGACCCGGCTGCCTCATCCCGGATACGGCCCAATATGCAACGCCTGCTCAGGAACGATGCCGCTGCGGTGCTCGTCACCATCGTGCTCGCCGCCGCCCTCTCCTCGGTCCTGGGCCATGCACAGGTGGACGCCCCACCGCCGAACAACCTTCCGCACGAGTTCATCACGGTGTTGAACTGGTCCAAGTTGCCGGACGGTCGTCGTTTCGGATCCACGGCCGGTGTGGATGTGGCGCCGGACGGCAGTATCTGGGCATATGACCGCTGTGGAGCCAACAGTTGTGTCGATTCCGATCTCGATCCGATCCTTCACCTCGACGCGTCCGGCCGGCTGCTCGACAGCTTCGGGGCCGGGCTGTTCAACTTCCCACACGGATTCCACATCGATCCGGACGGCAACGTGTGGGTGACCGACCATGGCGTAGCGCCGGACAACGGGAAGGGCCACCAGGTCTTCAAGTTTAGCCCCCGGGGGCGGGAACTAATGACACTGGGACAAGCCGGGGTTCCGGGCGAAGGACAATACACATTCAATCAGCCGTCCGACGTGCTGGTGGCTCCGAGCGGCGACATCTTCGTCGCCGACGGCCATGGTCCCAGCACCAACGCGCGGATCGTCAGGTTTGCCGCCGACGGCACGTTCATCATGTCTTGGGGCCGCCACGGATCCGGGCCGGATGAGCTGGATGGTCCCCATTCACTCGCCATGGACTCACAGGGTCGCCTGTTCGTCGCCGACCGGACCAACAACCGGATCCAGATCTTCGACCAGGAGGGTGCGCTCGTCGACTCCTGGACGCAATTCGGACGGCCGAGCGGCCTGGCAATCGACCAGCATGACGTCCTCTATGTTGCCGACTCCGAGTCGCGTGACAACGAGGGTAGCTACGGGCATCACCCCAACGTGCGCCGGGGCATCCGGATCGGCAGCGCCATCGACGGTACCGTTACCGCCTTCATCCCCGATCCGGCGGAGCGCGGTGGCACCAGCGGGGCCGAGGGCGTGGCGGTGGACGCTGACGGAAACATCTACGGCGCCGAGGTCGGCCCGGGCGACGTCAAGAAGTACATTCCGCGATGACCGCGCCCATCAACACTGGCCACTGGCTGCCGGTTCGGTGCCTTGCGGCGGCGGGCTTCGTGGTGGCGACACTGTCGTGGTCGTCGTGGACCGCGTCCGCGCAAGCGCCGATGCGTCTGCTGGTCACGGTGACGGATGAAGCGGGCGCCCCGGTCGCCGGGTTGACCCGTGACGAGTTCACGGTGCGGGTCGACGATGTCGAGCTCGACCTGGCCGGCGCCGAACCCGCCCCGACAACCGTGCAGATCGTGGCGATCTTCGAGGGTCTGGCGGTGACCCAGCAACAACTCACGTCGGCGCTCTCACAGTTCATCGAGGGCCTCGACGACGAGAGCATCGTCGACATGCAGAGTGTCGACGGAGAGCTGGATGCCGCCATCATCGAGGCGATTGACGATCTCTCCGCGCGTGCCGCCCCGCGGCCGGTCATCCTCATGCTGGGACAAGCGAGCGAGATCGCACCGTCGACGCTGCAATCGTCGCAAGTGCGAGGTCGCCGCCGAGCGACCGACCTGAACGGAGATATCGACCGCCTGGCCGCATCGCTGCGGGAACACGGCATCCTCTTCTACGGCGTCTCCGCCGCGCAGGTCCCGCTCACGAACTTCGAGCGTCTCGCCGCGGGCGCCGGTGGCCACTTCCACACCATCGCGGCGCCCGGGGACCTTAGTGAGACGATGGACGCCATCGGCCGCGAACTGGGCACCCAGTACCTCCTCTCGTTCTCGTCATCCGCCCGCATCGGGATTCCAGAAATCAGCGTCTCGCGCCCCGGAGCCACGACCGTCCGCGCCATCCCGCTCCCCCGCACCAGGTAAGGCGGAATTCATGCCGGCCGGTGTCGGCCGAACGTGCTGCCCTGGGAAGAACACTAGCAGGCTGCTGAAAAAGGTCCGAGGGGGTGTTCTGACGAGGCGACGGAAAACCTACAGGGTGCGGAACAACGGTCCGGGGCGGTTTCCTGTTGAGGTGTTCGGCTGGCAATGCGCGACGAGGGAGCAGCCAGGCGGGCTGTGACCGAGGAAGCAACGCCGTCCAGCCGGGCACCTCGGCAGGAAACCTAGTGGCTGGACGCGCGGCGGAGGTCATGGCGCCGCATGATCTTCAGAAGACTGGAGTGGTCGGCGAGACCGAGCTGACGAGCGGTCTGGGAGATGTGCCATTCGTTGGCGTCGAGTGCGTCGACGACGATGCGGCGCTCGGCCCGTAGCCTGAGCTCTTTCAGGGTCGACTGGTCGGGGACTGACCCGGGTGGCTCAGCCTCGCCCTGTTCTCGTATTTCCTCTGGGATGTCGTCAAGGCCGAGCTGCAGATCGTCGGTCGCGATCACCATCCGCTCCAGGCAATTTCTGAGCTCGCGTACGTTGTTCCTGGCCCAGTCATACCGGGCGAGTCGCGCCACCACCTCGGGGGGCGCACTGACCGGACGCACGCCGAAGCGGGTCGTAATGTCGACCAGCAGATGCTCCACCAGCTGCGGCAGGTCTGACAGCCGCTCCCGGAGGGGCGGGACGCGGATGATGTGGACGTTGAGGCGATAGAACAAGTCCTGACGAAAGTTGCCCGCCTCCACCTCACGCTCAAGATCGCGATTGGTGGCGGCGACGATGCGGGCCCGCACCCGCGTTGGCCGGTCTCCGCCCACGCGAGTTACCGTGTGGTCTTCCAGCACGCGCAGTAACTTGGCTTGTACCGAGGCCGGCAGTTCGCCGACCTCGTCGAGGAACAGGGTGCCGGCTGCCGCGGTCTCGAACGCACCCTTCCGCAGACGGTCGGCCCCGGTGAACGCGCCCCGCTCGTGTCCGAACAGCTCGCTCTCCACCAGATGCTCCGGCAACGCCGCACTGTTGACCGCGACCAACGGGTGTTTCTCACCGGCGCCGAGCCGGTGCAACTCGCGCGCCACCAGCTCCTTTCCCGTTCCACTCTCGCCAAGAATCAACACGCCGCTGGGAATCGGAGCCAATTTCTCGATGATCCCGCGGAGCAGACGCATCGGCACACTGTCACCGATCAG
>CAUZAY010000301.1:0-5384 GCA_963577695.1 Vicinamibacteria bacterium | reverse complement strand
AAAATTCCATGTCCTGCTGGAAGCGACCATGCCGAGCGTGCTCACCGAGATCTCGTTTCTGACGAACGAGCGCGAGGCCGCCTTGCTCTCGACAGACGCGTACCTCGACCAGATCTCGGAGGCGCTCCTTCACTCGATCCTCGAGTATCAACAGGCTCTCACGCTATCGCCGCGTGTAAGCGCGAACGGCAATTGATCTCTTAGGCGGGGCTACGCCCCGAACCGGAACCTCATCTCAGTCGATACCGTTCCGACAGTCCGGGCTGATAGGACGGTGGGCTTGTGTGGGTGAATCCCTGCAGTAACTCGACGGTGGTCTCGAGCGTGCGCTCGGCTTCCGCCTCGAGCGCTGAGCGCCACGCCTGCCAATCGGGTCCATTGCCGCCGACGAAGACGGCCTGGCCTGGACGCGTGGTCAGATAGTGGTCGTAGCTCGCGTACCGACTCATGGTGATCATCTCGTCGTAGTCGGGGCTTTCTTCCGTGCGGCTCGGCGCGTCAGGATAGATGACCCGCCACTGACCGATCGGCCGCCCCCCCATCTTGTCTTCGAACGGCCACACCTGCGCGACCGTGGCGCGGAGAATCTCGTCGAAGGCGCCCTTTCTGATCCGCGCGTATCGCAAGACCACCGTCTCGATGCCGGGTCGCGCGACGTCGTTTCGAACCGCGATCACCTCGTCGCCGAGGGCCGGCGGGAGCGTGTCGACGCGCTCGTATTCCTCGTCCATCGCCGGCAGAAACCGCGGCCGATTGGTGGCGGTCAGCCCCTGCAGGAAATACCCTCCGTTCGACCCCAGGCCGTACTCGGCCCGGGTCCGCAGGGCCTGGATGCTGCGGTCGCGATTGGGACCGTTGCCGCCCAGGGCGCGAGACAAGGCGCCGCGTGTATGCCGCCAGTGTTCGAAACTGGCGTATCGGGCCAGTCGGTATCCTTCGTCGAATTCCGGGCTGCCGCCGCCCTCGGGGAACACGACTTGCCACTGCCCGGTCATCCGGGCTCCCAGTCGCTCGAACCACGGCCAGACCCCGAACAGGCTCGCCCGATAATAGAGTTCATGCGCCCATTTCTGCAGCCGCTGGTGACGAAGCATCAAGACCTCGTCTGACGGCCCCAGCGGGCGCACCAGGTCGTTGCG
Source organism: Vicinamibacteria bacterium (assembly GCA_963577695.1). Lineage (GTDB taxonomy): Bacteria > Acidobacteriota > Vicinamibacteria > Vicinamibacterales > UBA8438 > UBA8438. The sequence goes on along the minus strand of CAUZAY010000301.1, from coordinate 4,245 downwards.
GGTCGGGCGAGGCGGATCGGCCGCGTCCTGGCCCTGGCCAACACCCTGCTCGGGAAAGCCAGCCGCGAACGCTCCCACGACCGCGAGTATCACTCCGGCCCGGCGGACGGTTGAGACGGTACGGCACCGGTGTGTTCCGAGTCGCTCCATAGCTTTCACATTCTCCCCTCTGATGACCTCCTGCACAGTATCTACCGTCCCGGTCCGAGCCCCCGTCAAGGCCGACGACCGCACCCCCAACACATGCCGCTCCCTGCGGTCCCCCTGGCCGTGAGATGATCCCGTGGCACCGCGCGTCGGGGCGGGTCTGAGGACCCGCTCAGAAAGACACATGTGACATGAGAGTGAGCAAGAGGGTCGTGCTGGCGGCGACGATGACGCTACCCGCGCTGGCGTTCGTGGCTGGGGTCGTCATGCCGGGACAAGTTCACGCGCAGTCGGTTCCTCGATACGAAGTCGACCCACTCTGGCCGCAGCTCCCGTTTGGCGACCACTGGATCACCGGCGGGCTCGGCGGGATGTGCATCGATGGCCGCGACCACGTGTACCTCCTCAACCGGCAGAACGTCGTGCCCGACGACCTGGACGGGGCGCGGCCCGCGCCACCGGTCATCGAGCTCGACCCGACTGGCGCGGTCGTCCGTGCGTGGGGAGACCCGGACGCTCTCGGCGACCGGCTCCACGACTGCCACGTCGACCGAGATCAGAATGTGTGGATCGTGGCGTCCGGCACCGGCATCGTCCAGAAGTATTCCGGCGATGGGACTCAACGTCTGCTCCAGATCGGCGAAACGGGGATGTATGACTCGTCGGACGGGACGCGCGAGGGACGCCCACTGAACTCCGACCGCGCCCAGTTCTTCCTGCCAGCCAGCCTCGATGTGGATGCCGCCACCGGCGACATCTACGTCGCCGATGGGGAGACCGCGCGCGGTAATCAGCGCATTGCGGTGTTGGACCGGAACGGCCGGTTTCTCCGCCAGTGGTCGTTGCACCGGACGGACGACGAACGGACCGTGACGCCGTTGCCCCATTGTCTCCGCCTGTCCAACGACGGCCTGGTGTATGTCTGCGACCGCCAGGCAGACCGTGTTCAGGTGTTCGACCAGATGGGGACGTTCGTCCGGAACATCGACGTGCCCTTTACCGCGGTCACGTCGCCCGCCGGGCGCCGGAGCGGCACCCGTGGCACCGCCGTGGTGCTCGCGTTCTCTCCCGACGCGGACCAACGGCTCATGTTCGTCCTCAATCAGAACAGTGTGATGGTCGATGTCCTGGACCGCCGGAGCGGGGAGTTGCTGTCGAGTTTCGGCGGGGGCCCGGGACGCTACCGCGGTCAGTTCACCCTGCCCCACGGGATCGCGGTGGATTCGATCGGCAACGTCTACGTGGCCGAGCAGGAGGGCCGCCGTATCCAGAAGTTCCGCATTGTCACCCCGTAAGGACAGAAATAGCGTGGAGCCCATCCACGAACGTATCGACCGTGCGGCTCGTTCGGCACCGCGTTCGCCGAGTCTGGACGCATCCCATGGTCGATTTGTTGCACGGGCGTGAAATACGTCATCAAACTGTCGAGTCCACGTCTGAACAGAGGCGGCCTCCCGTGGTGGAGGCTCGTGGTCGGCAGGGTGGTTGCATATACTGGGGTGGGTGTTGTGCGCCCCTGCTTGGGAGGATGAACGTGATGATCTCGAGGAATCGTGGGCTGGGCGCAATGGCCCTGACGGTGGTCCTGCTGGGTGTCGGCACGCCGGGATGCACACAACAAAATCCGCTCGCGCCTGGCGGAATCGCGTTTTTCTCGTTCACCGACATCCAGGTAGGCGGCGGCACCATTGCCGCGACCGGCAACCGCGTGGTCATGAGCTACGTCGCCTGGGTCTTCGACGACGGTGGATCCGAGAACAAGGGGCCACAGGTGGACAGCGGCACGCTCACCTTCGTGATTGGGGCGAATCAGGTCATCGGAGGATTCGACCGGGGCGTACTGGGGATGCGGATCGGCGGCCAGCGGCAACTGATCATTCCTTCGGACCTCGCGCTCGGTTTCAACGAGGCGGCCGGTATTCCCGTCGACTCGTCACTGGTGGCTGAATTGGAGCTCCTCGACGTCCAGGTGGTGGTCACCGACACTGCCCCCTTCACCATCATCGATCTCGTGGTTGGCGACGGTGTCGTGGCCAACGTCGGCGACACGCTGTTGGTGGCCTATGGCGGTTGGCTCTATGACGAGAGCCAGCCGGACAACAAGGGCACCCAATTCGACGCGTCGGGCACCAACGGGCAATCGGTCGTGCTCCAGGCGGGTCAGATCATTGATGGCTGGGTGCAAGGCCTCGCGGGCATGCGCGAGAACGGCGAGCGGCGCCTCATCATTCCGCCGGAACTGGCATACGGTGAAGGCGCGCGCGGGATCATCCCGACCAACGCCACCCTGCTTTTCGACGTCACGCTGCTGAGGGTGACGCCGCAATAGCGTCCTGGCTCGAGCTCGCGCCCGCCGGCGCGCCACCCCGGCGGGAGGGTCGCGAGGCGGGACCAGCGTGCTACGATCGCCCGGCATGTCTCGCGGTCGTGAAGCGGCCCTCGTCGCCGCACTGGCCGTCGTCACCACGGTCGCTCTGACGTATCCGCTCGCGTTCCAGCTCGGTAGCGGCGGACGGGTCGACGCTGAAGACGGCCTGTTCAGCATCTGGAACATCGCGTGGGTCGCTCGAACCGTCGTCGCCGACCCCACCGAGCTGTGGCACGCCAACATCTTCTACCCGCATCACAACGCGCTCGCGTTCTCTGAAGCCAACCTGGTGGCCGGCCTGCTGGCGGTCCCTCCATACTGGCTGACCCGCAATCCGTACGCCGCCCACAACACCGTCGTGCTGTGGTCGTTCATGCTATCGGTCGTCGGCGCCTATCTGCTGGTTCGGCGTCTGACCGGTAGTCGATCGGCCGCCGCCGTATCCGGGGTACTGTTCGGGTTCTGCCCGTTCGTCTTCGCCCGTAGCGCGCATATCCAACTCTTGATGACCGCCGGCCTGCCGTTTTCGATGCTGGCGTTTCACCGTCTGGCGGCGCGGCCGAGTGTCGGGCACGGCGTCGTCCTGGGTCTGGTCTTGGCGGCGGCCGGGCTGGCCTGTGGATACTACGGTCTGTTCGCCGGCCTCATGGTCGGGGTAGCGATTCTCTTCTACGCCGCCATGGATCGACTCTGGACCAGCCGTTCGTATTGGACGTCCATCGCGGTGGCGGTCGTCATCGGCGGTCTCGTCGCGGGGGCCTGTTTCCTCCCGTATGTGGATGTCGGCGAGACTCACGGCAGTGTGGCCAGAACGCTGGATGAAGCACGGGTGTACTCTGCCGACTGGCGGGCGTATCTGGCGTCACCCGCTCGGTCGCACCGGTGGCTGCTCACACGCATCGAGGTCTGGAATGAAGTGTTGTTCCCCGGCTTCCTGGTGCTCGGGCTGGCCGCGGTCGGGGTGGTGACCGGACTACGTTCGACCCGCGAAACCCTTGCGAGGACCGCCGTGACTTCGCCAGCGCATCAGGATCCGAGCCGGGTCGTCGCCCTCTACGGATTACTCGCGCTACTCGCCGCCTGGGCGTCATTTGGTCCGTCAGGTGGTCTGTACACCCTGTTGTTCGAAACCGTCCCGGGGTTCGGGATGTTGCGAGCCCCGGCGCGTCTGGGCATCGTGGTGGCGCTCGCGCTGGCGGTCCTGGCTGGAGTCGGTGTGACTCAGCTCGCCCGCGAACGGCGGAAGGCGGCGGTCACCGCCGGTCTGTTGATCGTGGCCCTCGCCGAACTGGCCGCGGTGCCGTATCCCCACTACGAGGCGCCGCGGTTCCCGGCCGCGTATCGCATGCTCGCCCAGCTGCCGTCGGGCCCGGTCGCCGAGTTCCCCTACTTCAACCAACGGATGGACTACCCGCGCCACGCGTACTATATGGTCGGGTCCACGGGGCACTGGCGTCCGCTGGTCAACGGCTACTCTGATGTAATCCCTCAGGACTTTCGGGCCGAGGTCGACGACCTCGCTGGATTCCCCTCCGCCCGGTCATTCGACATCCTGGCTCGCCACGGCACCCGGTACGTCCTGTTGCACCGGCAGTTCTATGCTAATGAGGACTGGACAACGCTCGCAGCCCGCGTCGCATCCTTCAACGATCGACTGCAGCCGATCTTCTGGGACGACGACGCCCGGCTCTACGAGCTGGTGACCGACGGGACGTAGTGTCCGCAACTTG
>CAUZAY010000300.1:0-5385 GCA_963577695.1 Vicinamibacteria bacterium | reverse complement strand
GGGGAGCCAGTATACTGCGGGAAGAGGCGCCGTCGCCTCACAGACCAATTCACGCAGCGATGCTCAACGACGCGCACTGTCATTTTTTCTCGGCTCGGTTTTTCGCTGCACTCGGCACGCAGACGGCACCCGCGACACAGAACGCCGCAGTCGCCATTCCCGAGCGTCTGGGATGGGACCCGCCAGGGACGCCACAACTGCTGGCGGACCGATGGGTACGAGAGCTCGATACCCACCATGTGCGTCGCGCGGCGCTGATGGCGAGCCTCCCGGACGACGAAGAATCGGTGTCGGTCGCAGTGCGTCGACACCCGGACCGTCTCGTCGGCCTCAGCATGGTGGACCCCACGCGGCCAGAGACCCCCACGCGTCTCACCCGGCTCTTCGGCGAGCTAGGTATGCGATGTGCCTGTCTGTTTCCGGCGATGCACGGCTTTCGCCTGGACGATGATGTCGTCGATCGGCTGTTCGCAGCCGCATCCGCCGCCAACGCCGCGGTGTTCATACATTGCGGGGTGCTCAGTGTCGGGGTGCGACGCAAGCTGGGCCTGCGGACCCCCGTCGACATTCGGCTTGGTGATCCGCTGGCCATCGTACCGGTGGCCTCTCGGTACCCGTCCGTTCCAGTCATCATTCCGCATTTCGGCGCCGGGTTCCTGAAGGAAGCGCTGATGGCGGCCGACCTGTGCGCCAGCATCCATCTTGACACCTCCAGCTCCAACCGGTGGCTCCAGTACCATCCGGGGTTGACCCTGCGAACCGTGTTTGCCCACACGCTCCAAACGCTCGGACCCGACCGCCTGTTATTCGGAACCGATTCGTCGTTTTTCCCACGTGGCTGGCAGCGACCGATATACGAGACGCAGCGGTCCATCCTCGACGACCTCGACGTTGGCGACGACGCGCGTCACCAGATCCTGGCCGGCAATTTCGACCGCGTGTTCAGCCGAGTGTGCACGTGAGGTCCCACTCTCCGCCCGGTCCTCAGCCATCGAGCCAGTGACTCACATCAATGACCAATCAGCAATCGTTCATCTTCGACACCGAACTCCACCTCGTCGTCGTGACCGGCATCAAGGCCCGCACCTTGCAAGAACTGAGGACGGAGCTCGCTCGGATATCCGAGTCGTCGGTGTTCCTCCATACGCATCAGGAGTATCTGGCGCACGACTTTCAGCAGACGGCCCGCTACAACGACTTCGCACGATGGGTCTCGGAGGTGCTTCGCGAAGAACCCCTGGCGGAGAAACTGGCCGCCATCGACCTGCTCGCATTTACCAGCATTGCGGAACTTCGCGACGCGCTGCTTCGGACAATCGACGCGTATCTCGACAATCTGGATCGGCCCGGGTACCAATGCCGCCCGGAGGAGGCGTTCCATTTCTGCCGGTCGCGAAGCTTTGTGCTGCCCACCGGACTCGTTGCCGACGACGTCGGCGACTTTTTCAAGAAGGTGGCGTCGATTTCGCATGCCTCGTTGTATTTCCACTTTTTCGAGGCCCGGCTGCGGCTCGGTCGCCAAACCAGCGATTTTTCCCGCTGGCTCACCGACCGCGGACGCCCGGATCTCGCGTCCGCGATCGACGGGTTGAACCCCTACCTCCGCACGCTAGACGAGCTTCGGTGCGACATTGTCCAGCTTGGAGCCCAGGCATGAGCGACCACCTCGAAGACTACCGACCGATCGTCGGGTCCCAGGTCATCGACGAATTGCTATTGCTTGCCGACCGTGTCCGTCACCTCCGACTCCAGCACATCAACTCCACCTCGGTGGGCGGTGGTGTCGCCGAGATCCTGACCCGCATGGTCCCACTGCTTCGCGACCTCGGCATCGACACGACATGGGACGTCATCAAAGGCAATCAGGCCTTCTTCGCTGTGACAAAGGCGTTTCACAACGCCCTGCACGGAGGTGAAGAGCACATCACGGAGGAGATGTTCCAGGTGTTTCGGGACACGACCGAGATGAACCTGGCGGATCTGAACACCTACGGGGACGTCGTCATCGTGCACGATCCCCAACCGGCCGGTCTGATCGCACGGAAACGCGACGTCGGCGGCCGCTGGATCTGGCGGTGCCACATCGATGTCTCGACACCGGATCCGCGGGTCTGGGGGTTCCTGCAGGACCACGTGGCGCAATACGACGCGTCAATTTTTTCGATGCCCGACTTCGCTCAGCAGCTCGCGATTCCGCAATATATGGTACCGCCGTCGATCGACCCCCTCGGCGACAAGAACCGCGACATCCCCGACGCCGACGTTCGGGCGGTAGTGGAGCGATACGGGATGGACCCAGGGCGGCCCATCCTCACCCAGATATCTCGATTCGACCGCCTCAAGGATCCGCTGGGGGTGATGCAGGCGTATCGTCTGGTCCGGCGGCGCCACGACTGCCAACTCCTGCTCGCGGGCGGAGGGGCGACGGACGACCCAGAGGGAGAAGAAGTCCTTCGAGAAGTGCGGGAGGCCGCGGGAGACGACCCGGACATTCACATCCTGGAACTGCCGCCGTTCAGCGACCTGGACATCAACGCCCTGGTTCGCGGGTCGACGGTCGTGATGCAAAAGTCACTCAAGGAGGGATTCGGCCTCACCGTGACCGAGGCGCTCTGGAAACGCAAGCCGGTCATTGGTGGCGCCGTCGGCGGCATCCGATCACAGCTGCTCAACGGCGTGACCGGATTCCTCGTCCACTCGCCCGAGGGGGCGGCCAACCGGGCCGTGGAGCTGCTCGGGAACCCAAAGCTACGAGACGCGCTGGGCGACGCGGGACACGATCACGTGAAGGAGAACTTCCTGACCACCCGACACATCCGCGACTACCTGCTGTTGATGTTGGCCCTGGAGCATGGCGACACGGACCTGTCGGTCTTGACCGCGAGCAGCGCGAGGTGAGAATCCTTGCCTCACGCTTCGGTCAGGGCTTCGCGCAGCGCCCGCAGCAGCACGTCATCGGTGAACGGCTTCTGGAGGACCCGGGCGCCTGGCATGGTCGCCAGTTCAGATTTGACCATCGCCTCGCTGTAGCCGGACATGAAGACGCACCGCAGCCGCAGATAATCTTGGGTCAGCTGCTGGAACATGTCCGTGCCGTGCATCCGCGGCATGACAAGATCCGAGACGAGCACGTCGAGCGCTCCACCGTGCTGCCGGGCAATCCGAATCGCGTACAGGCCATCCGTCGCCTCCAGAACGCGATAGCCGTGGGCAGACAACACCTCGCTCACTAGAAGTCTCCCCGGACGCCAAGCTCGGCTCGTGAAAATGCGCGTCGAGCGCCGGCGCAGCGGGCCACTCGGGGCCCGTGGGGTCTTGGCCGCAACCCGCTTCAAATCACACAACTAGGAGGAGCTTACCAATGTGCGTGCTGTCCTCCATCACTCGGTGGGCCGCCCCGGCCTGGGCCAACGGCAGGTGTTGGTGGATCACGGGGCGTACCCGTCCCGACTCGACGAGCGGCCAGACGCGCTGTCGTACGGCGTCGACGACCGCCCCTTTTTCTTGGATTGTCCGCGCGCGCAACGTCGTGCCGGTGACGATCAGTCGGTGCCGCATCAGCGTCGCCAGATTGATCTCGGCGCGAGCCCCGCTCATCAACGCGATGATGACAAGCCGACCATCGAGATTCAGAAGGCTCAGGTTGCGGTCCAGATACGCACCTCCGACCATATCCAGAATGACGTCGACCCCGCCGGCCATGGAGCGGACGGCCTCGACGAAGTCGACCTCCCGGTAGTTGAATGCACGCTCGGCGCCCAACGCCTCGCACGCACCGCACTTCTCCGCCGAGCCGGCCGTCACGAGCACTCGCGAACCAAGCGCGCTCGCCACCTGGATCGCCATGGTGCCAATGCCGCTCGAGCCTCCGTGCACGAGCAGCGTCTCCCCCTGTGCGAGACGGCCACGCTCGAATACATTGGTCCACACTGTCAGTGCCACCTCAGGCAGCGCGGCCGCATCGACCAAGTCGACGCCCACGGGCACCGGCAGGCATTGCGGGGATGGGACAGCGCAATATTCCGCGTATCCGCCACCGGCCAACAGCGCGCAGACCGGGTCGCCGACTTGCCAGCCGGACACCGCTTCTCCCAGCGCCACGACGGTGCCGGACACTTCGAGCCCCAGGATCTCGGAGGCACCGGGCGGGGGCGGATACTGGCCTCTCCGCTGCATACAGTCGGCTCGGTTCACGCCGGCCGCCGCCACTTTGACCAGCACCTCGCCGGTGCTCAGCTCCGGCACGGGTTGTTCATCGAGCACCAGGACATCCGGGTCGCCGGGCCCGGACATGCCAATCGCGCGCATCGTGTTTGGTATCGCCGCCATCAGTGTGCTGCTCCAATCCGCTCCCGGTCATGCTCGCCCCAGATGCACCAGCGCACGCCTGAGACACACCTACTAGCTCTAACACGGGCTGCTAGTATAATCACCGGAATTCGACAGTCTGCGGCTCCCCGGGGGCGTCTCCTTACATGGGTATCAAGGTCAAACAGATCGGTCTCTGGCGCACTGAGGTCCCACGTCGACCCGGCGCGCTGGCCGCCGCGCTCGAACCACTCGCGCAACAGGGTGCGGACCTCAAGGTCGTCCGCGTCCGATCCGCGCCGGGGCGGGCGAAACGTAACATCGTCGAGGTCTACGCCGGCGAGGGGCGGCGAGCGGCGACAGTGGCCCGATCGGCTGGCTTCTCACTCTCTCCGGCCACGACCCTTCTGATGCACGGAGACAACTGGCCCGGATTCGCGTACGCGGTGGCAAACGCGGTGGCCTGGGCCGGCATCGGGGTCCGGGATCATGAGGCTGGTGTCGTGGACCAGCGATTTTCGTCGACCCTGACATTCGCAACCGAGAGTGACGCCAAGAAGGCGGCGGCAGTGATACGCAGGGTGATACGAGCGGGTGCCGCGAACGACGACGGGGCGCAATAGCGATGCGTCTGCTCATCATCGGCTATGGTCGCATGGGCAAGTTGGTGGACCAGCTCAGCGAGTCCTACGGGTTCGAGGTGGCTGGACGCCTCGACATCGACAACAATCGCGGCGGGGCGGGCATCACGGCAGATCAGGTGCGTGACGTCGACGTCGCGATCGACTTCTCGACGGCGGATGCTGTCGGGGACAACCTTCCGCGGCTGGCCGGTCACGGCGTGAACCTCGTGGTTGGCACCACCGGGTGGCAGGACCAGGAAACGGCCATGCGGGCGACGGCCGACAAGGCCGGGATCGGCGTAGTCGCGGCCGCCAACTTCTCCTTGAGCGTCAACCTGTTCCTGGCCTTGACCGAACGCGCGGCGGAGTTGTTCGAACCACGCGAAGAATTCGGCGCCTGGATTCACGAGATTCACCACGCGGCGAAGATCGATGCGCCCTCCGGCACGGCGCT
>CAUZAY010000299.1:0-5400 GCA_963577695.1 Vicinamibacteria bacterium | reverse complement strand
TGCTTGAAGCCAACCGGTTGATTCTTGACACGCTCGACCGGAGGATCGAGGGCTCCGTCGACGCCGACTCGCGGGTGGAAGGCAAGGTGGTGGTTGAAGCCGGCGCGGAGATCATCGACTCGGTCGTCCGGGGACCGGTCATCATTGGGGCAAACGCCAGAATCGAACACGCGTATATCGGTCCGTTCACGTCAATCATGAACAATGTCGTGGTGCGAGCCTCGGAGATTGAGCACAGCATCGTGCTGGAAGACAGCGTCCTCAGCGACCTGTCGAACCGCGTGATCGACAGCCTGATTGGTCGCAACGTGCGGATCATACGGGAACCGGTCAAGCCGTCCGCGTACCGCTTCATGCTTGGTGACAACTCCGAGGTCGGTATCCGATGGTAAAACCCACCGTGGAGGTGCTCGTCACCGGTGGGGCCGGCTTCATCGGCAGCAACTTCGTGCTGCATGCGCTGGCCGCCCACCCCGAGTGGCGGGTCACGACCCTGGACAAACTGACCTACGCGGGTCGCCTGGAAAACCTCCGCGACGTCGTCGACGACCCGCGTCATCGGTTCGTCCAGGGCGACGTGGCCGACCCGGCGCTGGCCGGCCCATTGGTCCAGGAATCGGACGTCGTCGTGCACTTCGCGGCCGAGACCCACGTCGACCGTTCGCTGCAGGATGCGGGCGCGTTCATCAACACCGACGTGTATGGCAGCTTCGTGCTGCTCGACGCCGCCCGCAAGGCGGCCAGACTCCGCCGATTTGTCCAGATCTCCACCGACGAGGTGTATGGCAGCGTCGAGAGCGGTTCTAGCACCGAGGCCGACGAAATCAAGCCACGCAATCCGTACGCGGCGAGCAAGGCGGGCGCGGACCGGTTGGCCTACAGCTACTGGGCCACGCATGGCGTCCCGGTCATCATTACCCGGGCGTCGAACAACTATGGACCTCGACAGTTTCCTGAGAAGGTTATTCCGCTGTTCGTCACCAATGCCATCGACCATCTACCGGTGCCGCTGTATGGTGACGGGCGAAACGTCAGGGACTGGCTCCACGTGGAAGACCATTGTCGTGCAGTCAACCTGTTGATCGAGAAAGGCGGCAACGGAGAGGTGTACAACATCGGGGGCGGCAACGAGGTCGAGAATATCGACCTGACTCACCGGATCCTGGCGGAGCTCGAGCGGCCGACCTCGCTAATCACCCCAGTCGAGGACCGCCCGGGTCACGACCGCCGCTACTCGCTCGACACAAAGAAATTGCAGGCGTTGGGCTGGCGGCCTCGCCACGTGTTCGACATTGGGTTGCGAGCCACGGTGGCCTGGTATCGGGACAACGAGTGGTGGTGGCGGCCAATCAAAGAAGCCGACCCTGCCTTCCGTGAGTACTACCAGCGTCAGTACGGTACGCGGAAGACCCAGAGCTAGTGGTGTCGCCATGGTTCACTGCAGACCTCGGTAGCGCGGCGCGCGCCTGAACCGGCGTCACACGGGAGCAAATTGGGCATGTGTGGCCTCGGCACAACGCCTTCAGGCGCGATCCCCCTGGCGACGTATGTCAGAAATCACGCGCACAGGACACTGCGAGGATGCACAAGAACGCCAGGGCGCTCGACAATACGCGCCCCGCGGTCACGGAGAGGGGCTCTCGGGGTCCCTGCGCAGTGGCCACGTAGGGTTCGGGGCGTAGCCCCGTTTGAGTACTAGTGTCAGAGACGATCCTTGTCACCGGGGCCGCCGGCTTCGTCGGCAGCCATCTGCTCACACTGCTGGATCGCACCCGGGGCTCGTCGACGCTCATCGCGTGGCGACGGCCGGCCAATGCCGGCGACTCACCGAGTTCCCCGCCCCGCTTGGCTCCTGGGGACAACCGGGTCCACTGGAGCGAGGTAGATCTGCTGGATGCGCGGGCGGTCGCCCGGGCGATCACCCACACCCAACCCACCCAGGTGTATCACTGTGCTGGCGCGGCCAGCGTCGGCGACTCATGGTCCAACACCTACGCGACACTACGCACGAACGTGTTGGGCACGCAGCATCTGCTGGCGGCGCTGAGTGACCACGCGCCTGACGCCCGCACGCTCATACCGGGATCGGCGCTTGTGTACAAACCCTCGGGCACGGCGATCGACGAAGCTGACCCACTTGGCCCGGTGAGTCCCTACGGTCTCAGCAAGCTGGCCCAGGAACTCGTCGGGCTCGCCGCGGCCCGGCAGGATGGCATGGCGGTACTGGTCAGCCGCTCGTTCACGCATGTTGGCCCGGGCCAGGCGCTCTCTTTCGCGGCATCGAGTTTTGCCCACCAGATCGCGCGCATCGAGGCGGGACAGATCCCTCCGGTCCTGTCGGTCGGCAACCTCGAATCCAGACGGGATCTGACCGACGTGCGGGACACGGTGCACGCCTACCAGCTCTTGATGGCCCGCGGCGCCTCGGCGACGCCCTACAACGTCTGCACCGGCACCGCGTATCGGACCGGAGAGGTACTGGACGGCCTGCTCTCGTGCGCGTCGGTGGCCGTGACGGTTCGACAGGACTCCAGCCGGATGCGGCCAAGCGACCATCCGCTGCTGCTCGGCAACCCCACCCGAATCAAGCGGGACGTCGGCTGGCAGCCGAACATTCCCCTCCGAGACACGCTCTCGAATCTGCTCGACTACTGGCGCGCGTCCATCAAGAACTAGGTTTTCCGACGAGGCGCCAGCGTGGACGGCGTTGCTTCCTCGGTCACATGCCGCCTGCATGCTCCCTCGTCGCGCCTGGCCAGACAGACGCCTCGTCAGAAAACCCCCTCGGACCTTTTTTAGCATCCTTCTCGGGGGTTTCGGTGAGCGGTGATGACTTGCGTGTGGGTGATCGGGCCAGCATAATGGCCACATGTACATGCGTCGCCTTGTGGCTGGTTGTGTGATTGCGGCGCTGGCGGGAGCGGGGCTGGCGGCCGCCGAGCCGCAGCAGCGCCAGCCGGTACCGCGTCCGTTTCCCCGACCGGGAAACCAGAGCCCAGGGGTCAGCGAACCCGCGCCGCAACGACCCGCGACGCCCACGGCAGCCGCGCCGGCTCAAGCCTCGGTCGTCTCGGCCCAGAACGTGCCCACCGAAGCAACGCTCGGCCTTCCGATCTACCCGAGCGCTCAGTTTCTCACGTCGTACGAAGCGGGTCGAAGCCAGCGGTACTATCTGTTTGGCACCAACTCGAGCTTCGAAGAAATGGTCCGCTACTACGCGATCATCCTCGACGAGCGGGGTGATCGCGTGTTCGACGGACCCGCCACGCACATGTTTGAGGTCGGCCGATTCCGAGAGGACGAGATGGCGTTCCCGCCCGGGGTGACTGTGAAGGACTACAGCTGGAACGGCTCGGAGGGCTATCTGAACCCAGCCGGCGGCGAGCCGGCCCGATTCAGGACCGTCATCCAGATTGTCCCGGCGCCTCCGGGCCAGACCCAGCGCTGACCGGATCCTCCGGAGTTGCGGTCACGTAGAGTTGCCGCTCCTGGCGGAACTCTGCCGACTTTTCCTCCATTCCGACCCGCACCGCCTCGGTCTCGCTCACGCCCTGCCCGGCGGCGTAGTCCCGTACTTGCTGCGTCAACTCCATGCTGCAGAACTTGGGGCCGCACATGGAACAGAAATGCGCCACCTTGGCCCCGTCGGCCGGCAGCGTTTCGTCGTGATAGGCACGGGCCGTCTGGGGGTCGAGGGCCAGGTTGAACTGATCCTCCCAGCGGAAGTCGAACCGTGCCTTGGAGACGGCATCGTCCCAGGCCTGCGCTCGCGGGTGGCCTTTCGCAAGGTCCGCCGCATGCGCCGCGATCTTGTAGGCGATGACGCCGGCCTTCACGTCGTCGCGGTTGGGTAGCCCAAGATGTTCTTTCGGGGTGACGTAGCAGAGCATCGCCGTCCCGTACGACCCGATCGTCGCCGCGCCGATGGCCGAGGTGATGTGATCGTACCCTGGGGCGATGTCGGTCGTCAGAGGCCCCAAGGTGTAGAACGGCGCTTCGTCGCACCATTCCAGCTGGTTTTCCATGTTCTCCTTGATCAGATGCAGTGGGACATGGCCGGGCCCTTCGTTCATCACTTGGACGTCGTATTCCCAGGCGATCCGGTTGAGTTCGCCCTGGGTTCTTAGCTCGGCGAACTGGGCCTCGTCGTTGGCATCGGCGATCGACCCCGGACGCAGACCGTCACCCAGCGAGAACGAGACGTCGTACGCTTGCATGATTTCGCAAATCTCGCGGAAGTGGGTGTAGGTGAAGTTCTCCTGGTGGTGTTCGAGGCACCACTTGGCCATGATGGAGCCACCGCGAGAAACGATGCCCGTGATACGACGCGCCGTCATGGGGATGTAGCGCAGCAGAACGCCCGCGTGCACCGTGAAATAGTCCACCCCCTGCTCGGCCTGCTCGATTAAGGTGTCGCGATACAACTCCCAGGTCAACTCCTCCGGGCGGCCATCGACTTTCTCGAGCGCCTGATAGATCGGCACCGTGCCGATCGGCACCGGGGAGTTGCGAATGATCCACTCTCGCGTCTCATGAATGTTCGGCCCCGTCGATAGGTCCATCACCGTGTCGGCGCCCCACAGCGTAGACCAGCGCAGTTTCTCGACCTCCTCCTCGATCGAGGACGACACGGCGGAGTTCCCGATGTTCGCGTTGATCTTGACGAGGAAATTCCGGCCGATCACCATGGGCTCGAGCTCAGGGTGGTTGATATTGGCTGGGATGATCGCGCGGCCGCGCGCCACCTCGTCTCGGACGAATTCCGCCTCGAAACCTTCCCGCAGCGCCACGAACTCCATTTCCTCGGTCACGACGCCGCGTCGCGCGTGGTGCAACTGCGTCACGCCACCCGTGCCGCGCCGAACTGCCCGCGAACCGAGCGACGGGAGACCTGCCGCCTGACCATCCCGCGGTCGGCGCGGGCGCTCCCCTATCCCCCCTCGGCCGGCAATCCACGACTCGCGCAACGGCGCCAATCCCTGCCGCACATCACCACCGTGCGGTCCGCTGGTGTCATACACCCGGACCGGCTCCTCTCCGCCTGACAACGCGATCTCGCGAATTGGCACCCGGACCCGGTCACCGGCGACCATCACTTTACGAGAACCGGGAAACGCCTCCGCGAACCGGTCCACGGGCGACGACGAAAAAGAAAGATTTTCGGCCATGTTTGGCACTATAGCACGCGGGACGGGCCGCCCGATCGGCCCGGATTCGGTCCTTCGCCTATAGTAGAATTTGTGCTGATTGTCGCCCAGCGCGACGACCGCACCGCTCCAATCCTCGTTTCTTGCGAAAGGACCTCATGCCCCCGATCACCGATAGTCCGGTGAGCATCCGCCAGCAGACCCTTAGCGAATCAGACGCCGCCATCGCCGGCGTGCTCCGTGACGAGACGAC
>CAUZAY010000298.1:0-5400 GCA_963577695.1 Vicinamibacteria bacterium | reverse complement strand
TTCATCAGGTTGAGCTGCATCTCTGGATGTGCGGACCCATCATCGGTGCGGGAACTGCCCCGGTGCTGCCAGTTGTCACCGACGAGCCCCTCGGTCAGACGCAACTCGCCCACCTCGAGCGTTTCGCGCTCGCCAATGGCCGGTCGACGCACGATCAGTTTCACCACACCGCCATCGGTTGGTGATTCACCGACCTCCTTGAGCCCCGCCTCCAACTCTGCCATTGTTCAGTGTGTCATCTCCTATTTATACATGAGGCGTGTCACGCCCAACACGCTGTCGCCCGTGGTTCTGCCACCTCTCGCGATCTTGACTGGTCGACCGTGTACTGAAACCGTTGGGTGGCGGATGGCTCCGCTCCGGCGAGTCGCTCGTACCCCATGAACAGGAGATTCGCGATGAAGCAGTTGACGATAGCAACGGCGGTCGGCGTGTTCGCACTCACCCCGGTTCTCGCGCAGGGCCAGGTCGTCTCGTCGCTGGCGGGCCTACATGGAGTCACCGAGCAGGCCGTCACCGCCACCGCGGACCAGGTCTCCGAGGAGCTCTACAGTTTCCGTCCGACTGAGGAAGTCAGAACGCTGGGTCAGCTGCTGGCCCATATCGCCGACGCCAACTACCAGATCTGCTCGGCGGCGTCTGGCCGGACCAACCCCAGCACCGAGAGTATCGAGCAGACGAAGACTTCCAAGGCGGACATCAAGGCCGCGCTGGCCGGCGCGTTCGCGTTTTGCCGCGACGTCTACGCCAACACGACCGACGCGCAGGGGGCCGAAACGGTGCCCTTTCTCGGTGGTCAGCAAATGGCCCGGTCGGCAGTGCTCGCCTTCAACTCCGGACACACCTACGAGCACTACGGCAACCTCGTCACCTACATGCGGATCAACGGCATCACGCCACCGACGTCCCAGTAGCCAGTCGGGCAGCCCCGACGACACGACTACTGGCGATCACCGGACTCATGCCACCCACGAGGGACCCGATGGATCTGCACGTTCTCAAGGCCGTGAGCTTCGCGCGCGCACTGTCGCTCGTCCTGCTCGCGGCCGTCGGGTCCACGGCCTCGCCGCTCACCGCGTGGCAGGGCCAGGCGCCGGCTGAGGCGCCCCTCTTCGTCATCGTCCGATTCGCCAACGTGACCGGCGACTCGGCCGACGACTGGATCGGTTCCGGCATCGCGGAATCGCTCGTGTCGGGGTTTCCCGACGGAAGGTCGGTACTCGCGTCCGTCGCCACCAGCGAGGGCGCGGACCCCAACGTGGTCGCCCTCGAAACCGGTCGTCGCCTCGGGGGGCGATTTGTGGTCACCGGCGCCTATCAGCGAATCGGTAACACCCTTAGGATTACCGGGCGGGTGGTTGACGTCGCGGACGGATCGGTGGTTCGAGCGACCCGGGTCGACGGGTCGATCGACGAGCTGTTCGATCTGCAAGACCGCCTGGTCGCGGATCTGTCCGGACCCGTAGCCAGCGCTGCGCCTCTCACGATTCCGCGGCCTGAGGTGCTGTCTCCGGCGCCGTTGCCACCACCCCTCAGATCTGAATCGATGGTGGCACCGGCCCTTGGGACCCCCACCGCAAGCGAGGTGGTCATCGACGCCATTGATGGTCCCCCCGCCCCGGTAGCGCCCGCCGTCATCAACCGGGACGCGCAAGGCCGGGCCACGGTACGGGCTACCCGAATCACCCGGCGAATTCGTCTCGACGGGGAGCTCGACGAGGCGGTCTATCAGACGGTGCCCGTCATCACCGACTTCATCCAGCAACTGCCAGATGAGGGCGCGCTGGCGACCGAGAAGACGGAGGCCTGGATTCTGTTCGACGACACGAACATCTATGTCTCCGCTCGGGCGTGGGACTCGGCACCGGAAAGCCAATGGGTCGCCAACGAGCTGAGGCGTGATGCGCGACAGATTCGCCAGAACGATCTGTTTCTCGTCCTGTTCGACACGTTCTACGACCGTCGGAACGGGGTGGCGTTTCAAACGACACCCCTGGGAGCTCGGTCCGACTTCGCCGTGACCAATGAAGGCAATCCGAATCTCGACTGGAATCCGGTATGGGACGTGCGGGTCGGCCGGTTCGAGGGCGGGTGGACGGTCGAAATGGAGATTCCGTTCAAGTCGTTGCGGTACCGGGCGGGGCAGGACCCGGTGTGGGGCGTGCAGTTGCGCCGGGGCATCCGCCGCAAGGCGGAAGTGGCCTATCTGACGGCGCTGCCCATTTCGGCCGCCGGCGCCGGGGCTGGCACGGCTGGGGTGTTTCGCGTATCGCAAGCCGGGACGCTGGTCGGCTTGGAACCGCCCCCGGCCAGTCGCAACATCGAGATCAAGCCCTACGCCATCGGGGGCATCACGCGTGACACGGTGGCCGATCCGCTCGGTGGATACACACGCGACGGCGACCTCGGGATCGATGTCAAGTACGGCATCACCGAAAGCCTGACCGCCGATCTGACCTATAACACCGATTTTGCCCAGGTCGAGGTCGACGAGCAACAGGTCAATTTGACTCGGTTCAGCTTGTTCTTCCCGGAGAAGCGCGAATTCTTTCTGGAGGGGAGCGGGATCTTCGATTTCGCGCGGGGCGGCTTTCGCAGCGCCGGTGGCGGCGGGTTCTTTGGCGGCGGCAATGCGCCCACGCTGTTCTACAGCCGGCGCATCGGTTTGCAAGCGGGCGAGGTCGTGCCCATTCTCGGAGGCGGGCGGGTCACCGGGAAGGTCGGACCCTACAGCATCGGCGCCTTGAGTATCTCGACCGACGACCAAGCGCTGGGTGCCGCCAAGTCCACCAACTTCACCGTGGCGCGCGTCAAGCGAGACATTCTGCGGCGTAGCGCTGTCGGAGGCATCTTCACGAATCGGTCGGTGTCGTTCGATGGTGCCGGCGCGAGCCGCACCTACGGCGCCGATGCGACCCTCGCCTTCTACGAGAACATCGAGATGGTCGGGTACTACGCTCGGACCGAGACACCGGGCCGGTCAGGCGACGATACGAGTTACCAGGCACGGTTTAGCTATACCGCCGATCGTGTTGGGATGCAGGCCGACCACCTGCTGGTCGAGGACGACTTCAATCCGGAGGTGGGGTTTCTCCGTCGAGACAACTTCCGACGTACCTTTGTCGAAGGGCGGTTCAGTCCCCGTCCGAGCACGATGGACTCGATTCGTCAGTTTCGACTGACCGGCAGCGTCGACTACATCCTCACCGCGGACACGACGCTGCTGGAGACCCGGACGAACAGGCTGCAATTCGAGACGGAGTTCGAAAGCAGCGATCGGTTCGGGGTGACCGTCAACGACAACTACGAGCTGTTGCTGACGCCTTTCAGTCCGCCGGGAGCCGACTTTGCGATTCCCGTCGGCGGATACGCCTTTACCGACATCGAGCTGGCGTATCGGCTCGGTGAACAACGACGCTTCAACGGCAACGCCACGCTCCAGCGGGGTGGCTATTTCAACGGCGACATCACCACGCTCGGCCTGAGCCAAGGACGGATCGCCGTGCTGCCACAGATGTCGGTCGAACCGAGCCTGTCGCTCAACTGGATCGATACGCCACAGGGCACGTTTCGAACCGACCTCGTCGTCACCCGCGTCAACTATGCGTTCAACCCGCGTATGTTCTTCAGCGGACTGATACAGTACAACTCTGCCAGTGATACGGTGAGCAACAACCTGCGGTTCCGGTGGGAGTACAGCCCGGGGAGCGAGTTGTTCGTGGTCTATACCGAGGACCGCGATACGCTGACGCTACGTCCCGATCGGTTCACCGAGCTGCGTAATCGTGGCTTCGTCGTGAAGTTCAATCGCTTGTTTCGGTTCTGACCCCGGTCCGCGGCCGGCTTGCACCCACACGTGCATTCCTTGCCCTTGGGCTACATCCCGGTCCTGGCCGCCGGCCTCGAGCTACAACTCGCCGGGTTCTGTCAGGTTGAGCCCGCGTGGCAGACTGAACGGATGAGCCAGCAGCCGTCCCGCTACCGCGGATGCCGCTTTCCACCTGAGATCATCGCCCACGCCGTGTGGTTGTACCATCGATTCGGCCTCATTTTTCGTGACGTCGAGGATCTCCTCGCGGAGCGCGGGATCACCGTCACGTACGAAACGATCCGGCAGTGGTGCCTGACCTTCGGGCTCGATTACGCCCGACGGCTGCGGGCCCGGCGGGGCCGTATGGGTGACACCTGGCACCTGGACGAAGTGTTCATCAAGATCCAGGGTCGGCAACAGTACCTGTGGCGAGCGGTGGACGAGGACGGTGACGTGATCGACATACTGGTGCAGTCGCGGCGCAATCGGCGGGCGGCCGCCAGGTTCTTTCGCAAGCTGTTGAAGACACAGGGCCGCGAACCTCGTCGGTTGATCACGGACAAGCTCCGCAGCTACAGAGCCGCGCACCGCACGGCCATGCCGTCGGTCGTGCACCGCACCCGGCAGTACGAGAACAATCGTGCGGAGGTCTCGCACCAACCGACCCGTCAACGGGAGCGCCAGATGCGCCGCTTCAAATCAGCCGCCCATCTGCAACGCTTTGCGTCCATCCACGGTGTGGTCCAGAACCTGTTTCGGACCGGTCGACACCTGCTCCGGTCGGTGCAC
Organism: Vicinamibacteria bacterium; assembly: GCA_963577695.1. Lineage (GTDB taxonomy): Bacteria > Acidobacteriota > Vicinamibacteria > Vicinamibacterales > UBA8438 > UBA8438. The sequence goes on along the minus strand of CAUZAY010000298.1, from coordinate 800 downwards.
CACCGCCTGCTCCGCACGCGCGCGTTCGCCGAGTGGAATGCGGTGACGTGCGCCTGTTAGACGAGCGAGGGTGCGCGGGCTCAAGGAAAGAACAGGGCTTGCGTCGTCAAGTTGACAACACCGCAAACAGGGCCTTGGGGGCGCCGACGGTGGGAACTCAAGAGTTCCGACGATGCCAGTAAGCCGTTACGACAACGATGTTTGATGGCGGAGGGACAGGGATTCGAACCCTGGAGACGCTTTCACGTCTAGCGGTTTTCAAGACCGCCGCCTTCAACCACTCGGCCATCCCTCCCCGGGCGGGTCTGAAGACCCGCGACTACGTGCCTTCATTGTGGCTCGATGACCTCCCGGCCGTTCATATAGGGGCGGAGGGCGTCTGGGATGTGGACCGAGCCGTCGGCTTGCTGGTAGTTCTCAAGAATGGCGAGCAGGGCGCGTCCAACCGCGAGGCCTGACCCGTTCAGGGTGTGAACATGTTCGGCCTTGCCCTTGCCGTCGGGCCGGAACTTGATGTTGGCGCGCCTGGCCTGAAACGCCTCCGTGTTGCTGCACGACGAAATCTCGCGGTATTTCTGCTGGCCGGGCAACCACACCTCGATGTCGTAGGTCTTGGCGGCCGCAAACCCCATGTCGCGGGTGCAGAGGACGACCGTGCGGTAGGCAAGACCCAGACGCCGAAGGACGGTCTCGGCGTGCATCGTCAACTGCTCCAGGACCTCGTAGGACTGGTCGGGTCGGGTGTAGGCGACCATCTCGACCTTGTCGAACTGATGCTGACGAATGAGGCCACGGACGTC
>CAUZAY010000297.1:0-5413 GCA_963577695.1 Vicinamibacteria bacterium | reverse complement strand
AGGTGGTCATCTCGGTTGGCCTGCTGGTCACGCTGGCGGCGGGCCTCGTGCAACTGTTCGCGATGTCCGCTCAATCCATGGTGCGAGCCCGCCATCGGACCTCGGCACTGATTCTAGCGGTAGAGAAGCTCGAGCAGATTCGCGCGGCAGTGCTGACACAAGTCGGTCGCCCGCCCTCGCGGCTGTCCATCGCGGCCGAAGATCGGTTGATGTCCTACTCGTGGCCGGGTAACGTCCACGAGTTGCAGAACTGCATCGAGCGGGCAGTCATCCTATGCGAGGAGGCAGAGATTCGTCCCACCGATTTGGACCTCGACGTGGGAGCGGTGTCGACCCCCGAGGCGGACCCCTGGGACGCGATCGACCTGTCTGGGACTTTGGCGGATGCCTCACACCGGGCGCTGGCCGAGGTGGAGCGCCGGAAGATTTCGTCGGCGCTGAAGGCCGCCGGGAACAACACCGGTCGGGTGGCGGATGCCCTGCGGATCAGTCACCGTGCATTGGTCGTCAAGATGCAGGACCACGGAATCATTCCTTAGCCGGGGCGTTGCCCCGGACCCCACGAGGCCACTCCGCGGGGACCCCTAGTGCCCCACTCCATGGCCGCGGGGCGCGCATTGTCGCGCGCCTTGGTGGGAGGACCCCAGTTTCGAACTACCGGACGCCGATGGACTTCAGGGCTCGGCGGATTTCTTTCTCGGTCACGTCGTCCACGATGACCGTGTCGCCCAGGCCACGCGGCAGCACCACGTGCAGACGTCCGGCGACGACCTTCTTGTCACGCCGCATCGAGTCGAGCACCTCGGCCGCTGGCAGGTCGGTCACTTGTGGAAGTGGACCCATACGTCCGATCAATTCGACCAGGGCGGCATGGTCGCCCTTGTCGATGAGGCCGCGCGCAACCCCAAGATGCGCCGCGACAAGCATCCCGTACGCGACTGCTTCACCATGGCGCAGTCGCCGGTAACGGGTCACCGCCTCCAGCGCGTGCCCCGCTGTGTGTCCGTAGTTCAGGACCCGTCGTCGATCTCCCTCTCGCTCGTCGGCGGCCACGACCTCCGCCTTGATGCGGCACGAATCAGCGACGATCGCTGTCATGACCTCCGGCTCGCGCGCGAAAATGCGCGGCAGGTCTCTGACAATGCGTTCGAAGAGTGGCCGGCTGGCGATGACCCCGTACTTGATTACTTCGTAGAGCCCGGCCCGCAGCTCCCGCCGAGGCAGGGTATCGAGCAATCGCGGGTCGGCCATGACCGCCACCGGCGGATGGAACGCGCCGATCAGGTTCTTGCCGCGGGCGTGGTTGATCCCGACTTTCCCCCCGACCGCACTGTCAACCTGCGCCAACAGGGTGGTCGGCACCTGCACGAGGTCGACACCGCGTAGGTAGGAGGCTGCGGCGAAGCCAACCGTGTCGCCGATGACGCCCCCTCCGACCGCAATGACCGTGGATGAACGATCGGCGCCGCTCTCAATCAACCATTCGTAGATACGACTGAGCGTCTGGTGGTTCTTCGCGCGCTCTCCGTCAGGCACCAGTAGATGCTCGACCCCCGGAAGCGCCGCCACCAACATCTCTCCGTGGTGTTTCCAGACGTTGGGGCTGGAAACGACGAAGCGGCGTTCACCGACGCCGGTGTCGTCGAGCCACCGCGTCAACTCACCGGCCAGGCCCGGGGAGACGAGAACCGGGTAGGTGCGAATGGAGCTTGCAACGTCTATCCGTATGGGTTGCATGGGCTGTCGTTCAAAGGGAGCTGTGCCGGCGCGTGGTCGTGTCGGCCTGCCGCGCGGTAGACGGCGCCGTCAGACCGCTGGGGTGGCGCCCCCCGCGGGTCGCTCGAGACCGAATGGTAGGATAACAGCAATTTTTCGGTCGGAGGACCCCCACTGATGTCGGACAAGGCCGCGGCGTTCGTCAAGGAAATCACCCCCAGGTCGGAAGACTTCCCTCGCTGGTACACCGACGTCATCCGCCGCGCGGAGTTGGCCGACTACTCGCCGGTCAAAGGCTGCATGGTCATCCGACCGTATGGCTATGCCATTTGGGAGCTGATGCAGCAGGCGCTTGACCGCCGCATCAAAGAGACCGGTCACGTCAACGCCTATTTCCCGCTGTTGATCCCAGAGAGCCTGCTCCAGAAGGAGGCCGCCCACGTCGAGGGTTTCGCGCCCCAGGTGGCGTGGGTGACCCACGGCGGCGAGGAAAAGCTCGAGGAACGGCTTGTGGTTCGCCCGACCTCCGAGGCGATCATTGGCACGATGTACTCCAAGTGGATCCAGTCGTGGCGCGACCTGCCGGTGCTGATCAATCAGTGGGCGAACGTTGTCCGGTGGGAGAAAGTGACCCGGCTATTCTTGCGCACCACGGAATTCCTCTGGCAAGAGGGGCACACCGTACACGAGACCGAGGCCGAGGCGCAGGAAGAGACGATGAAGATGCTCGGCGTTTACAAGGACTTCGCCGAGACGGAGCTGGCGATGCCGGTGCTCGAGGGTGAAAAGACCGAGAGCGAGAGGTTTGCTGGCGCCGAGAAGACCTACTCCATCGAGGCGCTGATGGGCGACGGCCGCGCGTTGCAGGCCGGCACGTCGCACAACCTTGGCCAGAACTTCGCCAAGGTGTTCGATATCACGTTCCAGGGGCGCGACAAGACGGTGCAGTACGGGTGGCAGACCTCGTGGGGGGTCAGTACCAGACTCATCGGTGGAGTCATCATGACCCACGGCGACGACAGCGGCTTGATCTTGCCTCCCCGTATCGCCCCGTATCAGGTCGTCATCGTGCCGATCCCCCGCGGCGACTGGCGTGAAACCGTGTTACCTCATGCTGAGCGGATCAAGGCGGAACTGGAGCGCGTCGGCGTCCGCGTCATGCTTGATGACCGCGAAGAGCACTCGCCCGGGTGGAAATACTCGGAGTGGGAGATGCGGGGCGTCCCGCTCCGCCTCGAGATTGGGCCCCGCGACATCAAGAGCGAACAGGTCATGCTCGTGCGCCGCGACACCCGTGAGAAGTCACCCACGCCGATGGCGGGTCTGGCCGGGCATGTTGACGAGCTGCTGACGACCATTCAGCAGGCGCTGCTCGACCGCGCTACGGCGTTCCGCGACGAACACACGCTGAGGACGACAGACCGCGCCGAGTTCGAGAGCAGCCTTGAAGGCCGTCCCGGCTACGTTGTTGCGCCTTGGTGCGGCTCGGCGGAGTGCGAGACCCAGGTCAAAGCGGCTACCCAGGCGACAATCAGAAATGTCCCACTCGATCCGCCCCCGGCGTCAGGCAACTGCATCCAGTGCGGCCAACCCGGCAAGGTAGACGCCTACTTCGCCAAGTCCTACTAGGTTTTCCGACGAGGCGCCCGTCTGGAGGCGTTGCTTCGTCGGTCACAGCCCACCTGGCTGCTCCCTCCTTGCGCCTGGCCAGACAGACGCCTCGTCAGAAAACCCCGGTGCGCGCGAGGCAGGGAAGCGTCCGCCTTCGGCGTCGCTTCCTCATCTGGGAGCCCAGGCGCGCATTGTCGCGCGGCCCTGGCGTTCTCAGCGGCCGCCGTCGCCCAGTCCCCCTCCCGAATCGTGTAACGGACTTTTCTAACGGGACCCGGGACGCTCAGCCCATGAACTGCGGGTTTGCGGACCCCGACCACCAGGGTGACCACCGGCAAGGGTCAGCCGACGCACGTGATCCGCACATCGGATGCGTTGGGTTCCGCATTGGATCTGGGTCGGACCGAGAATGGGATAAGGAGACGGCGACCGACCAAGCTCCCGGTCGCCGTCCCTAGACTGCCGAGCTACTGCAGGCGCACGACGAGCGCGGCGCGGCGGTTGAGCCGGCGCGTTTCCTCGCGGGCGTTGTCGTGCATCGGGCGCTCTTCACCAAAGGTGACGGGTTGCAGCCGGTTGGCGCTGATGCCGCGGCTGGTCATGTAGTCGCGCACCGAGTTGGCGCGCCGTTCCCCGAGCGCCTGATTGTATTCAGAAGTGCCGATGTTGCACGTATGCCCCTCGAGCGTGAGACGCAACGAAACATCTTCGTTCATCGCCGCGATGGCCTCGTCGAGAATCCTCACGGCGCCCGGGCGCAGCGTGTAACGGTCGAAGTCGAAATGGACGTCCTCGAATGAATACTCGCGTGCCGGAGGCGGCGGGGGCGACACTACCCGAATCGTGGTCGTATCGGATGCGGTCCCACCGCGACCGTCGTCGACCGTGACCGTAACCGGGACCGGACCGTCCGCATCAGGCGCGGTCCAGGTGCTCGTCATCTGGTTGCTCGGGCTGAGGGTGCCGGTGGGGGTGGCCCAGCGATAGCTCAGCGTGTCGCCGTCTGGGTCGCTCGCTTGCGCGGTGACCGTGGACGTTTCGCCAGGGGCCACTTCGCAGGGGTCGCACGTGGCTTGCACGGTCGGCGGACGGTTGACCGGGGGATCGGCCGGCCTCGCCGCCGGCGCCGCCGGCGGCACGTATCGGCTCACGCCCGGGTGATACCCAACCCGGACTTGGAGTCCCAAGATGTTGCCGGTGCTGCCAAACAGGCCGCGGTCCTGGTTGACGGCGTAGCTGACCCCGGTTCCGATGAACATGCCGCGGGGCGACTGCCACTGCACCCCAACCGACACGTCGAGAGGAACGGTGATTTGCGAGCGCAGCGCCGACAGCGTGCCGTCGACACCCGTCAGCGGCGAGGACAGCGAGACCTGGTCGTTCATCGGCACTTCTGTCCGAAACTCGGTGATCACGCGGATTGGGCTGTTGGTCGGAAACCCGACGCCAGCCCCCCAGCGGACGCTGTCGGTCAGGTTGATGCCGTCCGGCGAGCCGCGATACAGCACGCCACCAAAAACGGAGACTTCCGCACGCCCTCCGATGTGCTTGCTGAGGATGAGGTCGATCGATGCGTCCGGCTCGCCGCTGCTCTTCCCTGCGTCCGTGTCGCCGGTTGGCACCTTGAACGTGCCTCGAAGGGCGAAGGCGAGCGGCGCCTGCTTTCCTTCTGACAGCAGGTTGTACTTGGCTCCGATAATCAGGTCCCCGATGTGGTCGTCGTTCCAGAAATCGGTCACGAATGGGAAGTCGTTCTGCACGCCGCCGTTGACCGAATCGCCCGGGTCGAAGAGCGGCCGCGTGGCGCGCCTGATACGTGTGTCGGCTCGCAACGACCCAAAAATTTCGGCCCGGTCGCCGACGCCGACGCCAAACGTGCCGATGAAGTGGCTGATGTCAGTGAGCCCTTGCGCCCGGTCGATGTTGGCCCGGTAGCCGCTGACAGACCATTTGCCGTTCGGTAGCACTTCACCGGTCGGCACAAACCACAGCCCGGTGTCCCCCAGCCAAGTCGTGTTGGCCGGTCGGGTCTCGGCATCCTGCGCTGACGCCATACCGGCGGCGAGAAGACAAAGGCAAGCGGCCA
>CAUZAY010000296.1:0-5421 GCA_963577695.1 Vicinamibacteria bacterium | reverse complement strand
CTGGCGGCCGCTGTCTCCGTTGTGGCCGTGGTGCCGGCGCTCCGGATTCCGAGCGGTCTTCCGTCCGAACTGGTGCACTCGGACCACGCCATGCCCCCCACCGGACGCGACCTTCCAAACGAGGTCTAAACTCGAGCGGTACGGCGCGCGACAATTCGCGCCCCGCGGGCCCGGAGTGGGGCTGAGAACCCTGACCAGGACATATGCACCACTCTGGCTGCCGATGCACACCACCTTTGGCGGCGCTGGCTTTGTCACGGTGGCTTGCATACTCCCGGTATGCGCGCTCCTCGCGCCTGGCGAGGCGGGCACCTCGACACCCAGAGCGGCACAGATTTCCTGATCGGGGTCCTCCGGGGTCCCCGCGAGGGCCTGCGTGGGGTCCGGGGCGCAGCCCCGTCTAATGACTCACTGCCTCGCCCGATTCCGCGGCCCACTGCGACACGTCTTCGGCGTCGAGGCTGACGCTCACGAATCGAGCCACTTCCACCCGCACGTCGTTGAACACCGCCCCGCCCCCGATGTCGGTCAGGTCGTCGGAGACCAGCGCGTTGGCGGTCGAGCCGTTGAGCGTGCTCATTCGCCACAGCCCCTTCGGCAGGCCCACCGTGCCGCGGCGCATGTCGGGGTTGAGTGTCAGCGGGCAGTGTACTTCTCCCAACGGGTTGAACATGCGGACGGTGTCGCCGGTCGACAGTCCGCGCGGTTCCGCGTCGTCTGGATGCATGTGCAGGCTCGCCGGGCCGCGGCGCAGCTCGCCGAGCGATGAGTTGATCGTCTTCTCGGTGGCCGGCGAGATCAGGTTCAGCGGGTAATCGTCGGTGGCCGGGTTTTCTTGGTATCGATACAACCCGGACGGGGTCTGGTGGTCCAGCGCTTCCGGAAACAGCTGTACCTTGCCGTCCGGTGTGCGGGGCGACACATCGACGAACTGAATAGGCGCGCCGCCGGCCGGGTCGGTCACGATCCCGGCACCCATCAGATCGCGGCCAACCTCGTCCGGCATTGTCCCGGTGACGTCGAGCAAGGTCTCCACGTCGGTGGCGTGTTGCCCGCTCTCGGCCAAGCCCAGTCGGTTCGCCAGTTCGGCGAAGACCTCGACGTTTGGCCGCGCCTCACCGACCGCGTCAATCGCGGGTTTGGCGAGTTGCATCGTGCTGAGGCCGTAGCTGGTCACGATGTCGTACGACTCGAGAAACGTGGTGGCCGGCAGCACGACATCGGCCAGGACCGCCGTGTCGGTCATCACCTGGTCGAACACGACGGTGAAGAGATCCTCGCGGGCCAGGCCCTCCAATATCTTGTTCTGGTTCGGCATGGTGACCGCCGGATTGCAGTTGTAGACGAACAGCATTTGAACGGGCGGGTCGCGATAGTCCAGGAGTGCCCGTCCCAGGTGGTTCATGTTGACCAGGCGAGTGTCCGGCTCCGGTGCCCCGATCCAGTCTTCGGGCGTCTGCCTCCAGGCACCGGTGTTACTCATCGAGTATCCGCCGCCCCGTACGCCGAACTTCCCCGCGACCGTGGGCAGCGCCAGGACCGCGAGGGCCGCGTTCCCGCCGTTCCGATTGCGTTCCAGGCCCCATCCGCACCGAATGACGGCGGGGGAGATATCGGCGTACATTTCGGCCACGTTCTCGAGTAGCTCGGGATCGAGGCCTGCCACACTCGCCGCGTGGTCAATGGTCCATTCGGCCGCACGTTCGCGTAGTTGGGCCGCCCCGCGCGCGTGCTCGTCCAGGAACTCCTGGTCGGCCAGTCCCTGCTCGAAGAGAAACCGATGGATCGCCAATGCCACCACGACATCGGTGCCAGGCTTGACGGCGAGATGAATGTCGGCCTGACGGGCCAAGTTGGTTCGCCGCGGGTCGATCACCACCAGCGCGGCACCTGCCGCCTGGGCCGCCTTGATGTGCGGGATGAGATGGATCCCCGAACTGGAAGGGTTGGCGCCCCACACGATGATGAGTCGCGCGTACCGATAGTCCGAGTAGGTGACCCCCGGCATCTTCCCGTAGAGCGCCTGGTTGGCCGTGCTCGTCGGCATGGCGCAGACGGTGCGGGCCAGGCGTGAGGTGCCGAACTGGCGAAACAGCCGTGCGTCGGTGGTGTCCTGGGTCAGCAGGCCGTTCGATCCGCCGTAGGAGAAAGGGAGAATCGCTTCGGCGCCCCATTCGTCTCGGATCGCTTCCATGCGCGACACAATGAGGCCGAGGGCGTCGTCCCAGCTGGCTTTGCGGAACTCACCGTCCCGCCCGCCGTTGCGGATCAGCGGATGCGGGATGCGGGCTTCTCCGTACACGCGTTCGCCGAACCGTCGAACCTTGGCGCAGATGTATCCGTTGGTGGCGTCGTGGGCGTGTGAGCCGTCGATCCTGAGGACCTTGCCCTTCTCGACGGTCACGGCCAGGCTGCACGCGTCGGGGCAGTCGAGGGGACAGACCGTGTCAACGGTCGACCGTCCCCACTTCAAATCGTCGTCGTCGCCCATTTCGCCAGTCTATCACTCGAGTAGAGACCGGCATTCTTGGCGGATTCTGGCGCGACCGGGCCCTACCGCCCGCCTCCCGGGTCTCGCTGACTACCGTAGCGGGATGGCTGCGCATCGCTATCACCGACTCCAGCCCCCAATGGGGTCAACATCTCGGCCGACCGGTCTTGTAGTTCCCAGCCCAGACGCGCGGCGGTGGCCTCGTTGAGCGTGAGGTCCGAGTTCAGCGTGCCGTTCTCTATGAGGAGCTGCTGGTATGACACCGGCTGGTCGCTGGCGTACGGTTCACCTCGATAGGTCGGCACGATGTGCGTATTTAGTTGAATGACCTCCCGGTATTCGAAACCGGCACGTAGTCCGATCACGAAATAGTTGATCGGTACGTCGGCCGTGCCCCGAATCACGATGAGATCCAGGCTCTCTGATTCCACCCAGACGGCGGCCGGCCCCCGCGGGGTCACGAAGGCCGTGATACCTGTCTCTGCCGTGGTCAGTCGCCAACTCTCGTCCGGAACGATACGTGCCTCACCGTTTACCAGGTTGGCCGTGCCCCGGAAGATGGTGTTCGCTTCGGGGCCTTCCAGCGCGACGAAGACCACCTCGAGGCTGGGATCGGTGGGATGGGGGTGAACGAAGTTCTTCGTCCCGGTCACGTTCAACGTGCCGTCGATGTCGACGTCACCCACGACGTTGACGTCACCGCTGTTGAAGTTCGAGTCCCCGGAGACGGCGAGCGCAACTCCCCCTCCGATTGTCCCGCCGCCGAGCGAGTGGATCGCCCTGAGCGCCACTGCGCCAGCAACCGCTGCCCGTCCGAAGACCCCGTTGAAGCCAGTAGTGGATGCCAACCCGGAGACCCCGCTGCTGTCGAAGTCGCTGCCGAGGACGCCTGTCGTATTACTGCTCGAGCTTGCGCCCCAGACGGCCTCCTCGCCTACGAGGCCAACCAACGGTTTCGCGAGGTGCTCCGACAGGATCACACCGGTGGCGATGGTGGTCGTCCCGTTAATCGTGTTCGTCCCCGGGGCACCCGATGGTCCAGTGAGACCCGTGTTTCCGGTGGGACCGGCTGGGCCCTGATCGCCGTTTTGCCCAGCCGTGCCCGCTGGGCCCTGGGGACCAGCAGGACCACCGGACGCTCCGGTTGCTCCCTGTGGTCCGGTGCCGCCGTCGTTGCCGGTGGGCCCCGTGTTTCCGGGGGTTCCGGTCGTTCCGGTGGGCCCAGTATCGCCGGCAAAGGATAGAGTCCTAGCTGTAGTCAATGCTCTGGAACAACACATCATGTCTCATTTAGTGACACGTTGGAATCGTCGTAAGGCCTTACACCAAGGCCGTTTAGTCGGATATGGGGCGGGTCGACGTATGATGATGACGCGTCCAAGCACCGCCCGCTCAATCAGCGAAAACGATGGGCCCCTCGACCACGCGACAGTCGGCGAAGCAGGCAGGTTCCGTGGTTCTCGCGGTTCGGGTCGCGTTGGTAGGGGGCGCGCTGGCGCTGGCGCTCTTGCCGCTGCCGCGCCCGTTCGTGGAATCGGTATACGCGAATAGTATCTATCCAGTTATTCGTCAAGTAGTTACGGCTGTAACTCGACACGTCGACGTGGCGCTGTTCGACCTGTTGCTGGGTGGCGGCGTGCTGGTCATCTCGGCATGGTGGGCAGTTCGCATGTTCCGAGCTCCCCGTGGTAGGAGGGTTCGCGAGTTCGCGAGGCTGGCCGGCCTGACGGTGGTGGTTGCGGCCGCCCTGTATCTGACGTTTCTGGCCACTTGGGGCTTGAACTATCGCCGGGAGGCCCTCGCAACGCGGCTGGGCTACTCGGACACTCGCGCGAACGCGGGGGAGCTTGAGGCGCTGGCTGCATCGGCCATCCACGAACTCAATCGCGCATACGACGAGTCTGAACACGCGACCTGGCCGCAGTTGTCTGATCTGCCGAGCAGCCTGGGACAGGCCTTCGAGCGCACACAACGGCAGCTTGGCGTCTCTCCCGTGATGTCCGGTTTGGCGCCGCAGCGGTCACTCCTGACCCCGTATTTTCGACGCGCAGGAATAGATGGAATGGTCGATCCCTTCTTTCTGCAGGTGCTGGTGAATGACGGCGTGCTGCCATTCGAGCGACCGTTCGTCACCGCGCACGAGTGGGCCCATGTCGCCGGTTTCGCGCACGAAGCCGAAGCCAACTTTGTGGCGTGGGTGACCTGCCTGGAAGGTGATGAGCGGATGCGGTATTCCGGGTGGTCGTTTCTCGTGCCCCGTTTGGTGGCGGCCCTCCCGCCCGACCGTCAGCCCGGTCTCTGGGAAACCGTCGGGCCGGGACCGATCGCCGACTTCGCCGCCGTCCGCGCCCGGTTGAATCGAACCATCCCGGTCGTTCGACGCAATGCGCGCCGGCTCAACGATCAATACCTGCGAGCAAATCGTGTGGCCAGCGGCATCGCCAGCTACGGTGAGGTGCTGCAACTCGCGGTGGGCACGGACCTCGGCCGCCAACAATGGCCGGCCGTGCCGGACGGTAGATGAATTTCAGCCGGTCCTCAGGCCTCGGCGGGACCGCATCGAGCGGACGCGGTATGATCAGGACCGCTTGCTCGCGCGGCCGGCGCGAGCGACTTACCGACCGAGCACCGGGAAAGCATCGATCATGTTCAAGTTGATTCCGACCGTACGGGGGGGAGCGGTGAATTCCCCGATTACGTCCATGAAGTACGCCACGGTCGAGGAGGCGCGTGACGCCACCAAGGCGCTGACTCACGAGAATGCGCGGGTGACACGGGTGATGATTGTCGACGTTGCCAATGGTTCCAAGTTCGTCGAGTGGATCGAGCGAAGTTAGAGTTGGTTGCGGCCCCGCGGCCACGGAGTGGGGCACTCGGGGTCCCCGCGTGGGGTTCGGGGCGTAGCCCCGACTAATTACTAGGCCCGCAGG
>CAUZAY010000295.1:0-5432 GCA_963577695.1 Vicinamibacteria bacterium | reverse complement strand
CGAGGTACAGTACCCCCATGGCGCCACTGCCGAGTTCCTGTTTGATTTCGTAGCGGCTGATGGTTGATCGTTCGGGCGTCATGGCCAAAGTATAGGGTCCGTAGAGAGTTTCAACGAAAATGTTTTCTGCTGTACTTTTGTGTGTTCTGTACTGTAGGGAGATTTTGCTGAATTCCGTCCGGACAAAGTCCGTATGTCCTTACGACCTGCGCTCTTCGACAGCGAACAAGAAGCTAACGAACTCCGAAGCACCAGTTGGTACCGGACAGCACTCGGGTATCGGGAAAGGCCGGAAAACAGGCCGGAATCTGGACGGGCCGGTGCTCAACAGGACCAACTAACACTCGTCCTGCGGAATCCCCTCTTCCGCACCAGTTTTCCTGAACAAATCAGTAGTTCGTGGTTTGAGTGACGGCGCAGATCCGGTGCTTTGTGGCACGGTTTGCAGAAAACTCAGCGCATATCGGCTAGGTGAGGCTGCTCATCAGCGTCTGCTGAGGTCACGGTTGCCGCTTCCATCCGCTGCGACGCTTCAGCCAATCGGACCGGCGCACTCCGCAGGTAGCGGCTTGTGGTCGTGATGTTCGCGTGACCCAGAAAGTCACGGACGTCATGCAGGTCAGCTGCGAACTTCAGCAACTGCTGACGCCCCCGCTTTCACTAGCACTTCAGTTTAGAGTCCGACGGTGACTGTACTCCGTTCTGCGATGAGTCGCCCGGCATACCCAGCGGGCGTCAGCCCATCCAGCCCTTTCTTCGGTCGCTCGTCGTTGTACTCACAGCGCTCAGGGCGTCGGGGGGGGCTTCTAATGTCGTCTATCGTCCGTGCGTCTATGGCCAAGTGCTCAAGACGCGGCGAAACAATCGTGTCGTCCGGGTGGAGCCAGGAACGGGAATGGACCGTTCGGGTCGGCCTGTTGCTAGATCAAAGAGACGGACGTATCCCGAAGCGACCGTATAGAGCACGCCGTTGCTGATGGCGCTGCCCAACGGATCATGCAGTTCCAGTCCGTCCCGGGTGGCACCGATCCACTTGGGCGTATGCACACTCCCATCAGGGTTGATGAGCGAGACATACCCATCGTCGTCGTTGGCCTCGACCCAATTGCCGGCATTCATGGCCAGAACCAAGTTCTTGTGGCTCTCCTGACATCAAAGTGGGTTGATGTCAGGAGAGCCCTTAATGTCTAGTGCCCTGTAACCGTGATTCGCAACATAAGTCGCCAGCGGCGCATCACGCCTGAATGCGTTGTTCATCGGTCAAGTACTGCTGTCCGGCCTGACTCCCGACCCGTAACCCTTACGTTCCAGCGAGGCGACAGGCGACAGCGCCGGAGGGTGTGCGGGTAGTCGGGGGCGAAGGCCCCGTCTCATCAATGCGGCGCGACGACTTCTCCTTCGCAGCAGCCGTCTGTGACGGAGCCGTACTCACACTCCAGCGTCGCATGCGAAATACCGTGGCGGGTCAGCACGTCTCGCACGAGGCCTTTGACCCGCTCGGCCAGTTGGACGTCCTGGCGTGCGACCACGATGTGCCCCTCGAACGACCGCTGGGACTCGTCGAGTTCCCAGACATGCACATGGTGCACGTCGGTGACCCCTTCGACGTTCCGCAATTCCTCCGCCAGCGCCGGCACGTGGATGTCGAGCGGCGCGCCGAGCGTGAGAATCCGGCTCGCCTCGCGTGTGATCCCGACACCGTGATACAGGGCATAGACGGCGATCAACATGGTGGCCACGGCGTCCGCGACATACAGCTGATAGCGCACGACGAGCATCCCGGCTACCATGACCGCCACCGAGCCGAGCGCGTCGGTGACGTTGTGCACGAACGCCGCCTTCACGTTCAGACTGCCCTTCGACAGCCGGTAGGTCAGCACCGCGGTCGCAACATCCACTACGAGCGCGACCCCGGCGACGACGATCACGGTCCAGCCAACGACGGGTGTCGGGTCGACCAGCCGCAGCGCCGCCTCGTAGAGGAGATACAGACCGACCACGTTCAAGGTCGTGGCGTTGATCACGGCCCCGACCAGTTCCGCCCGGCGATACCCGAATGTTTGCGAATGGTCAGCCGGCCGGCGCCCAATACGCCGCGCGACGAGCGCAATAGCGAGCGCGCCGGCGTCGCTCAGATTGTGCAGGGCGTCGGCGAGCAGGGAGAGACTGCCGGACAGCAGCCCCCCGGTCACCTGCACCAGGGTCAGAGCCACGTTGACACAGACCGCCGCCACCAGACGCGTGTCGCTCCGACCGCCATGGTCAGGCGAGTGGCTGTGCGCGTAGTGATGAGGGTGTCCCATACCGTCAGCCCGTGGTGATCGCGTCAGGCCGGCTGTCCCACCGGCCGCATCCCTCCGCGAAGCGCCCCGGCCGCGGTCGCCCCGAAGTGGTCCTCAAAACAGGAGGCAATCGGGCGGCTGTCGGGCATGGAGAGCCAGATGCGCAGCAGATGCCGACGCTCGCGAGGCGCGGCCGCGTCCGTGAAGGCACTGCGACGATGCAAGGTGGTCCAGTTGTTGAGCAGCAGCACGTCGCCTGGCGCCAACCGCAGACGGACGTGCAGCGCCGGGTCCTCCGCCAGGGTTTCGAGTGCGTCGAGCGCATCCCGCTGCGGCGGGGTCAGGGTGGGGGCCTCGGGTGCCTGGTCGGCGCGGTCGATCAACACCCGCAAGAAGTGAGCGGCAAAGTGGCCGTCCCGCTCGGAGAACACCGGTAGCAGGCAATACGGCAAGGCGTTGCCCGCGTCCACCGTATGACGAAGATAGGGAAGCGGTTGACAGAGCCGCTTCAGCACGTCCGGCTGACGGGTGCGAAGTTCTTCGTAGAGCGCCACAGAGCTGACGATGAAGTTGTCGCCGCCTTCCTGCGCCTGGCGGAGGCAGGCGAACGCGATGACGTCGCATCGATCCGTGTGAAAACTGAGGCGCTTTCTGGACGCCGGTCCTCTGAAACGCGGGTCGTCCGCCGCGTAGCCGTGGTCTCGCACATGAAACAGCCGCTCGCCCTGGGCGCTCTGCGATACGGCGGTCCCCATGTGGCCGGCCAGCGCCCAGAACGCGCGCGTGCTGAGAGACTCGCCCCAGCGCGCAAACGGTAGGCCACGCAGGAGGACCGCGCCGGACCCGGTTTCGAGGGCGGCGCGCATCGCGACCACCCGGGCCATCAGATTCGGTGGGAATGGGTCCCCGGGCGGCGCCGGCGTGTCGGACGCGTGGGGGTCTCCACTGTCGCGAGCGAGCGCCTCGAGTGCGTGGAGCTCACGGTCGGTGAGGGTGACGGACCAGTCCGGTCGCTCGAAGAGCTCCGTCCCGCGCCAGACCGCCGGTGATGCGGCAAATGACCGAACGTCCATCATGCGATTCTACGCTGGACCATCGCGGACCCGCGACGAACGGGCCCGGCACCCGCCACGACCGACGCGTCTTCATTGAAAACGCGACTAGTATCAACTCACGAATGGCACCTCAGACGTTCGGCTGGCTTTCGCTTGCGCCGCCCCTCCTGGCCATCGGGCTGGCCATGGCCAGCCGCCAGGCGGTCCCGTCGCTGTTGGCGGGAACCTGGGTAGGATGGGTCATTGCCACGGGTGACCCGTTGCGGGGCACGGCCGCGACAATCGACAGCCTTGTCGCGATGTTCGCCGATCCGGGACAGACGCGCGTGGTGATCTTCACGCTGCTCATGGGCCCACTGCTCCTGCTGCTCCAGCGGGGCGGCGGTGTCGCCGGATTGCTGGAGTGGATCGGTCGGCACCGCCGGCTCCACACGCGTCGTGGCGCCCAGATGCTGGCGGCGATGCTCGGGCTCGGGGTGTTTGTCGAGTCGACGATCACCTGTCTGGTCGTTGGCGCCGTGGCCAGGCCGGTCTTTGACCGGCTGCGTATCGCCAGGGAGAAGCTGGCCTATATCTGCGATGCCACCTCAGCGCCAGTCTGCATGCTGATCCCGATCAACAGCTGGGGTGCGGTGGTGCTCAGCCTGCTGACCACGCAGGCCGCGCTCGGCACCCTCGGCGACCAGCGTCCGCTCCCGGTGTTCCTCGCGGCCGTGCCGCTGAACTTTTACGCCGTGCTGTCGGTGACCCTGGTGTTCGTGGTCGCCGCGACCGGGTGGGACATCGGCCCGATGCGCGAGGCTGAACGACGCGCATCCGAGGAGGGCGCCCTGGTCGCGAGCGGGGCGCGACCGGTCGTGGCGGACGCGCTGCTGGCGGATACTGCCGACGACCAGACCCCACCACGCGCGCGGAATCTCGTACTCCCACTCGCCACCCTGGTCGCTACGGTGTTGGCCGGCATCGCCGTGACCGGAGTCAACGGCGCGCGCGCGGGACGATAGAGGACATTAGACCACCCCGGGGCGACGCTGACGGGTTGCGAGCCCGCGTGCTTCGTGGCCTTCTCCCGCCTCGGGCACTCCTAAGAAACTGTTCCCTCCAGTAACTCTCCGGTCTCGCGGTGCACGAGCTCGAAGCCCAGGATGTCGGCGCGTTGGCGGAGGCGGCGCAGCGCGCGGGTGCGTTGGCGGGCGTTGTAGATGTCGGCGCCCGGGTCGCGGTAGACCAGGGTGCCGTTGAGCGTGCGATAGACGAGGATGGCGAGCTTGCGGGCGGAGCTGCGGGTGTTGATCGGCGCCGACGCGTGGACCAGTCGGGGTCTTGGCAGTCTGGCGATATCCTTGGGATGCGATCACGCCTTTCAATGACTGAAGCTACACCGCGTCTGACGATAGCAACTGTCTTGAAAGTCAAGTGAGCTCTTGATGGTTCACGTGACGCCACGCCGTGTCGGTACGCATCATAACGTTGAGGATCGTGAGCAGCTTGCGCATGCACGCGATGAGCGCGACCGTCTTGGGTGTGCCCGCGTCGACGAGGCGTCCGTAGAAGGCGCGCATGACGGGGGTGTGACGCGTGGCGACCAGGGCGCTCATGTAGAGCGCCGTGCGGACAGCGGCGCGACCGCCCCACACCAGACGTCGCCCGCGGAGGGTGCCACTATCGCGGGCGAGCGGCGCCACGCCCGCGAGTGCCGCGATCCGTCGCCGATTCAGCTGGCCGAGTTCGGGAAGCTTGCCACGGAGCGTCCGGCTCACGACGGGACCCACCCCGGGCACCGAGCGCAGGAGGTCCTCTTTGGCCCGCCAGACGGGACTCCGCTGGATGGTGTGGTCGAGGTCACGGTCGACCCCCGTCAGCTGCCGTGCGAGCCACTGTATGTGGGTGCGAATGCCGCGGCGGACGGGCGCCACGGCGTGCTCCAGCCGATGGCGTTCGGCGCCGAGCATGCCCACGAGCTGCCGCCGGCGTGTCAGCAATGCATCGAGGGCCGGCGCCGCCTCATCGGCCAGCGGGCGCGGCGTCGGACGGACCCGTTCGGCGAACAGCGCCAAGGTGTCGGCGTCGAGGCCATCGGTCTGAGCCAACGGGC
>CAUZAY010000294.1:0-5461 GCA_963577695.1 Vicinamibacteria bacterium | reverse complement strand
TTCCGTCAGCGAGCGAAGCGTTTCCGATGATCAGCGAACGGTCGGTTGTCGTGCTGATAGTGGCGCTCGTGATGACACTGCCGGTCATCGCGGCCGGGCCAGGGCGCGCGCCCGAAATCAGCACCACGATCGAGCCGACCACAATCAACGTGGGTGACCCGGTGACGATCACGGCGACGGTGCGTCACGCGCCCGACGCCCGGGTCATCTGGCCGGACCCCATCGCACTCGGCCCGTTCGAGCTGCTGGACCAGCGTGAATCAGACCCTGCGCCGAATGCAGATGAGGCGGTGGCTCTGACGGGTGTCGAGCTCCAGATCACCGCGTTCGAGCTTGGCGAACTGGCTCTGCCTTCCTTCGATGTCGAGGTGGTGGCGGCGAACGGGGATACGGTCACCCTGTCGACCGAACCTGCGGCAATCGAGGTAGCCAGCGTCGGACGAGACGAGGGGGGCGCCATTCGCGATATCAAGGGCCCCCTGGCGATTCCGTTCGGCATCGTGACCTTGCTCCCATGGCTGGCCGGTCTGGTCGTGCTAGCGATACTCGGTTACTGGCTCTACCGGCGGTATCGTCGGCGCGCCCGGCCCGAGGTCGTTGTTCCGACCGTGCCGCCACGACCAGCCCACGAACTGGCGTATGAATCACTGGACGCCCTCG
This sequence comes from Vicinamibacteria bacterium, assembly GCA_963577695.1. GTDB lineage: Bacteria > Acidobacteriota > Vicinamibacteria > Vicinamibacterales > UBA8438 > UBA8438. The sequence goes on along the minus strand of CAUZAY010000294.1, from coordinate 4,801 downwards.
AGGCCTCCGGACTCCTCGAGCTCGGCGAAATCAAGACGTACCACATCCGGGTGTCGGACATCGTGCGCGTCTACGCGGAGGGCCGATTCCGTATCGACGCCATGGAAATGACCACCAGCGAGGTGCTGACCCTGCTCGGTCACCGCGGCGTGAGCAGGTCCATCGTGGCGGACTTTCGCCAGGTGCTCGACCGCTGCGATCTGGTCAAGTTCGCCAAGTTCCGGCCGGAGGCGGCGGCGTGTCGCGACCTGGTTCCACTCGGCCGCCGTCTCGTCGACCTGACGAGGCCGGCCAAGCGCGCGCCGACCGGGTCGCCGGAGGCCCATGCGGCATGACCGAGATCCTCCGGTTCGCCGACCCGATGTACTTGCTACTGCTGCCGCTCGTGCCGCTGCTCGTGTACTGGTATGTCGCGCGAGGACGACGCCAGGTCGGGTCGTTGCGCTACTCATCGATCGCACCCATCAAGCGGGCCGACCGCCGCCGGCGCGGACGGTTTCGTCACGCGCTCTTCGGGCTGCGGGCCGTCGCGCTCACGGCGCTCATCGTGGCGTTCGCGCGCCCCCAGACCGGCGTCACGGCCGAGAACGTCACCACGGAGGGCATCGACATCGTGCTGGCGCTGGACCTGTCGAGCTCGATGCTGGCCGAGGATCTGCAACCGAATCGGATCGAGGCCGCCAAGCAGGTGGCGGCCCAATTCGTCAGCGGACGCCGGAACGACCGCATCGGGCTCGTGGTCTTCGCAGGTGACGCGTTCACGCAGGCGCCGCTGACGCTCGACTACGATGTGGTGACGACCTTACTAGACGAGCTGGCGGTTGGCATCATCGACGACGGCACGGCGATCGGGATGGGATTGGCGACCGCGGTCAAGCGGCTGCAGGGCTCCGAGGCGGACTCGAAGGTCATCATCCTGCTAACCGACGGACGGAACAATCGGGGGGAAATTGATCCCATAACGGCGGCCCAGCTTGCCCAGGCCCTGGATGTTCGGATCTATGCGATCGGGGCGGGCACCCAGGGGGTGGCGCGGGTACCGGTCGACGATCCGCTCTTCGGTCGGCGTTACGCGCAGATGCAGGTCGACATCGATGAACCGACGCTGCGGGAGACGGCCGCACTGACTGGAGGCCGATATTTTCGCGCGACCGACACGGAGAGCCTCCAACAGATTTATGACGAGATTGATGAGCTCGAGACCACCGAGGTCGAGGTCGAGCAGTTCACGCGCTACGGCGAGCTGTTCCACGTGCCGCTGCTGTTCGGGCTGGGCGCGCTGCTGCTGGAAGTGGGGCTTGGTCGCACCGTGCTGAGGAAAATCCCGTAGTCATGTTCCGATTCGCCGAGAGTGAGATGTTGTTCGCCTATGTGCTGGTGCCGGCCTGCATGGCGCTGGCCTGGTGGGCGCACACACGGAAGCAGCGTGACATGGAGCGGCTGGCAGACCGACACTTGCTGGAACGGCTGACGGCCACCCTCAGCCGCCGGGGACAACTGGCCAAGACCATCTTGCTGTTAAGTGCGATCGGGCTGCTCGTGACGGCGTTGGCCCGTCCACAATTTGGGAGCCGAATCGAGACGGTTCGACGTGAGGGGCGTGACGTGCTCATCGCGCTGGATCTCTCCGCCTCCATGGTGGCGGAGGACATGGCTCCGAACCGGCTCGAGAAGGCCAAGTTCGCCATCGCCGACCTGATCGACCGGCTCGATGGTGACCGGGTCGGACTGGTGGGATTTGCCGGCGAAGCGTTCGTGCAGAGCCCGTTGACGCTCGACTATGGCGCGGCTCGCCTCTTCTTGAACGCGATGGATCCGGAGATCATGTCCGTGCAGGGCACCAACCTGGGACTAGCGGTCTCGGTCGCCCTCGACGCATTCGCCTCGACCGACCGGCGTCACCGAGTGCTGGTGGTCATCACCGATGGCGAGGATCATGAAGGCGAGGTGGACGACGCCATCGAGCGCGCCGCGGACGAGGGCGTCGTCATCTACACCGTGGGTATCGGGTCAACGGACGGGGTCCCGATCCCCGATCTGGACGCCGCCGGCCGGGCCCAGGGCTTCAAGCGTGACGACGCCGGCTCGGTGGTCACCACCCGCCTCGACGAGGCCACACTGCGCTCGATGGCGGCACGAACCGGCGGCGTCTACTACCGCGCCTCGGCGGGCGGCACCGAACTGGCGTTGCTGGCCGAGGAGCTGGCCGGGGGCGACGGGCAGGAATTCGAGAGCGAACAAGTCACGCTGTTCGACGAGCAATACCAACTGTTCCTCGGTCTGGCGCTAGCGTTGTTGATGGCCGAGGTCTTGGTGCCGGATCGGCGGCGTGTCCACGCCGGCTGGACGGGGAGGTTCAAGTGACCCGCTACGAGACGTGCGTGTGCGTCGGGTGCCTCGTGGTTCTCGCGCTGCCCGAGAGCGTCTCGGCGCAACCGGGCCGCGACGCGGTTGCCTCCGGCAATCGTCTGTACGACGAGGGCCGTTTCGAAGAGGCCCACGAGCAGTATCTCGAAGCGTTGCGGGAGGCGCCCGATTCGCCGATCGCCCCGTTCAACGACGGGAACGCGCTGTATCGGACCGACGAGTTCCAGCGGGCGATGGAGGCGTATCAGCAGGCGGCCGAGAGCGGCGACCCCTCCGTCGATGCGCGTGCCTGGTACAACCTCGGCAACGCGCTCTATAACCAACAACAGCTCGAACCGGCTCTCGACGCCTACAAGGAGGCGTTGCGACGAAATCCCGCGGACGCCGACGCCAAGCACAACCTGGAGGTGGCGCTCGAACAGTTGCAGGAACAGCAACAAGAGCAGGAGAACCAGGACCAGGAGTCTGAGCAAGACGAGAACTCGGACGATCAACAAGATGGGGACGGACAACAAGATGAGTCGTCTGAGCGGGAACAGCCGAATGACCAGGAGGAACCGGACAACCAGTCGGCACCGCAGCCGGGCCAGGAGGATCAACCGCAGGAGCAGCCGGAACCGGGTGAACCACAGCCTCAACCTGGCGAGTTGAGTCGCGAAGAAGCCGAACGGCTGCTGCAGGCCATCAACGAAGACCCCGGTGAGATTCAACGCCGGCGCCGGACAACGGCGCCCGTACGCCCCCCCCGGAGGCCTTGGTGACGTTCGCTCGTCGACTGCCCACGCGGCTGGCACTGGCGATGCTGGGCCTCCTTTGCCTCCCGGCATCCGGTCTGGCCCAGACGGCGCGGGCCTACCTGAGTCAGAACGAGGTGGGACTCAGCCAGCAGTTCGTGTTGAACGTGGAGATCGCCGGCACCCAGCAGCTCGACGCGGACCCGACGTTGCCGGATCTGACCGCGTTCGCGGCCTATCTGGGGTCAGGCACGTCGACCTCGATGCAGATGGCAAACGGCCGCACGTCGGTGACACTCACCATCCAGTATCAGTTTCAAGCCACCGCGGTGGGCACGTTCGACATCGGACCGATCACCGTGCCCGCGTCGGGGCAGACGCTTACCACCGAGCCGCTGACGATCCAGGTCACCAACGCACCTGCGGCCACGAGACGATCCGGCGGAACCGACGGCGGCGGCGCACCAGACGACCTGTTCATCACCGCCACCCCGAGCCAGGATACGGTCTACGTCAACCAGCCGGTCACGGTCGAATATCGGATCTTCACCCGGGTCAATGTTGACGGGTACAACCTCGCGCAACAACCGAGCACCGCCGGTTTCTGGGCCGAAGAACTGACGGTCCCACAGGCGGGCGTCGAGCAGATCATTCGTGACGGCGTCCAGTACGCCAGCTCGGTGATTCGGCGGGTGGCTCTGTTCCCCACCAGCGCGGGCCGCAAGACCCTGGACCCGTTGACCATCGAGGCCCAAGTGCGCGTGCAGCGCCGCTCGCGAGGATTCTTCGACGACCCGTTTTTCGGCCGCGGCCGTAGCCGACCGGTCGTGGTCGCGTCCGATGCCGTCGATATCGACGTGCTGACGCTGCCGGCCGGACAGCCGCCGGCGTTCACCGGGCTGGTCGGACAGTTCGACGTCTCGACGTCGATCGACCGAACGGACGTCAACACCAACGACGCGCTGACTTTCCGGCTCGTGGTCACCGGCACCGGCAATATCAGAACCGTGGTCGCGCCGGAACTGGGCTTCCCCGCAGACTTCGAGGTCTATCCGCCCAATGTCACCGAGCGGGTGGAACCGTCCGGCGAGGGGGTACGAGGCCGAAAGGTGTTCGAGTACGTGGTGGTGCCGCGCGCACCGGGTGACGTCTCCATTCCGCCGGTCGAGCTGGCATATTTTAACCCTGACATGGATGCCTACGCCGTGGCGACATCGGCCCCGATCAACCTGCGCATCACCGGTGATGCGATCGACGCGCCATCGGGCCCGGGCGCTCGCCGACGCACTAGCATCGACGCGCAGCAAGACATCCGATTTATCCGAATCGCAGTACCCACGTTTCGTCCCATCGGCGCGTCGCTGTTTCGAAGCGCCTGGTTCTGGACGGTACTGCTGACGCCGTTGCTGGCGATGGCGGGCGCCGTGGTGACTCGACGCCATCAGGACCGGCTGCGCGGAGACGTCGCCTACGCCCGACGCCGACGCGCGTCTCGAGTCGCCAAGCAACGTCTCGCCAAGGCCGAGTCGCTGTGCTCGCCGGCGCAGCACCGCGACTTCCATGCCGAAATAGGACGGGCCTTGCACGGGTTCCTCGGAGATAAGCTGAACCTCGCGGAGGCCGGGCTGGTGCGGGACGAGATCCGGTCGCACTTGACATCGCGCGGGGTCGCCAACGACGTCATCGCGCCCTACCTGACC
>CAUZAY010000293.1:0-5465 GCA_963577695.1 Vicinamibacteria bacterium | reverse complement strand
CGGAACGAAGTACACTCCGAAGCCAACCCTGTCGACTCAGTTTTCAGCCATCTGGATTCGCCGTGATCAGTTTCGACCTTCAGCTTTTCGACAGCTACTGGTCTAAGGGCTTCTTCAACGTGGGGGTCGACTTCCAGCGGTACCTCGCGCAGGATGCCGGACCAATTGACATCTATCTTCAGGACGAAACCCAGCCGATCTCGGGTCGCATCACTCGCTCCGCCAACAGGAACGTCACGCCTCGGATCTCTGGCAACAAGCCGCTGGCCGACTGGTTCCAGGACAACTGCAAGCGCGGCGGTCTTGTGAAAATCGAGATCATCTCTCCTACCGCTATTCGAATCCGCACCGTCGCGACGGTGCCGCCACGTCCGTCGGCCTAGTTACGCAACCGCTACCCGGCCAGGCCACCACCTAGTGACCGGAGCAACGGCTGGTCGTACGGCATCGCAGGACCCAATTCCTCCCGCTACAATGGGCGTGGCTCCGACCGGGACGGGGCAAGGGAGCGATGATGAGGAAGTGCGTAGCGGTGTTGACCCTGCTGGTGGCGGGAGCCTGCGTCCCGGTGACACCGGACGACGGCAACACAGACTGGTCAGTGTATCTGGGTGACTCGGGGCGCCAACACTACTCACCGCTCGACCAGATCACCCCGGAGAACGTCGACCAGCTCGCCGTGGCGTGGACCTATGACTCCGGTGAGCCGCGGGGGACCATGTACACGAGTCCGCTGGTGGTGGACGGCGTGCTCTACGGGTTGTCGCCCCAACTGGACGCGTTCGCGCTGGACGCCGCGACCGGCGAAGAGCTGTGGCGGTACGAGCCCGAGGATGTCGGAGGGGCGCAGCGAGGGCTGATGTGGTGGGAGGGCGTCTATGGCGCGCGTCTGTTCTACACGGCGGGCCGGGAACTGCTGGCGGTCAACCCGACCAACGGGACTCCCGTGGAAGGGTTCGGCGAACAGGGCCGCCTCGACCTGACGCCGCCCGGCGAGCACGACGGGTCGTTGTCTATCACGGTGCCTGGGATCGTGTTCGAAGACCGGCTGATTCTCGGGTTCTCGACCAGCGAGAGCGCCGACGCGTACCCCGGAGCGATCCGAGCCTTCAGTGCGCTGGATGGGTCGCTGCTCTGGCAGTTCGATACCATTCCGGCGCCGGGCGACGCAGGGTCTGAGACCTGGGCCGAGGGGGCGCTGGCGCGCGCCGGTGGCGCCAATGTGTGGACGGGGATGGCCCTGGACGAAGACCGCGGGATCCTGTTCGCGCCCACGGGGTCGGCGACCCCAGACTTCTACGGCGTCAAGCGCCTGGGCGACAACCTGTTCGCGAACTCGCTGGTGGCGCTCGACGCCCGATCGGGCGCGCTGCGGTGGCACTACCAGGTGTTTCGCCATGACCTGTGGGACCGGGACAACCCCTCGCCGCCAACCTTGGTGCAGCTTGAGCGGGATGGTCGGATGGTCGACGCCGTCACCCTGACAACCAAATCGGGGCATCTCTACGCGTTCGACCGCGACACGGGTGAGTCGCTGTATCCGGTCGTGCAAGTCGGGACGCTGCCGAGCACCCTCCCCGGGGAGATGCCGGCGGCCACTCAAGCGGTGTCGACCGTCGCGTTCAGCCGGCAGACGTTCGAGGTCACGAATCGCACACCGGAAGCGCGCGCGCATGTCGAGGCGGAGATCGAGGGGTGGGACTTGCGGCGCTGGGCACCGCCGCGTGTCGGCACTGTTCTGCTGCAACCGTGGTACGACGGTGGCGCCGAGTGGGGCGGCTCGGCGTTTGACCCGGAGACGAACTCGCTGGTGGTCAACGCCAACGACGTGCCGGGTATTCTCACGCTGAGCGAAGTGCCGTCGGGGACGAGCGACTATGGGACCTACGCGCGCCACTGCGGGAGTTGCCACGGTCTCGAACTCGAGGGAACCGACACCGCGCCGGCGCTGCTCGGCATCCGCGACCGGATGGATGGCGCCGAGATACGCGAGGTAATGGACGCCGGCTCCGGTCGCATGCCGTCGTTCGCGCACTTCGACGATGCCGAGCGGCGGGCCGTCATGCGGTACATCTCATCGGAGGAGCCCGAGCCGGACGAGCCGACCGACGAGCTGTCGTATGTGCTGGGTGGCTACGTGAATCTGCGCGACCACGAGGAGCTTCCCGGTAATACTCCGCCCTGGGGCACGCTGAACTCGATCGACCTCGCGAGTGGAGACATCGCCTGGTCGGTGCCGTTCGGCAACTATCTGTCCCACCCGGACCTCGGCTATGGCGCGGTGAACTACGGCGGGCCGGTGGTCACCGCGTCCGGGCTCATCTTCATCGCCGCGACACCGGACAAGTTGATTCGCGCGATTGACACCCGGGATGGCGGCACGCTGTGGGAGGCCGAGCTGAGCGCCGCCGGGTTCTCCACCCCCGCGGTGTATAGCGTCCACGGGAAGCAGTACGTCGTCATCGCCGCCGGGGGCGGGCGTCTGGGGCCTCCGTCGGGGTCGGAGTATGTCGCGTTCAGCTTGCCTGAGACACGGTAGGTCGGGCGTGCAGGCTCACACTGGTTAACGAAATCAGGGCAAAGGGTGGCACTGTCGATATTCCCGTAGAGATTCCTTAGCGACGAGTACATCCAGGTTGACCTTGTGCTGGCACTCTGGGCAGGTCGCTGACGAGCACTGGTCAAGGTACTCGTCGTCGAAATCGTCAAGATCGAGATTAACCGAACCCCGGAACCAATCTTTATAGTCGTGTCCGCATTTCGGACACTCCACGGTAATCTCCTCTGGAGGCGAAGTCATGGCATTGATCCTTGAACGTGATGCATCCGCCTGCGGAATCGGTCCCTTCCAAGCAACTGGAGATGTTCATTGACAAGCTGCAACTTAGGGGATAAATTTCCGGTGTAGATCCTTCTTTCTCACGGGTCGTCTAGGCTGTTTGGCTTAGTCGGATCTCGGGGGTATTGTCATGCGAAGTGCCACACTCGGTGCAACCGTTTTTGCAGCGGTAATGCTGCTGTTGTTTTCTTCTACTGCCGCGGTCGCCAAGGAAGCTGACACAGCGCCGACATTTGCCAAGGACATCGCGCCGATTTTCCAGAAGAACTGCCAGCAGTGCCACCGGCCCGGCTCGATCGGCCCGATGTCGCTCACGACCTACCAGGAAGTGCGCCCCTGGGCCCGGTCGATCAAGAATCGCGTGGTGCTGGGCGAGATGCCGCCCTATCGGTACGACCGCCACGTCGGTATTCAGGATCTGAAGGACGACCTCCGGCTGAGCGAGTCGGAAATCGAGATGATAGCCCGCTGGGTGGACGACGGCGTGCCCCTTGGCGACCTTGCCGATCTCCCGCCGCCGATCGAGTGGCCGGATCTCAACGTGTGGACCTACGAGGATGAGTTCGGCCCGCCGGACTTGGTGATCAAGACGAAGCCGTACACCCTGCCGGCCGAAGGGTCGGACGTCTGGTGGAAGCCGATCGTGCCGAGCGGCCTGACCGAGGATCGGTGCATGAAGGCGGTTCACGTCAAGGCGTCGGAATCGGGGCGCGGCGTCGCGCACCACGCCAACAGCCGGTTGCTCGGCTTCGACGAGGAGAGCCAGGAGTGGGTCAATGTCGAGCGGCTCTCCGAGTACGCGCTCGGCAAGGTCGGCGAGGTTGTTCCGGAGGACGCCTGTCGTCTCCTCCCGGCTGACTCCATGGTCAGTTGGGACGTCCACTACTATCCGAACGGCGAGCCCGTCGAGAATGATGTGGTCGAGATGGGCGTCTGGTTCTACCCGAAGGACCATCAGGCGAAGGTGAAGCACAAACAGGACCTCAAGACTTACTCCCTGCTGATGAAGGGCGCCGAACTCGAGCTTCCACCGCACGGCACGGCGATGACCCAGGGGTTCCATTCCTTCGAGACCCCGGTGCGGATCGACAGCTTCCAGCCGCACGGTCACTTCCGTCTGGTGGGCAAGACCCTCGAGATCTTCGATCCGAAGACGGGCGAGCTGGAGATGGTGAGCTCGGTATCTGACTGGACCAACGACTGGCACACCAGTCACATCTATGCAGAAGACGCCGCACCGCTCGTGCCGGCGGGATCCGTCCTAGTGATTACTGGCTACTACGACAACACGGCCGGGAACAAGCAGAACCCCGATCCGAATCAGTGGGTGGGTCGCGGCAGCCGTTCGGCGGACGAGATGTCGCATGCATGGATCGCCGTGACGCATCTCGACGACGAGGGCTACGAGCAACTGGTGGCCGAGCGGGAAAGTCGCAAGCAGACGGACAACGACTAGGAGTAGCAGCACGGAGACGTGCGGAATTGGTCTGTGGCGGAAGAGCCTCTCGACATCGAGGGGCTCTTTCGATTTTTCGGCAACGACGCGTTGATGAAGGGAACAGCAGTGTTCGGACGATTGCTCGTGGGCGGCCTCGTAGCCACGGTACTCATCGGCTCCCCGTCGTTGGGGGCCCAGCTACAACGACCACTTACACCGCTGCCGCCGAACGGACTTCGGGTGGCCCCGTTCTTCGACGGCTGGTACCGGAATACGGATGGAACCGTCACCCTGTCGTTCGGCTACTCCAACCTCAACCTGACCGAGCTCGTGGAGATTCCCCTGGGTCCCGACAACTTCATCGCACCGGCGGAGTTCGACGGCCGGCAACCAACTTCCTTCCCGCCGCCCGGGGCACGTGACGAGGACGGCCCGCCCACGCGCCGGCAGCGGGAGCGGGGGGTGTTCACCGTGACCGTGCCGGTCGGCTTCCGCGACGACGTCGTCTGGACCCTGGTCAACCAGGAACAGACCTTCTCCGTGCCAGGAAATGCCCAGAGCAGTGCCTACCAGCTCCAATGGCCGATGGCTTTGGGGTCGCAGCCCCCACTGGTCCGCTTCAGCCCAGACGGCCCTGCCGGCCGGGGTCCCACCGGGATCGACGCGGAGCCGATCAGCGCGTCGGTGGGCACGCCGCTTCCCCTGACGGTCTGGATCCATGACGACAGCGTGCGGGAGGAAGAACCGCTCGCGGTCAGACGGCGGCAGGGCGACGCCGCGGCGCTGAACGTGACTTGGTTCAAGCACGCCGGTCCGGGCTCGGTCGTCTTTAGCCCACACACCGAGCCGATCGCCGAGACAGAGGGGATGGCGACCACGACAGCGACCTTCGAGCAGCCGGGCGAGTACGTGATCCGCGTGCGCGCCGACAGCTTCGGCCGGATCGATAGCTCAGCCGGCAACCAGTGCTGCTGGACCAATGGCTATGTGAAGGTCACTGTGACGTCGTAGCCCTCCGGAGCGCGGCCGCGACTAACCGACTACAACTCAGAGATGGCTGACGCTTCGTGCTAGCCGTCGCAGCAGACCTAACTCTTAATCTGCGGGTTCGGCGCGTGGACTTGCTCTGCGGAGTCCGAGATTCGTCTCCCCTATATCTCCCCGACCGGGGTGGTATCGGGGGGAACC
>CAUZAY010000292.1:0-5489 GCA_963577695.1 Vicinamibacteria bacterium | reverse complement strand
CCCGACACCTGCCCGATCAGCCGGTGCGATACCCCGTGCCCCGTGATCTGGAAGAACCCCCAGTCTCGGGCGGCTGCGGCGATGAGGTCAATCACGGACGGACGATCCGCAGAATCGGTGTCCAGCGACGAGATGTCGATGATCGGGATGCGGCGCACCGCCGTCATTATCGCCTAGGTTTCCTGGCGATCCGTCCGCCTGGCGGCGTTGCCTCGTCGGTCACAGGCCACCTGCCTGCTCCCTCCTCGCGCCTAGCCAGACGAACGGCTTGCCAGGAAACCGCGTCACCCGGCTTCTTCAGCCGTCGGCGGGACGGGCGGACGGCTCGTGGCGGGTCCAACGACCTACAGTGAATTGAGAAAGGCAAGCAACGCCGCACGAGCGACCGCATCGAGCGCAGCGAATCCCTGGCGGGCCACGGCCGCCTCAGCCGCGTGGGCCTCGATGGCGTCAGTCACCGTCGCGGCCCGCCCATCGTGGAGCAGCGGACGGCGGAATCGCAATCCCCACAGCGCGGGAGTCCGCACCTCGTTCGCCGCCGCCGCGGCCTGGGCGATACCGTCGCCGGTGCCGACATCGTGCAACAACAGGTCCGCGTAGAGGGCCACTGGCTGTCGGTTGAACAACGGGTTCGAGCTTGGCCCGGTCTCCAGCACGGACACGTGGCATGCCGCGCACCCGATGGCGTCAAACGTCTGTTCGCCGAGACGAACCTGGGCGTCGATCGCGCCGCGACCGACGGGGGCCAGAAATTTCATGAACGACTCGAAGTTGTCGATGCCGCGCCGTCCGGTGGCCGGCTCCTCGACGTCCTCCGGATCGGGAATCGGGTCACACAGACGCATCAGCTCCGGGTCGATACCGAACGACTGCTCGCGGGGGAACAGGTCGCTCGTGATCCCCATCTCGTTGAGATAGGCGTCGGCGCCAAACACGAGCAAGCTCGCGTGCTGGGCTTTCCAGCCGAACCGACCGACGCGGCGCTCGCCGGTGGCCAGATCTTCGACGATGGCGGCCCGGCCGCTCACGCCATCACGGTCGAGGTCGAGCGGGTCGTCCAGCGCGAGCAGCGTCTCGTCTGGAATCGCGTCGACCAGGCCGGCACCAAACACCGGGATCGGGACTCGTCTGGCGATGACGTTGGCCTCCGCGGGAATGACCACCTGACACCCGTGGGATGGGATGGAGAACAACTGGAACAGTGAACCGGCATCGGGGTCGAAGTCCCTAAACGTCCCATCAGCGTCCACCAGACCGGCACGCACCCCAGCCACTGGGGAAATACCGCCCACGGCCGGCACGTTGTGACAGCCACCGCAACTGGTCCCGTTGAACGCCGGACCGAGTCCCTCCTCCGGATCCTCCACTTCGAGGAAGTCCTCGAGCCCAAGGTTGAACAGTTCGAACTCGGTGGGGGTCAGACCGGGAAGCGCATCGCCGGGAGCTGGCGGTGTCTGGCCGAAGACCGGTGTGGCGAGCCAGCCGACCGCGACCACGGTCCGTAGCAGCCCCGGGCTACGAATCATCGTTCCCCGCCCCAGCGCCGTCATCGTTGTCGTTGGGGCCAGTCACGATGATCTCGCCCTTCATGAAGTTGTGTCCCGCACCGCACAGCTTGGAGCACTCGAACTGATACACGCCCGGAGCCTCCGCCTCGAACACCACGACCGCCTCCCCCTGCCGTCGTTTTGGGACAATGACGTTCGGTCCGTTCACGAGGTGGAAACCGTGGTCGGTGTCTTCGCTCCGGATGTGAATCTCCACCGTGGTGCCGACCGGGACCTCGAGACGCGAGGGCGTGAACGTGAAACGCTCGGCCACCATTTCCACAACCTCGCGTTGCTGGGCGGCGCCCGTCCCCGACCGGACTCCGCCGAGCGCGGCCACGAGCATCAGTGTCGTAAGAGCCCTGTGCATTAGAACCACCATCCCAGACCGACATTGAGCGAGTTGGGTTCATCGATCACATCGCTCTGATTCCGCACCACCGAGTAGTCGAGCTTCAGGACGACATCGGGGTCGGGGTAGTAAGAGACCCCGACGACCCAGGCGTCGCGGTCGAACTGCTGGAGACGTTGAAAACCGGCTGGCATCCGATACTGGGTGTCGAAATTCTCGTAGCGCACGAACACGGCGGCCTCTCGCGGGGCCGGATTCGGCAGCACGAAGTACGACGCCTCCAGGTAGAAGCCGCGAATCTGACGGGCGATGTTCGCTCCGGGCTGGGTCGCGAGCCGCAGCGCTCGGTTCAACTCGCCCATCCCGTCCAGCCAGACATGTGCGTACTGCGCTCGCGCTTCGAGCTCACCCACCCGATACCGCGCGTCGACCTCTCCCACCGTGACCTGGCTTTCAATTCGTGGAAATGCGAACCCGGTCTTACCTCGCCAGAAGCTGGCGCCGGTCCAGAGCCCCGGCAGCCCGACATACTCGACACGTCCAGTGGTGGCGATGTTGCGTACGTTCGACTCGGCTCCCTTCTGACGACCGTCGCGTATCCCCTGGTCCGCGGTGAAACCAGACGCATCGAGCGGAGCCATCACGTAGGTGCGATACCGTAGCCCCTGTCCGATCTCGCCGTGGATGCCGGCGCCGGCATCGAACCAGGTGCTCGGCACGATGACGTCGTCGACAAACGGCCGCTCGACCCCATAAAAGACGGGCGGCTCGTGTCGCTCGTTGATGATCCCCACCGGCACCAGCAACATCCCAGCCCGAAAGTTCAATTCGCGCGTGAGCAGGAAGTCGATGTAGGCCTGCTCGAGTTCCAACTCGCCCTCGTCCTCGGGACCCACCAGCGAATGCTCGAGCTCGAGTTCCGAGACGAATCGCACGTGGTCCGAAAAATTGTGGGTGAACAGCAGGACGAACCGGTGGAAGTCGATGACCGGGTCTTCGTGTTCCCGGTTGTTGAAGTGGAAGTCCATGTAACCCGAGAGCGAGCTATTCGACACGACCTGGGCCGCTTGGCTCGCACCTTGGCCCGTGCCGCGGCGCGCCCCGGCGGCCGCCACAGAGCGCCCCAGGCGCATCGCCGACGACATCTCGGGCATCCGCAGGTGCTCCGTCTCAGACGGCGTGCCCCCCCCAGCTCGCGACCCGCCGTAACCGAGCCGCCACCCGCCGGCCGCCCAGTGCGTGAGCCGGCCCACCGCGCTGAGGCGCCCGTCGTCGCCCCCGACGACCTGTGATTGAGCCGTGGCGGTTGACGCAGCCAGGCTCAGGACCAGACACAGTCCACTGAGACCCTGACGGGCCGCCCGCGACGTGGCACGATTTCCAGGCATGGCAACAGAAAGATTCCATCAATCACACACTTTGTTTCGATTAATCAAAACCTAAAGTTAGCCCACTGTCAATCAAAGACTTTCCAGTGAGGCAACTCGCTCTGGCGTTCGACTCAGTAGATGCGATGGAGCGTGACAAAGAGCGCGGAGAAAAGCGCGAGAAACAGCGTCGAGACGATGACGATCATGTCGCGGAGGCGGGATGACTCTATGGTCGCCACCGCCATGAACAAAGGGCAGAGAACCAGGGTGTAGCGACCGATGCCTTCGAGCTCACTCCCACTCAACGGGGTCAGCAGGCTGACGAGCACGTAGAGACCGAGTGCCGGACCAAGGCGTTGAAACACCAGCGGCGTCAGCGCGAGACCGACCACGCCCACCACTCCGTGCACCAGCTGATACGGCGCGACCTCGCTGCTGATGAGAAACGCGTGCAGCCCGTCCCGCACCAGCGCATCCATGACGATGAGGACCTGCTCCCAGGGGAGATTGCCAACCGAATAGTCCCAGTGCTCTTCGGCGTGAAGCCAGTAGAACAGGTCTCCGGTGAGATCCCAGCAATAGAGGCAGTACAGGGCCAACCCCGCGGGCACCAGCGTCAGAGCCGTGAGTCGGCGCCGCAACACCGACCAGCCCGGTCGATCGAGCACCGCCATCAGAAACAGCGGCAGACCGATGAGAATGCCGTTCGGTCGGGTCAGCGCGGTGTCAGTGCTCCCCAGACACCCGCCGACCACCAGCGACCACGATACGCGCCGGCGACGGCCATCACCGAAACGAGGAGAAACACCGACTCGGTGTACACACGGGTGAAGAAGAACGAGAACGGGAACACCGCCAGGTAGAGGATGGTTCGCTGGGCCGCCGCTCGGCTCCCCAGCCATTCTTCGGCCAGGCGATAGAGCGCCAGCGTGGCCGCGGTTAGGGCCGACACCAGCACGCCAGCCACCCAGATAGCCTGGTCGACTCGCTCCTCGAACGGCCACGTCAAGGCCTTCATCAACATTGGATACAGCGGGAAGAACGCCACATCGCTTTGGCCGAAACGGCTAGTGTAGTAGCCCTAGCGGGCCACGGCGAAATACCAGCCTGAGTCCCATGCCGCGAAAATCTCCACCAACTTCTCGACATCGAACGGCATGTAGAAGTTCCGGAGGCGATTGGCGGGAAGGATGACATTTGCGAGGAACGCGACGGCCAGCTCCGGAATCCGGGTCACGCAGAGCACGAGCACCACGTCGGTGACCCGGTGATTCCGCTCGCCCCAGCGACTCCACGCGCCGCGAAGCCGCTCGACCAGGGCCGACCACGGGGCGGACAGCGGGCCAGGCCCGCCAAAATGGCCACCCGCAGGGGGACGAGCAGCACGAGTGCCAGGAGCGGCTCGGCGACGTGGTGGTCCGCTACCCAGGCCCGGTCAAACCGCCCCGCCAGCACCACCCCCGCGACCCAGACCGGTAGGACCACGACGAGCAGGTCGAGGACGGTAACGAGTCGACTGCCGCGCCGCCATCTGCGCGGAGTGTCGGAGGCGCGGTCGACGTTCCGGCGAGCCGAGTCGCCGACAGTCATTGGGTCACGCGTGCTCCGCCGCGACCGTATCGTTCAGCTCGATCCCAAAGCCGGGGGCATCGGACACGGCGATGTTGCCGTTCTCGAAGCGCTCGGGAGGCTCGATCAGGTCGCCACGCCAGCCCACCTCTCCCCATTGGAACTCAAGGATGTCGAAGTTCGACATGGCGGCGCAGAGCTGTGCGCTGGCGGCCGTCGCGACGGGGCCACTCGGGTTGTGCGGGGACACCGCGACGCCGTGCAGGTCGGCGACCGCCGCAATGCGGCGAGCCTCGGCCAGACCGCCGCAATGCTTGACGTCGGGCATGACGATATCCACGGCACGCTGTTGGCACAGTGGGGCAAACCCCTGCATGCCGAACAGAAACTCGCCACCCGCCATCGGCTGCTCGATCGCGTCGTGTATGGTCTTGGTCTCGGTCACCTGCTGCGGCGGCACGGGTTCCTCATACCAGGACAGGTGGTACGGCTCCATCCGACGGGCCACGTCGATCGCCAGCGGCACGTCGAAGTTGCTGTGCGCGTCGATCTTGATCGCCACATCCGGTCCCACCGCCTCCCGCATGGCGGCCACACAGGCGATACCAAGGTCCGCGGCTGCCGCCACCTCGACCTCTCGCTGGGTCAGCG
>CAUZAY010000291.1:0-5534 GCA_963577695.1 Vicinamibacteria bacterium | reverse complement strand
AAAACGCGAGAATCTATGCACACCGCGCAGGGCGGTCAACAGGCAAGAAGTCTCTCTTATGAAACAGGCTCACTGGTCCGAATTGATTTGACGACGTACACTATTCCGGTGCGGTGGCGTCGGCGGAGAACCCTGCCTCGTTGTGGGCGCCGTCACAGAACGGCTTGTTCGCCGAGGCGCCGCACCGGCACAACACGATGGTGGGGCCGGCCGTGGCGTACGGCGTGCCGTTTCTGTCCACGACCGTGACGTTGTCGCCGGTCACGAGCAGCGGGCCATTCGCCCGGACTTTGATTTCGGTCACCCGCCACTACCCCATCTTCTGCATCGACGCCAGGAAGTCCTGGTTCGACTTCGTCTTGCCCATCTTGTCGAGCAGCAGTTCCATCGCTTCAACCGCCGAGAGCGGGTTCAGCACCTTGCGCAGCACCCAGACGCGATTGAGATCCTCAGGTCCGATGAGCAACTCTTCCTTCCGTGTGCCGCTTTTCTGAATGTCGATCGCCGGAAAGACGCGCTTGTCCACCAGCTTGCGATCCAGGTGGATCTCCATGTTGCCGGTGCCCTTGAACTCCTCGAAAATCACGTCATCCATCCGCGACCCGGTGTCGACCAGCGCCGTGGCCATGATGGTCAGCGAACCACCCTCCTCGATGTTCCGCGCGGCGCCAAAGAAACGCTTCGGTTTCTGGAGGGCGTTCGAGTCGAGACCGCCCGACAGGACTTTGCCCGACGGCGGGATGACGGTGTTGTAGGCACGCGCCAAACGGGTGACCGAGTCGAGCAGAATAAAGACGTCCTTCTTGTGCTCAACCAGGCGCTTGGCCTTCTCGATCACCATCTCGGCGACCTGCACGTGGCGCTGCGCCGGCTCGTCGAAGGTCGAGGAGATGACCTCGCCGTCGACCGAGCGCTGCATGTCGGTGACCTCTTCCGGCCGCTCGTCGATGAGCAAGACGATGAGATAGACATCGGAGTGATTGGTCGCGATGGATTGCGCGATCGACTGCAGCAGCATCGTCTTACCGGTGCGCGGCGCGGCGACGATCAGCCCGCGCTGCCCCTTGCCGATCGGGGTCATCAAGTCCATGACCCGGCCCGACAGGTTGGCCGGCGACGTTTCGAGGCTCACCCGCTCTTCCGGATAGAGGGGCGTCAGGTTCTCGAAAAAGATCTTGTCGCGCGCCTGTTCCGGCGACTCGAAGTTGACCGCCTCGACCTTGATGAGAGCGAAATACCGCTCCCCTTCCTTGGGTGGTCGAATCTGTCCCGAGACGGTGTCGCCCGTCTGCAGGTCGAACTTCCGAATCTGCGAGGGCGAGACGTAGATGTCGTCCGGTCCCGGCAGGTAGTTGTAGTCGGGGGCTCGGAGAAACCCGAAGCCGTCGGGCAGCACTTCCAGCACGCCCTCTGAAAAAATGAAACCGCTTTGCTCGGTCTGCGCCTTGAGGATCTGGAAAATCAGCGCCTGCTTGCGCATGCCGGTCGCCCCGGCCACGTTGAGGTCCTTGGCGATCTGCGTGAGCTTGGCGATGCTCATGTCTTTGAGCTCGCCGATATTCAGGCCCGCGGACCCTCGTCGATTCGACTTGGGCTTCTCGACGGGGGGCTTCTTGTCCGCCGGCGCCTCGGCCGGTGCGTCGACCGGGGCCGCCGCCTGAGGGGCGGGCTCGGTGGCGGGCGGCGGGTCGGGTTCCGCGTCGGGCGACGGCGCCACCGCGGTGTCGACGCCGGTATCGGCGGACGAGCGCGCTGACGTGCGCTTTTGGTTCGTTGGCATATGAAGGGTCGTCCGGCTAGGGGTTGAAGAGATTTGGGAGGCTGTGTGTGACCGGCTGGCGCGCCGAGTCTCAGCCCAAGTGAGAGAGGAATGAACTATCGAGAATGAGTATAGGCACGCGTCAGAGGACCTGTCAACCCGCGAATTGGCGGCATGAACCGGTCACGAATAGGAGGCTGGGCTTTCGCCAATGCCGACGATGCTGCAGTCGAGGATGGGGTCCAGCCCGAGCGCCCGGGCGCGGGCAACGACCGCGTGCTCGTCGGCGCCCGGATTCAGCCAGACCTCCTCGATGCCCTTGTCCGCGATCTCGGCCATGAGGCGGACGCCCACCGCCGGCTGCACGTAGACCGTCGCCATCTCGATCGGCCGGGGCACGTCCAGCACGGACGCATACGTGACGAGACCTTCGATCTCTCCCCCTTCGGGGTTGATCGGGATGACGTCGTATCCCCGGTGGAGAAACGCTCGCACCGCCTTGTTCCCGAACTTACGCCGATCGCGCGATGCGCCAACGACAGCCACGATCTGAGCCATGCGGGGAGTATAGCGCGCCGCGTCCCTGAGGCTTTCGGCCGCCCACTGTATACAATCGGTCCGTGACCGGGTCGCGTGTTGCCGTCTTGATGTTGCTGTGTGGACTCACGTTCTTCGTGGGGCTGGGGCGGCCCGCGATCACGGACTCGGACGAGGCGTTCTACGCCGAGGCGGCTCGAGAGATGGTGGAGCGCGGTGACTGGCTGACGCCCCACTACAACAACGAATACCGCTTCGAGAAGCCGGTCTTGTACTACTGGCTGGCCGCGTTTGGCTACCTGGCGGTGGGGGTCGGCGAGGGCGCGGCTCGGTTTCCGTCGGCGTTGGCGGGCCTGGTGCTGGTACTCACCACGTTTGCCTGCGCTCGCCGCTGGTACGACGAGCGGACCGGCCTGCTGGCCGGCGCGATCACGGCGACCAGCTTCGGCTATGTGGCAGTGGCGCGGCAGGCGCTGCCGGACCTGGTGCTGGCCGCGTTCATCACCCTCGGCACCTGGACCGCCCTCGAGGCCCTGGTGGCGCCGCGCCCCGCCGGTCGGGACCGGGGGCGTCGCTGGTGGCTGGTGGCCTCAGGTGCGGCGCTGGGGGCGGCGTTCTTGACGAAGGGGCCGGTCGGTGTCGCGCTGCCGGCCGCCATCGTCGGGCCGCTCGCCCTACGGCGTCTCTGGTCCGGTGGGTCGGCGGGTGCTGGCGCCACGAGGCTGCCCCGCCTCGCCGGCGATGTCGCCCTGCTGACGACGGTGTGCGTGGTGGTCGCCGCGCCCTGGTTCCTGGCGATGACGTCGGTGCACGGGGTGGCCTACCTCGACCGGTTCTTTGTGGCCGAGAATCTGGAACGTTTCGCCACCGACCGGTACAACGTGGCGCGGCCGGTCTGGTACTACGCGCCGATCGTCGTGGGCGGGCTGTTGCCCTGGTCGCCCCTGATGCTGCTCTGGTGTCGGCCGGTGTGGCGGGTTCTCCAGCGTGCGCGTCGGGTCCAGCCGGTCGAAGTGTGGCTGCTCTTGTGGGCGGCGGTGCCCCTTGTGTTTTTCTCCATCTCCTTTGGCAAGCAGCCCCGTTATGTCTTGGCGGTGCTGCCACCGCTGGCGATGCTGCTGGCGCGGGCCGTCGGGCGCCGGCTTCGCCGTGACCCACCTGTGGCGGCCGTTCGGCCGGACCCGCTGGTCGCCACGGCCGGTGTCTTCTCCGGCGTGATCCTCTGTGCCCTTGGCATCCTCGTGTACCGCGCGCAGAGTCTGCTCGACGGCGTCTCGGCGACCGCGGTGCTCGCCGGCGTGGGCTGTCTGCTGGCGGCAGGCGGTGGCGTCGCGTGCGTGGCGGTGTCTCGGCGGCAGGACTGGCTGCCGCGGGCGCTGGTGACGGCGGCCGTGGCCTCAACGCTGGCGGTGCAATATGTGGTGCTGTCTCGGCCTGGCCCCGAGCCTGTTCAGGATATGGCGGCCCTGGTGCGCGCGGCCGGCCCGTCGTCGCAGGCGTATGGTCGATACGGGGTGTTTGTGAGAAACCTCGTCTACTATGCGCGCCGGCCGCACGTCGACCTCAGTTCCGTCGAACAGGTTGCCGCATTCCTTGCGTCGAATGAGCGGGTCTTGAGCGTGGTGACCGCCACCGACATGGAGCAGCTACGGGCGAACGGCGTCGTGCTGCACGAACTGGGTCGGGTCTCGTATCTCAACACCGGCAACCTGAGGGTGAGCACCCTCCTGTGGCCCGATCCCCAGGTGCACCTACAGACCATCGTGCTGGTCAGCAATCAGTCGCCGGCACGGCGTCAATCGTCAACGCCATGACCACACTCGCGGCCGCGCTCAGCGGGCATACCACCGACGGCGCGCTGTCGGTGAGGCTCGACGACACGCGGATTCGCTGTGTGGCGTGCGGCCATCGTTGCCCGCTTCCGGATGGTGCGTGCGGCGTGTGCAAGGTGCGCTACAACAAGGGTGGCCGCTTGCGTGTCCCTTGGGGATACGTGGCCGGGGTGCAATGCGATCCAATCGAAAAGAAGCCGTTCTTTCACGCCTACCCGGGAGCACTCGCTTATAGCTTTGGCATGCTCGGCTGCGACCTGCACTGCGCCTATTGCCAGAACTGGGTGACCTCACAGGCGCTCCGCGACCCGGCCGCCGGGAGCGCGCCCGATCGACGCGCGCCGGAGGATCTGGTGGCCGACGCCCTCAGTCATGGGGCACGGGTCATGGTGAGTACCTACAACGAGCCACTGATCACCGCCGAGTGGGGGGTGGCGGTGTTTCAGGCGTCACGCGCGGCTGGGCTGGCGACCGCCTTCGTGTCGAACGGCAACGGGACGCCCGAAGTGGTCGAGTATCTGCGGCCCTGGGTCGATCTCTACAAAGTGGATCTCAAGGGATTCAACGACCGGCACTATCGGGAACTGGGTGGACGGCTGGACCCGATTCTCGACACGATTCAACGGGTCCATGCCTCAGGCATGTGGCTGGAGATCGTCACGCTCCTGATTCCGGGGTTCAACGACGATGAGGCGGAGTTGGCCGACTTGACGCAGTTCGTCGCCGGCGTGTCTTCGGAGATTCCCTGGCACGTCACGGCGTTTCATCGAGACTACAAGATGCGCGGACCGACCGACACGACACCGGAGATGCTGCGACAGGCGGCCGACATTGGGCGTCGTTCCGGATTGCGATTTGTCTACGCGGGGAATCAACCGGGTCGCGTCGGCGATCTCGAGCACACGGTCTGTCGATGCGGCGCCCGGGTGGTGGAGCGCGACGGCTTCCGGGTGGTGCGCTACGCCCTCACCCCCGACGGCGCGTGTCGGGCCTGCGGAGCCGCCATTCCCGGGCGATGGGACCGTTCGGTGGGCCGGCGCGTGATGGACCGCCCTTTCCTGCCGCGAGACCGTCCGGGCGGCGGCGCGTGATGTCGTCGCCTGGCGTGCGCAGGGCGTTTCATCCCAGGTAGCGTTGGATACGCGCCCAGGCGTCACGGAGCTGGTCCATCGACGCGGCGTAGGACAGTCGAAGAAATCCCGGTGCGTCGAACGCTTCTCCCGGCGTGACCGCCACGTGGGCCTCGTTCAGCAGCGCCAACGCCAGATCCGACGACGTCCGTGGCCCGTCAGGAGACAGTAGTTCGGACACATCGGGGAAGACGTAGAACGCGCCCGCGGGCCGCGTCACGCGGAACCGGGCGTCGGCCGTGATCCACTCGACCAGCGCATCGCGGCGCGTTCGAT
>CAUZAY010000290.1:0-5557 GCA_963577695.1 Vicinamibacteria bacterium | reverse complement strand
GATGGCGCCCCGGTTGATGCGGCCGGCGCCCTGGCCGACGGCACCGCCGTCGATGGTCCGGCGGCGCTGCGTCGTGCGGTCCTGGCCCACGAGACGAGCTTTGTGCGAACCGTTACCGAGAAACTGTTGACCTATGCGGTGGGGCGGAGGATGGTCGCGGCCGATCAACCGGCCATCCGGAAAATCGTCACGGACGCTGCGGATGACTATCGGTGGTCGTCGATTCTTCTCGGTGTTGTCGAGAGCGTGCCGTTCCAAATGAGGAGATCTGAGTCATGAGCGTAATCACCAAACGCGCGATTTCACGGCGCATGTTGCTTCGTGGGCTGGGCGCGACGGTGGCGTTACCGTTCTTGGACAGCATGGTGCCGGCCTTGACCGCCGCGAGCCCGACGGTCCGTTTCGGTGCGGTCTATGTGCCCAACGGGATGGTGATGCAGAATTGGACCCCCGGCACCGTCGGGACCGGATTCGAATTGACCCCCATCCTGGAGCCGCTGGCCCCGTTCCAGGACCAGATGCTGGTGGTGTCCGGACTCAATTGCACCCCACCGCCAGGCACGCGTGGGGGGACCCATTCGCGCGCGGCCACCCGGTTCCTGACCGACGTGCACCCTGGCGCCTGGAACCCGGAGGCGGTGTCCATGGATCAGATCGCGGCACGTGATCTGGGCCGTCATACGCCGCTGGCGTCACTGGAACTCGGCCTGGAGGGGGCCAACTTCGCGGGGTCGTGCGACAGCGGCGGTTTCAGCTGCGCCTTCTCCTACACCATCTCGTGGCGCGATTCGTCGACCCCGCTGCCGATGGAGCACAACCCGCGGGCGGTCTTCGAGCGGCTCTTCGGCGACAACAACACCACGGACCCGGCGGCGCGCGAGGCGCGTCGCCGCGAGCAGCGCAGTATTCTCGATTCCATCAGCGCTGACGTGGCCCGTCTCCAGGGTGCGCTCGGGGCGGGCGACCAGCGCAAGCTTGGTGCCTATCTCGACGCCGTGCGCGACGTTGAGCGCCGCATCGAAGTGGCCGAGGCGCAGGGCGATCGTGAGGTGCCGCTCGTTGAGCGTCCGATGGGTGTGCCGGCCGACTTCGCCGATCACGCGAGTCTCATGTACGACTTGCAGGTGCTGGCTCACCAGACGGACCGCACCCGGGTGACGACCTTCATGAGCGGTCACGAGCTGAGCGGTCGGACCTATCCGGAAATCGGTGTGCCGGACGCTCACCACCCGCTGTCGCACCACCGGGGCGTGCCGGACGCGCTGACGAAGCTCACGAAAATCAACCGCTATCATGTGGGCCTGTTCGCCGCGTTTGTCGAGAAGCTGCGCGCGACCCAGGACGGTGACGGCTCGCTGCTCGACCATATGGTGCTGATGTATGGCGCTGGCATGAGCGACAGCAATGCCCATTCGCCCTACAACCTGCCGATCGTGCTGCTGGGCGGCGGGGCCGGCACCTTGCGCGGTGGGCGACACGTCGCGTTCGACGAACGCGACCGCACGCCGCTCGCCAATCTCCACGTGACGCTGCTCGACAAGCTCGGGGCGCCCGTTGAGCGGATCGGGGACAGCACCGGACCGTTGCCCACCCTGCTGGCCGGGCACGGCGCGGACCGACTGTCGGAGATCTAGTGACCTGCAGCCGCGACCGTGCTTCGACCGGTTGTTTCTGTGGCGCAGGCCTTCAGGCCTGCGATGCAAGGCTGAAGCTTTGCACTACGGATGTGGACATGGCCAAGCGAAGCGGCTGGGACCGGAAGCCTCGGCCGTTCCGCGGTCTGCCCCTCTGCTGTCTCCTGGTCATGGTGATGGCCGCCGTCGGCCTGTCCGCACAAGAACCCGATTTGCGTCTCATTGACGCCGTCAGGGCGGAGCGGTCGGAGGTGGTGGCGGCGCTTCTGGCCGACACGGACGTCAACGTTGCCCAGGCCGATGGCGCGACGGCGTTGCACTGGGCCGCCCACCTCGATGACGAGACGCTGGCCGCGCGGTTGGTAACCGCCGGCGCCGACGCTGGCGCCGTGAACGACCTGGGTGTCTCGCCGCTGATCCTGGCGTGCGAGAACGCGAACCCCGCCATGGTCGAGTTGTTGCTCGGGGCCGGGGCCGACCCGAACGCGGCGCTGGGGACGGGGGAGACGGTGCTGATGAGTTGCGCCCGGACCGGCAGCGCGTCCGCCGTTCGCGCCTTGCTGATGGCCGGCGCCGACGTGAACGCGCGCGAGCAGGCGGACGACCAAACGGCGCTGATGTGGGCCGCCGCGCAGTCGCATCCTGCCATCGTGCGCCTGCTGATCGAGCAGGGCGCCGATGTGGCGGCGCGCTCGCGCGAGCGACGGCAGGTGATCAGTCGGCGCCTGCAGTCCGAGCTCAAGTACGGCGAGCTGGGCCGCAACTACGGGACCGACGCGGAAGAGACCCGGGTTGGCGGATTCACGCCGCTGCTGTTTGCGGTCCGGCAGGGGGACGTCGAGTCGGCTCGTTTGCTCCTCGCAGCCGGGGCGGACGTGAACGACCGGGCGCCCGATGGCGCCAGCGCGTTGGTCGTGGCCGCCCATAGCGGCCACGGGGCGCTGGCGACGTTCCTGCTCGAACAGGGCGCGAACCCGGATGCGGCGGCGGCCGGCTATACCGCACTCCATGCCGCGGTGCTGACTGGAGATCTGGCGGTGGTTGAGGCGTTGTTGGCCCATGGCGCTCGGCCGAATGCGCAGGTCACCCTGGCCACGAAAGTGACCCGGAACGGCCAGGTGCTGATGCTCGGTGAGCATCTGCTGGGAGCGACGTCGTTCGCTCTCGCCGCGAAGTTTACGGAAGTGGAGATCATGGAAGCGCTCGCGGTCGGCGGCGCTGACGCGAAATTGCCATTGAAGAACGGGTGGACGCCGCTCATGCTGGCGTCGGGGGCGAGCTGGCGTTACGCCGTCTGGGACCGGCGCGACCGGGCGCTCGCCAAGTCGCCCGCGTTCCAGGCACAAATGTATGACGAGGCGAGCACTCTGGCCGCGGTCACGCTTGTGGCCGACCAGGGCGTTGACCTCGACGCGGTCGATGAAGACGGCAGCACGGCCCTGCACCACGTCGTTGACAAGGGGTTCGATACCGTGGTCGGGCTGCTGATTGACCGGGGCGCCGATTTCGCGGTGGCGAATCGTCGTGGTCAGACGCCCCTGGCCATCGTCGCTCGCGGCCGCACCGGCAACGTGCAGGCGGCACCGGCGACTGCAGACCTGTTACGCTCGCGCGGCGCGTCGTGATCGCGGGTCCTTAATCACCAATCACTGAGAGGCGCAGTCCAGAGGGCTTCATCACGTCCGCGCACGATCGGGACGCGGTGAGAGTGAGCCCGACAACGGGCCAGAACACGAGACGCATGCAGCTATGAGAGAAAGACATTCGCAGCGGATGACTGGGGGCGTCGTGTGGACGCTCGTTGCGGCGTTGGCGGGGGGGCTGGGCACGGCGTCCGCGGTCGTGGCCCAGGACGAGCGCACCGTCAAGGAAGGTGTCTATTCCACGGCCCAAGCGGTGCGTGGCCGGACCCAGTATGAAGCCACGTGCATGCGATGCCACGGGGCCGACCTGACCGGTGGCGCGGGTCGGTCGTTGACCGGCGACGTCTTCGTGCGCGACTGGACCGGTTTGACGCTGGACCGCCTGTTCGAACGGATGCAGTCCATGCCGCCCGGCGCCTCAGAGGCCTTGGCCGGAGACGCCTACGTCGACATCATCAGCTATGTGCTGGAGCGCAACGGATACCCGGCCGGAGACGAGGAGCTGTCCGCCACCGTGCTCACGACCGTGACCGTCGAAGGCGAGGACGGACCCGGAGTCGTGCCAAACTTCGCGCTGGTACGGGTGGTGGGGTGTCTCGGCGGCGACGCGTCTCAGTGGGTGCTCTCGAACGCGAGTGACGAAGTGCGGTCCAGCGACCCCGCCGCGTCCAGCGGTGACGAGTTGGCCGAGGTTCAGGCAACCCTGCTCGGTGACCGCGAGTTCGGCCTCATGTATGTGTTCCCGAGCCCGGAGGTCTACCTGGGGCATCGGGTCGAGACCAAGGGGCTGCTCATACGCGACGAGTCCGGTGGTGGGGCGGCCAGTCTCAATGTGACCTCCGTGCAGAGCCTGGCTGCAGTCTGTGAGCCGTAGACGGACGAGACGAGACGAGCCGCGGACGCGAGTGGTTGTCTCTGCGAAGACGATTGTCCTCGAGTGCCCGGGCGGTGCGCGGCGGCTGTTGCGGAGAGGGGTGCCCGGGGGTTACGGGACCGGAAAGCCGCGGTCGCGCATGAGGGCATCGATGGTAGCGTCGCGTCCCCGGAACTCTCGATAGGCCTCGGCAGGGTCGACCGCGTTCCGCACGGCAAAAAGGTTGTCGACGAGCTTCTTCGCGAGGTCTGTGTCGTAGAACCCGCCCGGAGCGTCCGCGAATGTCTCCGCCGCGTCCGCGGTCAGCACATCCGCCCACATGTACCCGTGGTAGCCGGCCGCGTAGCCTTCGCTTGAGAAGATGTGACTGAACTGCGGGCTGCGGTGCCGCATGACGATCTGGTCCGGCATCCCCAGGTCCGCCAGCGCCTCACGCTCGAACACCTTTGGGTCGAGCCTGGTCGGGTCGGTGGCGTGAAACCGCATGTCCATCAGGGCTCACGCGAGATACTCGGTGGTGGCGAATCCCTGGTTGAATGTCGAGGCGTTTCTGATTCGCGCGACAAGTTCCGGGGGCATCGCCTCTCCGGTCTCGTGATGCACGAGATAGTCGCTGACGACCTTGTCCGTGAGTAGCCAGCGCTCGAGTAGCTGCGACTGTAGCGCGATGTAGTCACGCACCCCGCCGTTGAGCGACGGGTAGTCGACCGTCGACGAGAAGTAGTGCAGCGCGTGCCCGAACTCGTGAAACAACGTCGTGGCATCGTCCCACGAGACCAGGGTCGGTTCGCCGGGCGCCGCCTTGATGAAGTTGGAGTTGTTTGAGCCGAGCACACTGACCGGGGCCTCGAGTGTGTCGTGGCTGCGATAGGTGGTAGCCCACGCGCCCGACCCTTTGCCTGGGCGCGCGTAGGGGTCGAGATACCAGACGCCGGCATGGGCACCGTCGGTCTGGCGCGTGACTTCCCACACGCTGACGTCTGCATGAAACACCGGAACGGAACCATCCGCAATCAGCGTGAAGGCAAAATCGAAGAGTGCCCCAGCGACGAAGAACATGCCGTCGCGGAGGTTGTCGAGCTGGAGATACTGCTTCACCTCGTCCGAGTCGAGGTCGTAGGTGGTCTTGCGTACCTTCTCGGCGTAGTAGCGGTAGTCCCACGGCGCAATGATGATGCCAGCGTCCTCGGCGTCGGCGACGGCCTGCATGTCGGCGACCTCGCCTTCGACCCGGGCCAACGCGGCCGGCCAGACCGCGTCCATCAGGTCGAGCGCCTGACGGGGGTTTTGGCCATTCGGGTCTCGAGTCGCCAGGTCGCGTAGTCGTCGTAACCGAGGAGCCGCACGCGTTCATGGCGCAGCCCCACGATCTCGGCCAGAATCGCGTTGTTGTCGTGCTCGTCGCC
>CAUZAY010000289.1:0-5576 GCA_963577695.1 Vicinamibacteria bacterium | reverse complement strand
TATCTCTGGGCGGAGCTGATGCGCCGGAGCCTGGGCCTGGATGTGCTCGCCTGTCCCCGGTGTGACGGACGCCTCACCCTGACCGCCCTCATCGAAGACACCGCGGTGATTGCGCCCGTCCTCCGGCATCTGGGACTGCCGACGGACATGCCCGAGGCCCGAGCACCGCCGCTGCACCTTGTCGTTGATGCGCCTCCGATTGAGGTCGCTGGCGACCAGTTCCGCTCCGACGAATTCGCCTGAGCCGGCCGGTTGCACTCCTCAGCCCGCCAGACGTGTGCCTCGCCGTCTGGAACCACGCTTGACCGCCGCCCCCCCGAACGGCCATTCTGCTCCGTGGAGGCCCGTAGTCCGCGTGGGGGGGCGCCAATCCGCTTGTTCAGGGCGTCGAGCGGGGCTCGGAGGGGGCGCAGACGCATCGGGCTCCTATCGATCCTGACGATCGGATTGACCGGCGGGTTGGCTCGGGCTCAGCCGTCAGACAGACCAGAGAACAACTTTCTGGAACTGACCTTGCGGGGCGGGCGCGTGGGTCCGATAGTGGATCTTACGTTAACCGGGGTGGCCTAATGTCTCCTATCGTCCGTACCGCTCAGCGATCACGGAACCGACGGTCCGTAGCTTTCGTCAGACGGAGCACACGCATGTCCACCCCGCTCAAGATGACCGCCGCGGCTGGTGCCGTCTTCGCCCTGTTGATTCTCGGCGTCTGGGCTCTGCCGGCCGGACATGTCCGGGGCGACCTGACCGGCACTTGGAGGGTCACGGTTCGGCTAGGCGACTCCCGAGCATCGACCCTCCGCTTCGTATTCAGACAGGACGATGACGTGTTGACGGGTCACTACGACGGCTCGTATGGCACGCAGCCCCTGACCGGGACGCTGACCGATGACCGGATTGCCCTCTCCTTTACGATCCAGGACGAGACGCAGGTCACGTTTCAGGGCCGGCTCGTTGAGGGCCACATGGAGGGCACGTGCGATTACGGCGATGTCGCTGGCGACGGGACCTGGACCGCTGAGCGCGCCACCAGCGCGTGGAGTTTCTAGGGCCTAAAACCTAACGGCAGCGCCCAACTCCTTGTTCAGGGAGGGCTAGCTGACTACCTCCTGCCCACCAGTTATCGGTCAGTCGCCGCACCTCACGCTCCCACGGACCCTGTTTCCAGAAGACATGCACCTCGTAGGGACTCAAGCCGGCGCCTGATAGGCGACAGCAGATGACCCCTCGTGAACAGTGACTCCAGACCTGAGATGACACCCATGGGAAAGCACAACCCAAAGAATGAGCGGAGCAAGCGGAGACACCTCGCCTGCTTGAGGGAGGCGATGCGTAAGAGCGACGCCACGCTCGAACAGGTCGCCAAGGCTCTGGCACGGTTCGAGAACGCTACCGGATACCGGGACTTCAAGACCTTCCACTTTGAGCCGGCCATCGCCTTCAAACGGCGGCTGGCGGAACAGGTCAGCCATGTGAGGCGTCAAATCGATGTGGATGCCGTCATGCGACAACTCACGCGATCGAGCTACGACGCGACGAGGAGGCCGGGCAAAACCTGCGTGACGTGTTCCGCGGGTTCCTGGCTATCGCCCAGATGCAGACCAGCGGTCGGCCAGAGTTGGAGGCGATGCTCAACTCGCTGCAGCTGAGCGGGACCGGGACGATGGCCACGCTGGGGTTTTATCTTCCGTCAGCGGCGCTCGACATGATCTTCTCCGCGGCAGACCCAGACCCAGCTCCGTGAGTCGGGTCCGACCGCATTCTTCCGGCTCGACCCCGTTCAACTCCCTTCGTATTCCGGCGCGCGGTCGTGTGGTGTGGCGAATCGTCGCATGCGTGCCGCGGCGTGTCCCATCCGCTTGACAGCTGTGGCGCGACGGCGATAATCGCACACGACGGTCGGCCTCGCTCGACGACCATCCAGCATCCCCACACTGAGGACCCGTTCCCGTGAACATTCTTTTTGTCGTGTCCCATCGGGACCTCATCGACCCTTTCGAGTCCGTACTGCTGGAGCTGACGGCTCGCGGCCACCGCGTGCGGCTCGGGGTGGCCGCCAAGAAGGTGGGGCCGACCCTGCCGCCGAGTCTGGCCGCGCAGGCGTCGATCGAGTCGGTCGGGTGCCCGCCGGCTCGGCGAGACGACTGGGCGGAGTCGGCGCGCCTGCTGCGCGCGGTCCGGGACTATTCCCTGTATCTCGCGCCGCGATACGGGGCCGCCGACCGGCTACGACAGCGGATGCAGCGGATGCTCGTGCGCGTCGCCTCCGCCGGACGCGCGATTCAACTGGTGGGGCACTGCCCCGTGTGCGCCGCCAAGCTGACGGGTGACCACTGGGCGTCGCTACTCAGCGAGCTCGATGAAACGGAACGGGGGCACATCGAGCGGTTGCTCGCGCAGGTCGAGACGGTCGTGCCCATTGACCCGGCCCACCGCAAGTTCCTGGAACGCGAACGTCCGGACATCCTGGTGGTGACGTCGTCCTCGCGGGTCGATTCGAGACTGGTCGACTTCGTCAAGGCGGCACAGGCCCTGGGGATCCCGGTCGCGGCGCCCGTCGCAAGCTGGGACGATCTGAGCGCCGACGGGTGTTTGCACGTCATTCCAGATCGCCTCCTGGTCTGGAACGACCTGCAACGGCGTGCGGCGTTGGAGATCCACGGGGTGCCTTCGGACCGACTGGTGGTGACCGGCGCGCCGCGATTCGACGCGCTCCACGACCGGCCGGCGACGACCAGCCGCGGCGCGTGGTGCGCAGCACACGGGATCGCGACGGAACGGCCCATCGTGACCTTTCTGGGTGCCACGCCGTTCGTGGCGCCGGCCGAGCGAGCGTTCATGGACCGGTGGCTGGCCAGTGTACGCGGCGCTGACGACGATGCGTTGCGCACGTGCGCGGTTGTCATGCGGCCCCACCCAAGGAATCGAGCGCCATACGAGGCGCAGCCGTTCGCCGGTGATACCAACGTCACGGTGGACCTGTCCGACGACCCGGACACATGGCTCGACGGCCTGACCCACAGCAGCGCGGCCGTGGGGCTGAACACGGGCGCGCTGGTCGAGGCGGCTGTGCT
This sequence comes from Vicinamibacteria bacterium, assembly GCA_963577695.1. GTDB lineage: Bacteria > Acidobacteriota > Vicinamibacteria > Vicinamibacterales > UBA8438 > UBA8438. The sequence continues at coordinate 2,502 of CAUZAY010000289.1, read as the reverse complement.
CGGCACATCGGCGCACACGCTGTTGGTGCCGGAGTTCGCCGGGGGACAGCAGAACACGCTGCACTTTCGTCACCTGCTTCGGGCCTCGGGTGGCTTTGTAGACGCCGCCGGGTCGCTGCAGGAACATGTGGACGCGCTCGCCCTCGCGATCGCGAACCGCGCAGCGCCGGACCGCGCCGCCGCCGAACGGTTCGTGTGGGCGACGGACAAGATCGCACAGGCCACGCGGATGACGGTCGAGGTGCTCGAAGAACTCGGTGTGGCCACCCGGCGCGGGGTGATCGGGCCGATCCAACCGGTGCTGTCAAGGACGCCGAGCGAGGGTGATGCCCCGCTCCCGGTCGCCGGCTCTCTGCCGACGGGCGTGTCACCGTCGACGGGCTCCACCGCGCCAGGTAGCGCACCCCAACCTGCCACTCGGCCGGTCGCGTCGGAGGCACTGACCCACCTGCTGGAGGGCACGGACCTGTCCTGGCTCGCCAGCGACTCGACAATCAGCGAGTTCTGGAAGGGGCAGATCGCGGCGGCGCGGGAGAAGGCCACGAAGCACGCGGGCTCGCAACCCGTCAGCGTCGCCGATGTCGTCGGCGAACTTGGGTACGGGTTCAAGCCGCTGGCGCCGGGACTGCAGATCGACGAGGACCCATCACTGCAGCGGGTACTGGGCGAGTGGCAGCAGGTCCAACCGCTGCTCCGCCGGTCGGGGTCCAAGGCGCCAGGGTTCTCACTGGACGAATGGGAGCACCTGTCAGCCGTTGCCTGGCTGAAGGACGAGCAGATGTTCGACGCCTATCTCGCGTTCATTCGACCGTTCGAGATCCGGTCGAGCATGACGACGGCGCGGCACTACTACCGGACGATGGTGCTCGAGCGTCTCCGCGCGGACCATCTGGAGGGCCGCGAGCTGCGGGTCCTCGAGGTCGGCGCGGGCGCCGGCAATCTCGCGGTGTTCTTGCTGTCGCGGCGTCTGGCTGCCAGCTACGTGATTGTCGACCTCCCCGAGATGCTGATGAACGCCGCGGTCAACATCAATCGATATTGGCCCGAGGCGACGCTTCATTTTGACGAGTTGCCGGACCCGGCGCATCGGGATGCCGCCGGCCACGTGCATCTTGTTCGGACGACCCGTATCGCAGATCTCGAGCCGGATCAGTTCGACGCGATGCTGAATTTCAACTCGTTCATGGAGATGGATCAGGCGACCCGCGACATGTATATCCGCGAGATGTATCGAACAGCCCGCGACGGCGCCGTTCTCTACAACGTGAACCGGCGCCAGCAGCGGTTGCCGCAGCCGGATGGATCGTTGTTCGACAACAACCCCTTGTTCTTTCCCTACGCCAGCCAGGAGCACGTGTTGTTCTGGGAGGATGATCCGTTCGAAACCGCGGTCCGTGCGTGGTTCGGGAAACGCCCCAGTCTGTCGATCGCCAGAGCCGAGATTGTGCGGAAACCAGACCGATAGGGCAAGCAACGTTTCCAGGCGGGATGCGCGGCTCGGAGCCTCAGCTATTCCTTCAGGGCGTCGGGGGGCTCGGAGGTGGCCTGGGGGGGCTTCTAATGTCGTCTCTCGTCGCGGCCGCCTTTGCGGGGCTCACCGGCGGGCTGACTCTCTTGCCCGCAGAGGCCCCGGCCACCATCGCCGAACAGCGCGCCCGACTGCCGCCGCCGGCGACCTGCCAAGATCCCGTCGCCGGTGAGTGGAAGTCTCACGACTACGATTCGCGCCACGTCGATTGGACCATCTTCACTTTGGTGATCGAGCGCGTGCCCGGCAGTGAAAGCGCACTTGTTGGCAGCATCAAAAATCACACCTGGTACGCGGAGAAGGGACAGTCGGAACCACCCGCGTGTGCTGGCAATCTTGAGTACATCGTGGGCATGGAGGCGGAGGGCACCTTCGTCGACGGCTCGATCTATTTCGGCGGAGTGGGCCAGTGGCGCGTCGACGACATGCCCTGCGGTAGCTTCACCATGGGCATTCCTGGGGACTTCGTGGTTCGCGGGAACGTGTGGGGAACATCAGCCCGATCGGCGCTTCTCCACCGTAATGCTCGCTGTCGTGCTGATCACAGGCCTGCTCCAGGGCTGCAGCGGAGAACCCTTGGACGCTTGGGGGGCGGGCGCGTGGGTTCGATAGTGGATCTTACGTTAACCGGGGTGGTCTAATGTCTCCTATCGTCTGTTCGAAGTGGTCGCGCACTACTTGGTGCAGAACGCTCGTTGCCGGCTGCCGCGGCTCGTAGGTCGTCGACGGGGAGGCCACGCCCCACCGAGCGCACAGTCCATGCCGCGTCGCGCGAGCCCAGGAACCGGGGGCGGTTCAGGCGCCGGCGTGTCAGGCGGTGTAATTTCTGCCCGCGCCATGGGTCCCGCACGTGGCAGTCGTAGCACGATCTGGCGCCAGCGCCAAAGTTCACCGTTCGAGGGCGTAGCGAGATGGCCGCATCGGACACGATCTCCATTCTCGGTTCCGGCAGGGGACACGCCCGCCCACCTGCT
>CAUZAY010000288.1:0-5597 GCA_963577695.1 Vicinamibacteria bacterium | reverse complement strand
GGGGCATGCCTGCACGACGGGACAGCACGCGGGACAGCGGGAGACGTTGATGAGCAGCGCGACATTCCGAATTTGGCGAGGGAACGCGGACGGCGGCGCCTTCGAGGACTACACGACCGAGGTGTCCGAGGGGATGGTCGTGCTCGACGCCGTGCACCAGATTCAGGCGGAGAAAGCCAACGACCTCGCGGTGCGCTGGAATTGTAAGGCTGGCAAGTGCGGGTCCTGCTCGGCTGAGGTCAACGGCAACCCGAAACTGATGTGCATGACACGGTTGAACTCGTTGCCGCTGGACGAACCGGTGACGATTGAACCGATGCAGACGTTTCCGCTTATTCGCGATCTCGTCACGGATGTGTCGTGGAACTACGAGGTCAAGAAGCGGATCAAGCAGTTCGCGCCCCGGGAGCCCGATGCGCCGGATGGCACCTGGCGGGTGGAGCAGTACGACGTTGAACGTGTCCAGGAGTTCCGAAAGTGCATCGAGTGCTTTCTCTGTCAGGACGTCTGCCACGTTCTGCGCGACCACCGGCTACACGACAAGTTCATCGGGCCACGCTACTTCGTCTACACGGCCGCGCTTGAGATGCAGGCACTCGACACCGCCGACCGCACGACCGATCTGGCCAACGAACACGGCGTGGGGTATTGCAACATCACCAAATGCTGCACCAAGGTCTGCCCCGAAGAGATCGCCATCACCGACAACGCGATCATCCCGCTCAAGGAGCGCGTCGTCGACCAGATGTATGACCCGTTGACCAAGATGCTCCGAATGTTCCGCGGCTAGGCGCATTGTCGCGGCTGGCCGGCCGCGACGTGGGGTCGTGCGGCGGGATCGGGCATCTCGATCCGCGAACCGGTCGACGAGCCCGGCTCCATTTACCTTGGCCTTCAGGGCGCTTCGCGCGGGCTAACGGGGTGCTTGAACCCAGCTCCGAGGGAAAAGCGAGCGCGTAGCTGATCCCGGACCCGGCGGTGAAACTCCGCGCCCGCGCACGGTCCCCGCCAGCGGCGGCACCGGCCTCCCGGCTCGTCTCCGACGGTTCGCGGACCGAGATGCCCGGTCCCGCCGCACGACGCACCCTTGCGAGTGGTCAGCCAGGTTCGTTGCCGCGCGTCGATGTCGACCGGGAACTTGGTCGGTCGGTCTGGTCCAGGACTTTGCCCCCCGCGTGTCTCGCCTTGAGATAGAGCTCTGTGGTCATGATGGCCGCCAGCGGTGTGATGAACACGTTCAGAAACTGGTAGACGACCACCCCGGCCGACGTCACGACATTGAAGCCAAAGGAGGCAGGGCGCCAGTTGTCGTCGAGGACGAACTCCAGGTCAGTATCGTAGGCCGCGGTCCACACCAGCACCGGGAGCGCGAACTGGAACACGGTGATGATGAGTACCGTGCCCCGCACCCGCCAGGTGAGCCGTCGCGCCCGCGCGAGCGTGTGCAGGATGCCGGTCCGCTCGATGATGACGACCGGCGCGTAGAGTACGTGTGCGAAACCGGCGACCACGGCCTGGGCGTCGAGCGTCCGCTCCGGTCCGAGGTGGCCGAGTTTGGCGAGACCGAAATCGAGCACCTTGACGGTGTATCCGCCGCGCAGATTCGGTTCCAGCCAGATATTGTCCGGTTTCAGATCACGGTGGATGATGCCCAGACGATGCGTCTCGTCGACGGCTGAGCAGACCTGCTCGAGGATGTCGACCACCCAGCCGATCGACAGACGGCCCTCTTCCGTCAGCACGTCCGCGAGGGTCCGGCCGTCGAGATGCTCCATGACCAGATAGGCGACCGGGCCCGTTGTCGTGTCGGCGAAACCGAAGTTCGTGACGTCGACGACGTTGGGGTGACGCCAGACGTCCCGAGGCTTCCGCTTCGCGCCTGAACCGCTCCACGAACTCAGGACGCCCTGAGAACTTGAGGTGGATCGCCTTGACCGCGACCGTCCGCTTTGTGCCGACATGGGTCGCTTCATAGACGGCGCCCATGCCGCCCTGGCCCAATCTCCGGCCGATCGCATACTTCCCGTCGAGGGGCTCGCCGTCTGGGAGGCTGTCGAGGAAGGACATGGGGTCTCTCATCCGTGGAGCGGTTCGAGCCGGGATGGCGGCGGCGCACCGACTTTCGACACCGCAATGCACACACCGACGTTGACCATCATGGCCACGACACCCGCATGGAGGTTCCACAGTTGGCTGTTGCCGCTCGCCAGCAGTCCGGCGTAGACAGTGGTGCCGGTGACCAGGCCGGCCATGGCCGCTGGAGTCGTGAGTCGGTCCCAACTGACCCCGAGGATGAAGAGCGGCGCGACCTGGGCCAGGATCTCCATCTTGAGCTCCGTCAGACCCCAGAGCGTGAAGCGTGGGTTGAGCGCGATGCCAACGAGGCCGGCCACGAGTACCCACGACACCATCTTTCCGACATGGGTCAGGCGCGCTTCATCGGCACCACGAAGCACGGTTGTGCCCAGCACGTCCTTCGCCAGTATTGACGACAGACTCAGCAATACAGAGTCCGCCGTCGACATGATCGCGCTCACGATAGCCACGATCACTACCAGGCTGAGCGCATAGAGGACCGGCGAGCGGGCGCTCCATTCGGTGAGCAGGAGGGGCAATACCTGGTCTGCTTCGATGGGGCCGGTACCGGCGAGTTGCTCGATCGCGAGTATGCCGATCAGGAACACCGACCCGGTGGTGACCATTGGGAGGAAGACCATGACGCTGAACGAGCGCCTGAGCGCGGTGCTGTCCCGCGCCGCATAGATCCGCTGAATCGCGTGCGGATAGACGGCTCCCGACAACCCGATCAGCGCTAACGTGCTGAACCAGTTGCGGCAGACATCCCATCCCGGTACCGACACCTTCTCCGGAGCCTCTCGGGCGATCCAGGTGGTTACGGCGGCCAGGTTGTCCGGGGTCGGAGATGCCGCCAGCAGCAACCCGGTCAATCCCACCGCGAGCATCACCCCCTGCAGCGCATCGGTCCAGGCAACGGCTCGCATCCCGCCGATGGTCTCGTAGACCAGCACCACGAGTGTCAGGAGGACGACGCCGACCCAGTACGGCACTGCCCCACCCGAGAGTCCGGCCGTGACGTGTCCCATTGCCATCAGTTGCGCCAGCAGGTAGTTGGCGATGGCGGCAATCAGCAGGACGTTGGCCAGGAGCGTGAGGGATGGCGAGTGGAACCGGTACGTGAGCCAGTCGCCCGGCGTCACGAATTGGTGGCGCTTGGCGAGGTGATGGAGCCGCGGCGCGAAGAGCAGGTAGGTGACGATGATCGCCATCATGAAGCCGACGCTCATCACCCAGGAGAAACCGAGACGGTAGGCTTCGCCCGGGTACCCGATCAGGGTATTGCCGCTGTACTGAGTCGCATACAAGGTCAACAGAAGGACCGGGCCGCTGAGCTGGCGGCCAGCGAGGTAGAACTCGGCCAGCGAGTCACCGGTTCGTTGCCGGCGGGCCGCAACCCCCAACGCCAGAACCACGGCAAGGTACAGCCCTACCGCGATTCCGGCCCCGCCTCCGAGAGAACCGCTCATTGGCGGCCCCGATGCGGGCGGCGTGGGATGTTGGACGGATTCATGCGTCCGGCGACTCCTGGCTCGGCCACAGGCGGTTGATGACAAACGCCGTGAAGAGGGCGACTCCGAATGTGGCGGCCAGGGAAATCACGACCCAGTGGGGCAGTCCGAACCAGAGCCGTAGCGGCGCATCGGCTGGAATGTACCAGGGCACCGACGCGGCGAAGAGCAGCACATAGACACCCCAGATCCATCGGGGAAATTGCCCGTCGGACGCCGGTAGAGCTCGCGCGGACCTCACGGGGCCGTGCGAGTCAGCGCCACTGTCTTGGTAGTCGTGCGGCATCGGCGCTGGTGTCGTGAGGTGTGAAGCGGCCTCGAGCGATTCCTTGTCACTTATCATAGGGCCGGAATGATCAAAATCGCATGGGAGAACAAGCAATGAGAAAGTGGCTCGCCGGTGGTTTGGCCGCGTCGGTGTTGCTGGTCGTCGGTTCCCTCGCCGAAAGCCAGACGACGTCGTTGGCTGGCGTCATCGATTTCCACGTACATTCCGGACCCGATTCGCGACCTCGTTCGGTCAGTGATCTTGAAGTGGCCCGGATTGCCAAACGGGCTGGCATGCGCGGTCTGGTCTTCAAGAACCACTTCACTATGACGGCCGACCGTGCGTGGTTGGCGATGCAGGAGGTCGACGGGATTGAGATATTCGGCGGCGTCGCCCTCAATCATGCGGTGGGCGGTTTGAATGCGGAAGCGGTACGACAGTTGGTGGCGTTCTCCGGCGGACGCGGCAAGGTGGTCTGGTTGCCAACCTTCGACGCCGAGTTTTGGATGACCAGAGCCGGAGACCCAGGTGAATTCGTTCCGGTGATGCGGGACGGACGGCCAGACCCCGCGTTGGGGGAAATCTTCGATCTGATCGCCGAGCACGATCTGGTCCTGGCGATGGGGCATTCCTCCCCGGAGGAGGTCTTGGCGCTGATTCCTGAAGCGCGTCGGCGAGGGGTGCGACAGATTCTGGTCACCCACGGTCTGGGACAGCAGCCGACAACCGAGCAACTCAGCGCGATGGTTGAACTGGATGCGATTATTGAGCTGGTGTGGCTTGCCGTGGGGAACGGAGAGTTCACAATGGCCGACTACGCGGCCGCCATTCGGGAGGTTGGCGCCCGCAATTTCCTGATGTCGTCGGACCTGGGTCAGGAGATGAACCCGCTTCACACCGACGGGCTGGTGGCATTCATGAACGGACTCCGCGGTGAGGGAATCAGCGACGCCGACATCGATCTGATGATTCGCCAGAATCCGGCTCGTCTACTTGGCCTCGACCCGTGACGCAGGTTGTTGAAAAAACGTCCGCGGGGGTTTTCTGACGAGGCGTCTGTCTGGCCAGGCGCGAGGAGGGAGCAGCCAGGTGGGCTGTGACCGACGAAGCAACACCGCCAGACGGACGCCTCGTCGGAAAACCTAGTGGACGCTTTTCCCGGGGTCTCCTGCCAGTAGCCGTTCCCGTGCCGCGCGCTCCGCGTCGGCTGTCTCCTCTGCGTCCCAGACCCGCCGCTGTTCGGCGCGACGCCGACGATTGGCTCCGATCGCGAACAGCGCGAGCATCGTGATCATGGTCCAGAGGAACGCTGGACCTGTCAGAAATGGGACCCAACGTTCCCAGAGCCGCTGACGGCTCCAGAAGCGGTCCAGAGCATGCGAGAGCGGCTCGCCTGTCGCGCCCAGGAATGCATCATCGAATCCTTGACCCTCTCCGATCAGTGAGAGCACGCGGGCGGCGCCATTTTCGCCGTGGACGCGGAGTAGATCCCGCACCAACGCGCTGGCGACCGCATAGGCACGCTGGTTGGCCGCCCGGCCGTCGCCGAACAGCCGTTCGAGTTCCGTCAACGAGGGGCTTCCATGCCTGACGAGTGTCCAGGCCAGGCGCGTGCGGTCGGACAGCGCGATGGGGCGCTCCGCGGCCATTGCGAGGCCCTCGTTGAACCATCTCGGCACTGGGTGGCCGCGGGCGGCGCGGGAGAACAAGACGTGCGCCACCTCGTGGTGGAGGAGGCTCTC
>CAUZAY010000287.1:0-5600 GCA_963577695.1 Vicinamibacteria bacterium | reverse complement strand
CGCGCAGAGCGCACGACCAGATCTTGTCAACACCGGTGTCTCCCGACTCGCTAACTCCTTGCTCTCCCCCATCCGCTTTTGACGCCGCGCGCCGATGCGAGGGTCGAAGAACTTGGGACCAAGGCTGTGTTCTATGACAAATCCTACACGGCGGTCGTACTCGGTCACCACGGTAGAATGCGCCAGTGCCCGCCACCGAGACGATACCCACCGATCTGTGTGAGTGCACGGCCCGTGCACTCGCCGCGCTGATCCGCAACCGGCGTGTCTCGTGCCGAGAGGTGATGGCGGCCCATCTGGCACGTGTGGATCTGCACAACGAGGCTGTCAACGCCGTGGTGACGTTGGCGTCGGACACGGCGCTGGCCGAGGCGGAGGCCGCCGACAGGACGCTGGCCCGCGGCGATGCGGTCGGCCCGCTCCACGGTTTACCGGTAGCCCACAAAGATCTCTTCGTCACGGCCGGCCTGAGAACGACGTTCGGGTCACGGGTCTTTGCGGACCACATACCGACCGAGACATCGCTCATCGTCGAGCGGCAACGCCGTGCCGGCGCCATCACCCTTGGCAAGACGAACACGCCGGAGTTCGGGGCCGGTTCCCAGACGTTCAACGAGGTCTTCGGAGCGACGCGCAACCCGTATAACCTCACGAAGACCTGCGGCGGCAGCAGCGGGGGCTCGGCCGTGGCGCTGGCGACGGGTATGGTGCCCATCGCGGACGGCACCGATCTGGGCGGCTCGCTCCGCAACCCGGCCAGCTTCTGTAACGTGGTGGGTCTGCGCCCGACGCCGGGGCGGGTACCCAGTTGGCCCGACGCGGCGCCGTGGTTTCCTTTTGGCGTGGCCGGACCGATGGCCCGAACCGTTGGCGATGTCGCGCTCCTGCTCGACACGATCGCCGGTCCGGATGCGCGGGCCCCGCTCTCGGTTGGCGTCCCGAGTGTGACGTGTCAGCACGCGCTCGGTCGGGACCTTCGGGACGTGCGGGTAGCCTGGAGCCCCGACCTCGGAGGACTCCCGGTGGAACCGGCGGTGACTGCCGTCCTCGAGCGCCAACGGGCGACGTTCGAGTCGCTCGGGTGTCTGGTCGACGACGGATGCCCGGATTTCTCCGGCGCGGACATGGTCTTCACCACCTGGCGGGCCTGGGTCTACGACCTGCTCTACGGCGAAACCCTCGACCGCCACCCGGGGATGCTGAAGGACACGGTGGTCTGGAACATCGAGGCAGGACGCCGGCTGAGCGGCCGCGACCTGGCGGACGCAGAGCGCGCTCGCGCGGCGCTCCATGACCGGGTGCGCCGGTTCATGACGGAGTACGAGTTCCTGTTGCTCCCGGTCACCCAGGTCCTGCCGTTCGACATCGACCAGCCGTATGTGACCGACATCAACGGCGAAGCGCTGCCGACCTATCTCGACTGGATGAAGTCCTGTTACCAGATCAGCGTGACGTGTCTACCGGCCGTCTCGATCCCGTGTGGCCACACCGACGAAGGGCTCCCGGTCGGACTCCAGATCGTCGGCCGTCCCTACGACGAACGTGGCGTCCTGCAGTTGGCCCATGCGTTCGAACAGGCCACCGAATTCTGGAAACGCCGGCCCGACTTGCCGTCGCCCCCCTAGGTCTTCCGACGAGGCGCCCGTAGAGGGCGGACGTCGCGGCATCGGCTCAACGGGGTCACAGCCCACCCAGGGGGCGACGACGCCACTGGCAATCAGTTGGTGGGAAGTGATACAACCCTTCGACATACCCGCTCCACGTGGGGGCATCCTGGGGATTCCCAGTCCAGTCAGTGCTGGTCTGGAAGACGCGTTGGTGCTCGCGGGCACCGGTGCGACAGAGGCACACATGCGCATGACACTCTTTCGGGGACTCGGCGTCGTCGGCGTCGTGGCACTGTTTGCGGCAGGTACCGCCTGGATGGGACCAGGTGTCACGGCTCAGGTCTCGGCCGACGCCGACGACATCGCGGGCACCGTGCAAGGATCCGCCGGACCAGAGGCGGGGGTCTGGGTGATTGCGGAGACAGAGGACCTCGCCACCCGCTTCCGCAAGATTGTGGTCACGGACGATGCCGGGCGGTATGTGGTGCCCGATCTGCCGGAGGCCAGCTACAACGTGTGGGTCCGCGGCTACGGCCTGAAGGACTCGGAGCCGGTGGCCGGCTCACCCGGTACCGCGCTCGACCTGCGGGTGGCGGACGCGGCGAATCCGCGCGAGGCGGCTCAGGTCTATCCGGCCAACTACTGGTATTCGTTGGTCGAGGTGCCGCCGACCAGCGAGTTTCCCGGAACGGGCGACGCCGGCAACGGCATCTCGACCAATATGCGCAGTCAAGCCGCGTGGGTCGACGGCCTCAAACAAGGCTGTCAGCTGTGTCACCAGTTGGGGAACCAGGCTACCCGCGAGGTCCTGAACCCAGGTGACTTCGACTCGACCGAGGCCGCCTGGGCGCATCGCGTGCAGGTCGGCCAGCGCGGCGCGATGATGAGCGGGGGACTGCGCCGGTTCGGGGCCGAGCGCGCCGTCTCGATGTATGCCGACTGGACCGATCGCATCATGGCCGGCGAGGTCCCGCCGGTGCCACCGCGTCCACAAGGACGCGAACGCGACGTGGTGCTCACCATGTGGGAATGGGGCGGCCCGACCGGCTACATCCACGATGAGGTAGCGACCGACAAGCGCAACCCGGAGGTCAACGCGGGCGGTCCAATCTACGGCGTCGAGTTCGCCAGCGACCACCTCGTCTGGGTGGACCCGGCCACGAACGAAGCGAGGCAGGTCAGGATCCCCGTTCGAGACACCCCGGGCGAGGGCGACTTCAGGTCGTACATCTCGAATGAGATGCCGGAACCCTCCCTGTACTGGGGCGACGAGGTCATCTGGGACAACCCGGGCAACCCGCACAACCCGATGATGGACGCGCAGGGCCGGGTGTGGATGACCCATCAAATCCGCGGACCGGGCAACCCGGCCTGGTGCCAGGAGGGATCGAGCAACGCCTACGCCCAGCACTACCCGCTGACGCGTGCCGCGCGGCACATCGCCTTCTACGATCCAGAGAGCGAAGAGGTCGGCCTAGTCGATACCTGCTTCAACACCCACCATCTGCAGTTCGGTCACGAGGACAGCGAGCGGCTGTATCTCAGCTCGGTGGGTCCGGTCATCGGCTGGCTCGACGTGGACGTCTACGAGGAGACGGGCGATGCCCAGGCGGCCCAGGGCTGGTGCCCCATCATCGTTGACACGAACGGTGACGGCCGGATCGGCGACTGGGTCGCCCGTGGCGACGAACTCGACCCGACCAAGGACAAGGAGCTGGGAGCCGGGTGGTACGGCATCGTCCCGGATCCGACGGAGGACCACGTCGTGTGGGCCGCTTCGGGCGGCGTGCCTGGACAGATCGTGCGACTGGCGCTTGGCGACAATCCGCCCGAGACCTGTATCGCCGAGTACTACCAGCCGCCGTTCGACAACCCGAACGCGCCGATCCAGGGGTACTCGCCGCGCGGTATCGACATTACGACCGACGGCATGGTCTGGACCGCCCTGTCCGGCAGCGGACATATGGCCAGCTTCGATCGCAGCAAGTGTGCGGTGCTCAACGGACCCACGGCCACGGGTCAGCATTGCCCGGAAGGATGGTCGCTCTATGCGACCCCGGGACCCCAGATGAATGGCGTGACGGACCACGGCAGTGCTGACTTCCACTACTACAGCTGGGTCGATCAACACAACACGCTGGGTCTTGGCAACAACATCCCGATTGCCACCGGCAGCACGTCCGATTCGTTGCTCGCGTTCCTCCCGGACGAGGAGGAGTACGTCGTCATGCGGGTCCCCTACCCGCTGGGGTTTTATTCGCGAGGGATGGACGGCCGGATCGACGACCCAGATGCCGGGTGGAAGGGACGGGCGGTCTGGGCCGATTACGGGACGAACGCCGTCTGGCATTCCGAAGGCGGCAAGGGCACGCAGGGCAATCTCGTGAAGTTCCAGATGCGACCTGATCCCTTGGCGCATTAGTACTTCGTCGGGGCTTCGCCCCGAACCCTACGCGGGAACCCCTGGGAGCCCCACTCCGCGGCCGCGGGGCGCGCATTGTCGCGCGCCCGGGGTACCGTGGCGTTGCGGCACTGCACTCGTGTCCGGACGGCCCGGGAGGTAGGATCCTTCCGGGCCGTTTTCTTGTCCGCGAGTACCTGCCCGCCGATTCCGTGACTGACGCGATGACCAACGACCACCAGCCGGAGAGCGCCGCCGCCAGAGACGATGACCTGGCGCTGGTGCTGGTCGGGGGTGGGGCGCGCGCCGCCTATCAGGTCGGGTTTCTCAGGGCGTTGGTCAAGAAACACCCGGCGATCAGACTGCCGATCATCACCGGCACGTCAGCCGGCGCCATCAACGCCACCTATCTCGCCTCGCAGGTCGGCCCGCTCAGTGAGGCGGTTGACGGACTGGTGCAGCTCTGGCGCCGGCAGCGGGTCGACCAGGTCTTCCGGGTCGATGGTCGTTCTCTGCTGGGTCTGGTGGCGCGATGGGGCTTGAGGCTGATCTCCGGTGGCGGCAGCCTGGCCCCGCAGGTCCGCGGACTGCTCGACACGTCTCCGCTTCGGAGATTTCTCGAACACGCGCTGCAACCAACCGACAACGGCGAGTTCGCCGGCATCGCCCGCAACATCGCCGCCTGCCGGCTGCGCGCGCTGGCGATCACGACCAGCAGCTACACCACCGGGCGATCCGTGGTCTGGGTACAGGGTGACGACATCGAGAACTGGGAACGACCGAACCGGCGCAGCCGGAAGACCGCCATCACCATCGATCACGTCATGGCGTCGGCCGCCTTGCCGCTGTTCTTCCCCGCCATCGAACTGGACGACGGATGGTATGGCGATGGCGGCATCCGGATGCTCGCCCCGTGCTCACCCGCCATCCACCTCGGGGCTCGACGCATCATCGCCATCTCGAACCGCTGTCGAAACAGTATGGATGAGGCCGACGAGCCAGTCATCCGGCACTATCCGCCGCCGGCCCAGATCGCGGGACAAATGATTCAGTCGATGTTCCTGGACGACCTTGACCGCGACGCCTTCAGCTTGCAGCGACTGAACCGTTTGCTCGCGGTCCTTCCCCCCGACCAGCATCAAGGGCTGCGACCGGTTGATCTCGTGGTGGTGCGCCCGTCGCGGGACCTCGGCCGACTCGCCGGCGAATTCGAGCCGCAGCTCCCATGGCTCTTTCGCCATTTGACACGCGGCCTGGGCTCACGGGAAACGCCGAGCCCTGACCTGCTGAGCCTCCTGATGTTCCAAGAGGACTACATCGATCGGCTGATGGAGATCGGCGCGGAAGACGCAGAGACGCAAGGGGAGAGCGTTGCCGCTCTTCTGGAGCGGCGCCCGGGGTAGTCTTGGACCGGGGCCGGCGGTATCGGATGCGAACAGAGAGGACGCACTACCGATGACGCCGTGCCGCCCCAGGTTCATGAATCATGCGGGTTAGTGGACCGTACCAGACAGATGTAACGCGTCCGCCGGCGCGCGGCGCCCGGTTGGCTAGGCGCGACGAGGGAGCATACCGGCAGTATGCGACTGAGG
>CAUZAY010000286.1:0-5620 GCA_963577695.1 Vicinamibacteria bacterium | reverse complement strand
CAACGTGTCGACTGTGAACCGTGGATGTCACGGGATCCAGGAGCGGTGTCCCCGGTACCGTCAACCCCAGTTGGCGGAGTATTCTCTCGCCCGTCACCATCGGTTCCGCCGGCTGTCGTTGTCGGACGTGGCCGCGGAGGCGCTGCTCAGCTACGACTGGCCCGGCAATGTGCGGGAACTCCAGCGTGTCATCGAACGAGCGGTCACGCTGACCCCGGGGAACGTCGTCGGGTTGTCGGATCTTCCACCCGCGCTGACGAGCGAGTATGCCGAGGTGGTCTACCCGTCAGTCGCGTGTTCGGACTCCATGCGGGCGTGGGGTAGTCGCTACGCGGGGCTCGTCCTCGAGCGGTGCGATCAGAACAAGCGTAGGACGTGCGAAGTGTTGGGTATCAGCTACCACACACTTCAGGCCTACCTGCGCTATCAGGGATCCTCAAAGTCGTGAGATGGCGCTCGCTCCGGCGCACGTAGCGGAGCCGACGTGCCGGGCGGTCAGTCCACCGCCCAGCGCTGGAGAATATCCAGCATCACCACGACGCCGCGTCGGACGTTCTCCACCGAGATGCGTTCGTTGTTGCCATGGACCCCGCCCCGGTCCGCCGCCGGCACCACGAACGGGGTATAGCCATACGCCGTGATGCCGAGATCGCGGAAGAAGTGACTGTCGGTGAAACCGGTGGTCACCGACGGTACCACCGGGGCGGAGGCTGGGTGGTGCGTGCGGGTCACCTCTTCGATCACGCGGAACAACCCGGTCTCTGCCGACGACTGCGCGGGCGTAAAGCCCATCATCGTATCGACCTGGATTGCGTCCCCCAGGACCTCACCCAGTTCGGCGAGGAAGGCATCTGGGTCTTGATCGGGCAACAGGCGACAATCCAGCTCGGCCCACGCCTCGGTCGGCACGACGTTGATCTTGTCACTGCCGCCGAGCCGGGTCATGGAACAGGTGTTACGCGTCAGTCCGTAGTGACCGGGGTTGTCACGAAGGAGCTCGTCGGCAACGCCGGGCTCACCGAGGGCGGTCCCCATATCGGCGTAGTGTCCTCGCCAGCCTGGCGCCACCGACCCGGCCAGGCCTCTGAAGTATCTATCGACGGCAGGAATGACCCGGAAGCCGAAGTCGTGGCCGTCGAGTTGCCCCAGCGCGGTCACCAGGCGCGTGACTGAGGTGTTGGCTTGGGGGCGCGAGCCATGACCCGGCTCGCCGCTGGCCGTCAGCCGGAGCCAGTACGGCAGCTTCTGTGTCACCTCGACCGCGATCTGAATCTGTCCGCCGACGTCCGCGCCGCCGCCGCCTTCGTTGATGACGTAGCCGATACCCTCGAACAGCTCAGGTCGATGCTCGACCAGCCACCCGGCGCCAAAGAAGCCCCCGGCCTCCTCATCTGCGGTGGCCATGAAGACGACGTCACGATTCAAGCGCGCTCCGGAACGATGGATGCCAAGAAACGCCGCCAGGTGAGCGATGCCGGACGACTTGGTGTCGAGGGCGCCCCGGCCGTAGACGAAGCCGTCTCGGATTTCGCCTGAGAGGGGATCGGTGACCCAATAGTTCGGGTCGGCCGGCACGACATCGATGTGGTGCAGCAAGAGCAGGCCAGGCTCATCGCCTCCGTCGATCCGCGCCCAGATATTGCCCCGTCCGGGTGCTGACTCGACCATCTCGTAGGGAATCCCCTCCGCGTCCAGGATGGCCGCGAGGAACTTCGCGCCTTCGATCTCGTTGCCCGGCGGATTGATGGTGTCCACGCGAAGGTACGCCTGCATCCAGTCGACGGCACGATCCTGCAGGTCCTCCGACGCGATCTGGGCGGTTGCCGAAGTGGCGGTCACGACGCCCGCGACGAACATTCCAAGTAGCCGCATTCTGTCTCCGAAGTTGTGCCCCACGTTCCGGGGACTGGCTTGGCCGCGCCACAATCGGTCGGTCGCCGGGTTACATGGCGATAGCGGTCGGTCGTATCCCTTCGCCATACACGAACTGTGAACCCACCGCACCGACGACGGCGGTGCGCCGATTCAGGTTGAGACCGATGCGCAGTCGCACCAACGGCTCGATGCCCGTGCAATGGCCGGCCATCAAATGCTCAATCCCGATCTGGCGGAGCCGGTCGGCGGTCCAGCCGAGCGTTTCGTCGCTCGCGGAGAACAGGTGCAGGCCGCCCATGAGGGCGTGGATCGGCGCGTCGGCGATCGCGCCTTGAATCTGGTCGAGCGTGTTGACGACACCGGAGTGGCCACATCCCAGCAGCACGATGTGCCCCTTAGGGGTGATGATGCTCAGCGCTTGACTGTCCGGCACGTGGTCTTCCACCCAGTCCCCGTCGAGCCGTACCTGGATGGTGCTGGGGTAGTTCCGCTCCGCGTGGGGCCTGTCTATCGGTCCAGTGACCCAGACCCCGGGCACGATCTCGGTGGGCGCATCGTGTTCGATGAACTCGACGCCGGTCTCGGCAAACGCCTCCCGCATGGCGATCATCTGGTTCCATTCGGTGTCACCACCGGCGGTGAGAGAGCGTCGCGGCAGAAAGAAGCCCTCAGCGACGTGGACGCGCCGGATGGCCTCTGGATCCTTCTCTCGTACCGCCCGCACGATCGGCAGAAGCCCGGTGGTGTGGTCAAAATGGAAGTGACTGAGGACCACATCCGTGACGCAGGAGAGGTCGACATCCAGCGCCGCTGCGTTTCTCAACACGGTATCCGGATGTCGTCCGGCATCGAAGAGCACACACTGTCCGTCCACGGTCACAAGGGCCGACAAACCCCACTCGCCGATGGTGGCGCCGCTAGCCAGATTGGACGAGAGAATCGTCACCGTCACCTCTTCGGCCACCCGCGTCGCCGCGCGCTCCGGGGTGCCCTGTGGGGCCGCCGTTCTGGGTGGACAGGTGACGAGCAGAGCGCTGACAAACAGGTAGCTACCAAAGCGGATGGACATACGCCGTCTCCATGGTCCAGGGAGCGATGTGGCGATACCGCTCTGCGGCGCTGGCTCCGAGGCCGAGCGTCTAGCTTATTCTATGCCGACACACACGCACCGGTCGCCGCGATCCGGAACGAGGGGGCCAGGTCGGTGAGTGCGATACCACTACCTGGGTGGTGTTTCAGGATTTCATCGCTCGCACCGATTACCCCATGGATGTCCAACTACGATCTGCTTGCACAGGCGGCGTGTGACATTGATCCGCTCGCGCCGACCGTGCACCGACTCATGAGCGCGGTCAGCGCCAGAGTGCCGGCGCGTCTGTCAGGTCGAGACCCCGGAAGCGCCTCGGTGCCACCCCGATGACCGTGAAGGCGGACCCGTTGATCGTGATCGGTCCGCCGACCGCGTCAGGGCTGCCACCGAAGTCGCGTTCCCACAGGTCGTGGCTCAGCACCGCCACCGGCGAGTTGCCCAAGGCGGTGTCGTCCCCCGGTATGAAGAACCGGCCCTGTGCCGGCCGCAGCTTGAGCAACTCGAAGAAGTTGCTGGTGACGACTGCGCCTTGGACCCGCTCAGTGTCCCCGCCGCGTCCCAGATTCATCGGCGCGAAGGCCGTATACGCCGCCAGGTTGTCGAACGACGTGATCCGGTCGCCAAAGTCGACGAAGTCGGGGTAGGAGGAGGTCCCGTATGGGGTGCCGCTGGAGCCGCTGGTGTACACCCGCATGACTCGGTTCCGGCACGGGTATCTCGCCCAGGAGCACGGTATTGACCACTGTGAACACCGCCGTGTTGGCGCCGATGCCGAGCGCGAGGGTGATCACCGCCACGGCCGCGAATCCTGGGGCTCCGGCCAGGCCCCGCACGGCGTACCGAATATCTCCAAGCAGCGTGCTCATGGGTCCGTCTCCTGTGTCTTGGCTCGGGGCCGCGCTCCCTCGTGTGGAGGGGAACCTCCAGAGTGCCCAGACCGACCCGAGCGCCTGTCGGCGATACCACCGGCGCGCGTAGTCGTGGCCGTGTCGCTCGGCTCGCTGCTGGAACCCCTCCTCGACGTCGCCCCGGACAGGCTCGGCCCCGGCCCCGCGGAGCAGGCGGGCCAGCAGCCAGCGAGTCAGCCACGGAGGTGCCGCCCCGTCGCGGTTGGCCCGTCGCGGCGTCCCGGTTCGACTCATCCGCCGAAGACCCTCAGCTTGGCGGCCATGCCCTCCGCCATCCGGTCGATCGCCGCCCAGGCGCGTTCCAACGCGTCCGCTCCGGTCGGCTCCAGCCTGTAGAGCCGTCGACGCTTGCCGCCCCGCTTGTGCGAAGGTGGGCCCAAGGTAGACGTCACCAAGCCCTTGCCGGTCAGGCGCTCGAACCCGGTATAGATGGCTCCGGCGCTGACCGTTCGTGCGGTGCGCTGTTCGATCTCGTCCATGACCGCCGTTCCCGACGCCTCAACACCGAGACGCAGGAGGGCGAAGAGCAGAAGCTGTTCGAATTCGCCAAGGTGGTGTCCCATCTGGTGTGCCCGTCCATCCATCCTTGGAGTAATTGCTGCATTGTAGTTTTAACTACCCAGTGCGTCACCATGGAGTGTCCGAGGGGCCTCATGCCTTGACCGTCCGTGGGACCCATAGTACGTTTACGCGGGCTGTCGATCCGGTCTGCTGTCCGGCCGCACCCCTGCACAGAACATCTCACCACCCGCCGACGAGCACCTGTTGCCGGCCGTTCAGAGGCGGCAGGAATCACCGTCCATGACCGACGCGCGAGACACGCTGCTCAAGACACCGTTGCACGGTCGACATGTCGCGATGGGCGCCAAGATGGTGCCCTTTGGCGGCTGGGACATGCCGGTGCAGTATTCCGGGATCACGGAAGAACATCTCGCGGTCCGCACCGCGGCCGGACTGTTCGACGTGAGTCACATGGGCGAGATCGAGGTGGCCGGGCGCGACGCGTTGGCCGCCGTGCAGCGGATTTCGTCGAACGACGCGTCGCGTCTCGAGATTGGTCAAGCGCAGTACTCGGCCCTGACCACCGATGAGGGGACGTTCGTCGACGATCTGCTGGTGTACCGATTGACCAACGACCACTTCATGCTAGTCGTCAATGCGTCCTCCATAGCGAAGGACTTCGCCCACATCAGCGCCGGCATCCAGGGGGTGGGGGATGCGTTCGCGGTCAACACGTCGTCGCGGTATGCGCTGATCGCGGTGCAGGGACCCCGGGCGCTGGAGGTTGTGCAACCGCTCACGGAGGTGGATCTCGCCGGCATCGGGTACTACCGTTTCGAGACGGGCGAAGTGGCCATGCAGCGGTCGACCATCTCTCGCACCGGCTATACCGGCGAAGACGGATTCGAGATTTTTGTGCCCCCGTCCGGAGCCGATCGGTTGTGGCAGACGCTCTTGACGGCTGGCGCGGGGGTGGGGCTGAAGCCGGCCGGACTCGGGGCCCGTGACACACTCCGTCTTGAGGCGGCCATGCGTCTCAGTGGCCAGGACATCGACGACACGACGACCGTGCTCGAGGCGGGGCTCGGCTGGATCGTCGGGTGGGACAAGCCGGCCTTCATCGGTCGCGAGGCCTTGATTGCGCAAAAGACTCGCGGCGTGACCCGCAAGCTGGTCGGGTTCGAGATGGTCGACCGCGGGATCGCGAGGCACGGCTATCCCGTATTCATCGGGGCCGAGTCGGTGG
>CAUZAY010000285.1:0-5628 GCA_963577695.1 Vicinamibacteria bacterium | reverse complement strand
GCCCCCCAAATTCTACGTCGGCACACGACCACAGCTCGCGGTCGAGGTGGTCGATTCGATTGGCGAGACACGAACGGATGTGCCGGTCACCTTCTCGACGGCCGGGTCTCGGGCCGTCTCGGTCGATCCGTTCGGATTCCTGTCTCTGGAGCGGGCCGGTACGTTCGAGATTGTGGCGGCGGCGGAGGATGTCAGCGACGTGCTGTCGATCGAGGTCGAGCCCAATCCAGTGTCGTCTCTCGACCTGCGGGCGAGCGTGGAGCACGCCCGGACTGGCGATGTCGTGCGGTTCACCGCGAGCGCCAAGGATGCTCGCGGGCTCGCCGTGCGTGGTGTGCCCGTGCAGTTCGGGGTCGGTGGGCAGACCTCGCCCACCATCATCGCGGCCGGCGCGGCGGCGCAGGTCACCGACGATGGACGGTTTGTCGCGGAGCGGTCCGGCACCTACACCGTGGTGGCTTCCACCGGTCGCCACTCGGCCGCTCGCACCGTGTCGATCGAGCCTCGCGATGTCGGTCGCGACGTCGAGGTCGTGGGACGTGGCAAGGTGCTCGACCGCCATTCCTCGGACCTGTGGATCTGGGAGGGCACTGACGGGCGCGACTACGCCATCACCGGCACCTGGGGCGCCGACGGACATTCCTTTGTCTGGGACGTGACCGACCCGGCCAACATCGAGAAGTTGCACGAAGTGCAGGTCGACGCCCGGACGATCAACGACGTCAAGGTCTCCGAAGATGGTGACATTGCGGTGATCAGCCGTGAGGGTGCGTCCGACCGCAAGAACGGGATCGTCGTGCTGGGTGTCGGCAACCCGCGCGAAGGAGTGCCGGTGCTGGCCGAGTTTACCGACCAACTGACGGGTGGCGTGCACAACGTGTTCATCTCGGAGGACCATGTGTTCGCGCTGAGTGCAGGCCGCCGCTACGACGTCATCAGCATCAAGGACCCGAGCAATCCGCAGCGGGTGGGCCGCTTCGAGCTCGGGACCCCCGGACACAGCGTGCACGATGTGTGGGTCAGCGATGGCGTCGCGTTCTCGTCGAACTGGACCGACGGCGTCGTCGCGGTCGACGTTGGTGGCGGGGGACGCGGCGGCACGCCGGAGCAGCCGGTCGAACTGGGGCGCTATGCCTACCCCAGCGGGTGGAACCACGCGGCGTTTCCGTATCGGAGCCAGTCCACCGGGACGTTCTATCTGTTCGCCGGTGACGAGTCGTTCCCCTACGGTGGTTTCAGCTCGCAGGTCGGAGGCACGCCGTCGCGGGCGGCCGGCTGGATCCACGTCATCGACTGGAGTGATTGGGACGATCCCCGTGAGGTCGCACGCTATCAGGTGCCGGAGGCGGGTTCGCACAACCTGTGGATTGAAGACGACATCATGTATGTCGCCTTTTACAACGGCGGCCTCCGGGTCGTCGATGTCTCGGGCGATCTGATGGGCGACCTCTACAAGCAGGGTCGCGAGATCGCCATGTTCGTGCCGGGCGACCCGCAGGGGTTCATCGCCAACGCGCCTTTCGTCTGGGGACCGCAACCCTACAAGGGACACGTCTTCTTCACCGACTGGAACACCGGTTTGTGGGCCGTGAAACTCAACCCGCGCTCCCGCCCCAGTCGCATCATCGGCGAACCCCAGTAGCCCCACTCACCAATACGATGGTTCCGGGCCTTCAATCCGCTCTCATCAGCCCACGCCGCGCGTTTCATCGACGTAGCCGCGGGTCTTCAGACCCGCTGTGGCTGCGCGTCACCATCGGCGTCGGACTCGCATTGGTGCTCGTCTACACCGTCGCTCCGGCCACGGCCTCCGAGGCCCACGATCCCCCTGCGCGTACCTACTACGTCTATGCCGCCGCCGAATCGGACGACGAGGTCGCCATCGTCCGCTATGGCCCCGACGGCGCCGAAGTGGTGGACACCATTACCGTGGGCAGCTATCCGGCCGAGGTCGAAGGACCGCACGGCCTGACCGTCGACCCGGACGGGCGGCACTGGTATGTGTCGATCGCGCACGGGTTTCCCTATGGCAGCGTGCACAAGTACGAGACGGAGACGAACGCATGGGTGGCCGATGTCGGCCTCGGGCTGTTCCCGGCGACCCTCGATGTGTCGCCGTCCACCGGACTGCTCTACGCCGTGAACTTCAATCTGCACGGTCCGCTCGAGCCCAGCAGTATCTCGGTGGTCGAGGTCGACACGATGACCGAGGTCGCCCGGGTCGAGACCGGCATCCGCCCGCACGGTGGGCGGCTGAGCGCGGATGGGGCGTCCTTCTACTCCGTCAACATGATGGACTTCGAGTTGGTCGAGCTGGACGCGTACTCCTTCGAGCTCACTCGCAGGTTATCGCTCGGCGACGGGGTCATGCCGACCTGGGTTACTAGGCCCACCGGCGACGGCCTGGTCTACGTGACCGGAAACAACGTGGCCAAGATCTTCGAAATCGATCTCGCCTCGTGGGTGGTGCGTCGTACCTTCGAGACCGGGGCCGGGCCGTACAACCTCGATGTAACACCGGACGGAGCGACGCTGGTCGCCACCTACAAGGGGGGCGACGCCGTCGGTTTCTGGGATCTGCGGAGTGGGAAAGAAACCGCGCGCACCACCACGAGTCGCACCATACCCCACGGCGTCACCCTCACGCCCGACGGCGAGTACGCCTTCGTCACGCTCGAAGGTGTGGGCGCGGACGCCGGCACAGTAGAGGTCTACCACGTAGCCACCGGCGACCGCGTTGGCGCCGTCGACATCGGCAAGCAGGCCGGCGGGATCGCCTTCTGGAAGATGGAGGACTAGCGGGGGACGGCAACTCCAGCCAGGGCGCGCGACAATGCGCGCCCCGCGGCCACGGAGTGGGGCACTCGGGGTCCCCGCGGAGTGGCCGCGGGGGGTTCGGGGCGGAGCCCCGTCTAGATACCAGCCAAGCAAGCCGGCGGGATCGCGTTCTGGAAGATGGAAGACTGACAACCTCGTCCACGGACCAGCAGGGCGCTGAAAAACACACGAGCGGTTTCCTGGCAAGCCGATCGTCTGGCCAGGCGCGAGGAGGGAGCATGCAGGCGGCATGTGACCGACGAAGGAACGCCGCCAGGCGGACGGATCGCCAGGAAACCTAGTCCCGTTCCACCGCCAGGGCCAGCCCGTTCCCTCCACCGAGACACAGCGTCGCGATGCCGCGCTGTGCGCCCCGCGCGCGCATGGCGTAGAGCAGTGTCGTGAGAATGCGGGCCCCGCTGGAGCCGATGGCGTGGCCGAGGGCGACCGCGCCGCCATTGACGTTGACCCGGTCGGGGTCGAGCCCAAGCTCGTGGATGACCGCCAGCGATTGAGCCGAGAACGCTTCGTTCAGCTCGATCAGCTCGACATCGTCGAGCGACCAGCCCACTTTCGCCAGCAGTTTTTGCACGGCTTGGACCGGGGTCATCAGGATCCACTTCGGCGACAGGCCGCTGACGGCCTGACCCACGATGCGCGCCATCGGCGCCACGCCCAACTCGCGCGCTTTCTCGGCGGCCATGACGACGAGGGCGGCGGCTCCGTCGTTGACACCCGGCGAGTTGCCGGCGGTCACGCTGCCCCCGTCCGTCTTGAACGCCGGCCGCAGCCTGGAGAGCGCCTCGGCGCTCGTGTCGGGGCGCACGCCCTCGTCATGCTCGAATCGGATCGGGTCGCCTTTGCGTTGTGGTATCTCAACTGGCAAGAGCTCGTCCGTGAACGCGCCGTCGCGCGTGGCCCGGGCGGCCTTGTGGTGGCTGGCCGCCGCGAACGCGTCCTGGTCCTCACGCGACACGCCATAGCGGTCGACCACGGCTTCGCACGCCAATCCCATGCTCCAGTTTTCCATCGAGCACCAGAGCCCATCGTGAATCATCGAGTCGACCATCTCGGCGCTTCCCATCCGCAGCCCGTCGCGGGCGTGCAGCAGCATGTGGGGGCAACTGCTCATCGATTCCATACCCCCCGCGACCGCGATGTCGATGTCGCCGGTCGCGATGCCTTGCGAGGCGAGCATCACCGACTTCAGACCGGACCCGCAGACCTTGTTGATGGTCAGCGCGGCGACGTGGTCCCCCAGGCCGCCCTTGAGCGCCGCTTGTCGCGCCGGCGCCTGCCCGGCGCCCGCCGACACCACGTTGCCCATGATGCATTCGTCCACCAGCTCCGGTTCGATGCCGGCGCGGGCAACCGCCTCGCGGACCACTTTCGCGCCCAGCTCAGGCGCCGGCAGGCTCTTCAGGGCGCCGAGAAATTTTCCGGTTGGAAGCCGGACGGCGCTGACGATGACTGACTCTCGCATGCTGCGTTCTCCAGAAGCGGTTGTGCCGGCCATGGCCGCCGACGGTGTCGACCGCCCTCAGCGGGGCATGTGGATCGTGACCCCGATGTGCCTCACAGTGTTGTCTCCGAGCAACCGGTTGACTCGCGACGTAATCAACCCGGTTGAGCGATGGATTTCTTTGGCCCAGTGCCGGTCTGTGGCTCGGACGGCCAAGGTGCCGTCAGGCGAGAGCGAGACGCTGGTGACGCGTGCCATGGCACGCCCCACGGCGACTTCCCACGCCAGCGTCACCTTGCCTGTCGAGAGCGGCTGGTCTCGAAGCAACGTCCGCAACACGGAGGTCACACAGTCGTGGGCGGCGATCATGGTGGCGTGAGATCGGTGGTGACGGGCCGTCGGTCGACCTGTTACTCCAGATCGCTAATGTATCATCCGGCCCGTGCGACTGGTTCTGGCGTCCCGATCCCCACGTCGTGCCGACCTGCTGAGGGCGGCCGGATACGAGTTCGAGGTGGCGCCGGCCGACATCGACGAGCGGCGGCACGACGGAGAGCCGCCGTCAGCGTATGTCGCCCGCCTGGCTGAGGAAAAGGCCGCCATGGTGGGGCGGCGGGCCCCCGACGCGATCGTGCTCGGGGCCGATACCATCGTCGTGATCGACGGGGTGGCCCTGGGCAAGCCGTCTGATGATGCGGACGCGGGTACCATGCTCCGACGGTTGTCAGGGCGGCGCCACGACGTGCTGACCGGTGTCGCGCTGCAGGCGGTCGGGCGGGGGTGCCACGAGGTTGCGCGGACCCAGGTTGACCTTCGGGTGTTGTCAGCCGCCGAGATCGCCTGGTACGTCGGCAGTGGCGAGCCTGACGGAAAGGCTGGCGCGTATGCCATTCAGGGGCGCGCGTCGCGGTTCGTCACGCGGATCGACGGCTCCTACAGCAATGTCGTCGGGTTGCCCATCGCCGTGGTCGACCGCCTGCTGCGGACGCTCTCCGGCCCTACCGTCTGACCCGGTCCGTCGAGCCGCCACCCTGCCTTTGGGTTACCGATGACGCAACGCAGTCGAGACGGGCGCCTCGCCAGGAAACCGGGTGGGGTTCCTCTCAAGAATCGGTGCAAGGAGAGCTGGGCTTCGCTACTGGTAAACGTCCTGTTATTAGCCCGGATTATTCGTGAAGGGTTCGATTTCGGTTTCCGGCGGGGTGTCGTCGCCGCGTGACGGTGGGCGCAGCCTCGACAACCCGTGAGGGCGCGGCCGCGGGACGTGTTAGCCGGGGCGAGCGCCCAACGCGCAGGCGATGTGTCGCCACGCGTCGAGGTCTGGCGTGGCGGTGGGCAGGTGGAGGACG
>CAUZAY010000284.1:0-5648 GCA_963577695.1 Vicinamibacteria bacterium | reverse complement strand
TCACCGACGGCACGGGCCAGTACCAGATGATCGATCTGCGTCCTGGCCTCTATACGTTGACCTACGACCTCCCCGGGTTCGGCACGCAGGTGCGGAACGAAGTCAACCTGCCCTCCGACGTCACGATCACGCTGGACGTCGTCCTGGCCGTCGGATCGGTTGAAGAGACCATCACGGTGTCGGGTCAATCGCCGATCGTCGACATTCAGCAGGCCGAGCGCGTCGAAGTGCTCACGGCGGAAACCCTCGATGCGATCCCGACCGGTGGCAGCCTCTACTCGTTCGGCACCCTGGTGCCGGGCGTCCGCACCAGCTTGCCGGACATCGGCGGCGCGCGGGCCATGGAGCAGGTGCTGGTGTATGGCAACGGCGCCGGCGGCGTGGACACGACGGTGCTGGTCGACGGGATGCAGGTGAACTCGTCGATCGGAAACGGCGCCTACCAGATGTACTTCAACCCGCAGATGAGCGCGGAGACCTCCTTCACCACCTCGGGCGCCGGCGCCGACACCCAGCGGGGCGGCATCCGGATCAACATGGTCCCGAAGGACGGCGGCAACGTGTTCAGCGGCCAGGCCTATTTCGGTGGTTCTCATCGCTCCTGGCAGTCGAGCGTCTGGAACCAGCGCCTCGGCGATCTCGGGGTCTCGTCCAAAGCCCAGGGCGACGCGCGCGACGGCGCGCCGCGTATCGACCGGGTGTATGACCTCAACACGTCACTTGGTGGCCCGATCGTCAGGGACAAGCTGTGGTTCTTCGGGTCCTTGCGGGACTGGTCGACCGACCTGGTCGTGCTCAACAGCTTCCAGCGCGACGGCAGCCCGGGGCTCGACGACAACCGGCTGACCAGCGGCCTGCTGCGCTTGACCTACCAGGCGACCTCGCGCAACAAGTTCTCGGCGTATATCGACCGGATCCGGAAGGTGCGGTTCCACGAGCACAATGAGGGCGTGGACGTTGAGACGGCGGCCTACAGGCGGCGGCCGATCCTCTACTACACGGCGGCGGCCAAGTGGACCGGCACGCTGTCGAACCGGGTCCTGGCCGAGTTCGGATGGTCGGTCAACGGCGAGGTCTACCCGCGGGGTTACCAGCCGGGGCTCCTGCAAAATTCCCCGGAGAACCTGTTCACCTGTACGGCGACGCCCTGCTTCCCGGACGAGATGTCGAGTGCGCAGTTCACGAACCAGTTGGGGAGCGCCGCGGGCGGCTCCGCCTGGTATGGCGGGCCGTCGGGCGAGTTCCTCACTACGACCGACTCGCGGATCAACAACCTGATGTACGGGGGGGTGCCGAACAACGAGATACACTATCCCTTCAAGAACAACTTCGTCGGGTCAGTGTCGTATGTCACCGGGTCGCACAACGTCAAGGTCGGGTTCGAGCACTCCTGGTCGTGGGAGGACGTGACCCGGAACAACAATGGGCACCTGCGACGGGCGTACGGGGACGACCCGAACCCGTTCGGCATTGAGTTGCCGTGGCTGACCGCGGACCTGCCCCAGTCGTCGACCAACGTCGCGGCCGGGACCCCGCCGGGGCTGATTGGCGACCCTCGGAGCGTCACGGTCTTCAACGACCCCAGCTTTGATCGGGTGGAAGTGGGCTACGACACCGGCTTCTATGCGCAGGATTCGTGGACCATCGACCAGCTGACGCTGAACTACGGGCTGCGGGTGGACATGGCCGACGCGGCCATTCCGCCGAATATCCACATGGCCGGCCGGTTCGTCTCGCCGACCAACTTCGGCGACACCTCGTTGTTTCCGAATCCGGTGGACTTTCCGAGCTGGGGCCCCGACTTCTCGCCGCGGTTCAGCATGGCCTATGACGCGTTCGGCAACGGCAAGACCGCGATCAAGTTCGGGTTCAACCGGTATATCAACGCGTTCGGGCTGAGCTTCCCGCAGCGGTATCAGCCGTCGCTGCGGGACCAGGAGTCCCGGCTCTGGAACGACCTCACGCTGGCGCCGGACGGCCTGCTGCCGTCCGGTTGCTCCCTCAGTGGGGTCGGTTGTGCGGACCCGTATGGCACCAACGGCGACAACATCCCGCAGGACTGGGAAATCGGCGAGCTCGCCCGCCAGGGCTTCGGCGTCCGGGAGACGGACCGGCCGGGCGACGATTACACCCGTGGCTACCAGGATCTGCTGACCTTCGGGGTCCAGCAGGAAGTCCGGCCGGGCCTGTCGGTGACCGCCGAGTGGCGGCGTCGCTGGTATCGGAATGTCGAGAACCGGGACAACGTGTTGCGGAACTTCAGCGACTTCGGCGCCCCGATCAACGTGGTGGCTCCGCTGCCGTATGTGGGCACCATCCCCATCTACAACATCGACCCCGCGGTGCGGTCGCTGGTCGAAGAGATCGACCGGAACTACACCGATGGCGGCGACTTCAAGAACCAGTACACCGGGTTCGAGTTGAGCTTCCAGGGCCGGTTGGCGGGGGGCGGCTCCATATTTGGCGGTTGGAGCTCGGACACGCCGGGCACGAGTTGGTTCAGTGGTGGCGGTCTGGTCAATGCTTGCCCGCTGCGCAACGAGGTCGAGGACAACCCGAACCAGCTCCGGTTCTGCAACGCGTTCGCCTACCCGACGCCGTTTCGGCACGAGTTCAAGGTCGCGGGGAACTACCCGCTGCCCTGGTATGATCTGATGGTGGCGGGCACGATCATCGCCAATGCCGGTGGCTACTCGGGCTCCAACCTCTCCGAGACCAAGTCCATCACCCGGACGTCGAACACCTACTCGGCGCCGTTCTACACCGCGGAGAACTGCACCGGTAGCTGCGTGCTTGGGGAATCGATCATCACCAACGCCAACGGCGGGGTGGTGTCGCCGACGGTGGGCACGAGCACCAGCTCGACCACGGTCACGATGCTGCCGGGCAACAGCGTGAAGTTCCCGCCGTACTGGATCCAGATGGACGCCAGCATCGCCAAGACCATTGATCTTGGCGGCCGGATTCGTTGGGAAGTCCGCGCGGAGGGCTTCAACCTGTCCAACGCCGGGTTCGAGCGTTCGAGTCGCTCGAGTCGGGGCACGTCGGCCGGCCGCCAGAGCGGCATCTTCGAGTATGCGTCCACCATCAACAACGGTCGCATTCTCAGGCTGTCGACCACCGCGCGCTGGTAGATTTCGTCTTGCCAGTTCGTAGGCACTACGCGCCGGTGAGGGCATCACCCTCACCGGCGTTTTTCGTTTCCCGGCGAGGCGTCCGTGTGGACAGCGTTGCTTCGTCGGTCACATGCCCCTGCATGCTCCCTCCTTGCGCCTGGCCACACGAACGCTGCTTCTCGTAGACGGGGCTCCGCCCCGAACCCCACGCGACGGCTACGCGGGGACCCCGAGTGCTCCACTCCGCCGCCGGGGGGCGCGCATTGTCGCGCGCCCTCCCGCGTTGGTTTGTCGGTCGCAGCCCGCCTGGCTGCTCCCTCCTCGCTCCCTGGCAGCCCGTCACACGCGGGGCGGAAGCCTCGGGCAGGAAACGGTCGCAATCGCGAGACGGGCGTTGAGGTAGGGGTGTGGTATGCCGCGGCGAGGTGGTTTGCCGGTCACACCGGGGCGGGCGGTGGGAACGGGCATCTCGGCCCGGGAACCGTCGGAGACGAGCCGGGGTGCGGGGGGGGCCGCCGCCGAGGACCGTGCGCGGGCGCGGAGTTTTGGCGCCGGGTCTGGGACCAGCTTCGCGTTCGCTTTTCCCTCGGTGTCGGGACCAGGCACCCGTTAGCCCGCGCCAAGCGCTTTGAGGGCCAAGGTGAGGAGGGTTTTGGGCTCGTCGACCGGTTCGCGGACCGAGATGCCCGCTCCCACCGCCCGAACGCACCGACGCGCCTGACCAGCCCAGGAGACGAACGGACCGCCAGGAAACCAGGGGCCGGCGTCATCCGCCGGTTCTGTCGCAGGCAAACGCCCACCCGTGCTCGCAGGCGCGGGCGTAGAGGTCCGCGTCGGACCAGTCGGTGAGGCTCAGGCCGCCCTCGCTCAGTAGTAGCCGCAGGTCCCGTGACTCCGGGTCGCCGCGGACGGGGGCGGCGGTGTTCGGGTTGTTGAGACAGCCGGGCTCGAACCCCAGTTGGCAAGCCTGCGCGAACAACGCCGCGGACACCTCCGGGTCGGGCTCGACGATGGCGCCCTCGACGTAGTGTGCGCCCAGCTCGTTGCAGGCCCAGCCGGCGCCGTCCCGGCAGTACACGAACTCGTACAACGCCAGCGTCGCGCACCCCTTCCGCAGGTCGTTGGCGCAGGCCTCCTCCCAGAACACGATGCTGTCGCCGGTGTGGCGGCCGTCGGCACCACCGCGGGCGGCCATCAGGAAGAAGAACGCCACCCAGACCGCCATGTGCGCCAGGTTCGCGCGTCGCGGGATGGCGACACCCTCGATGCGACCGACGAGAAACGTCTGCGGGAGCTTCTTCGCCAGGTGGTCGATCCGCTGTACGCCCAAGTTCAGGAGCGGGACGCACAGTAGCTTGTCGTAGAAAGTCGGCTGCTGGAACAGTCCCAGCAGTTCGTAGAGCCCGAAGACGGTCGCGCCGTAGAGCAGTCCGAAGATCAGCTTGCCTGGAGCCGTCCTGGGCGACGTCGACGGATCCGTGACCAGCAAATGGAGTCCCAGGAACACGGCGATCGGAATCTCCGAATCGATGAAGAACGGCACGCCGACGATCTGCGTGTACAGCGCGCTCAGCCCGAAGAGCGCCGCCGCCGCGAAGGCCGAGACCAGCGTGATTGAGAAAAAGTACATCGCCACCAGTCCCACCAAGAACAGGAACAGATAGGGCTGTGGCGCCAGGTTGAGGGTGGTGGCGATCTGATCGCCCCAGGTCAGGTTGGTGGTGCCGGTGGCAATCAGCACCAGCGAGAACAGGCCCAGCGAGAAGGCGGACGGATTAAAGATGTGGACCCGCCGGCCGTCCCGGTTCCAACGCACGAACTCCTTGCCCAGGAAGCCGACCCCGAGCATCAGGAACTGCAGGTAGAACCACTCGTCGTGGAACCAGAGGAACAGGTTGGTGCTGAACAGAATCGGGAACGGCCCGAAGCCCAGTGTGTAGCGCTCATGCCGCGACCAGGCCAGCAGCATGTCGAACACGTAACAGAACAGGAGCTGGCCGACAAGCAGCCAGAAGTGGTCGGCGACCGGTGTCCAGTAGGTGCCCCAGTAGACGAAGACCGACGTGTGGAGAATGGCTTGTATCCAGTGCTGCTTCCGCAGGACGACATCGAACCCCCGAGGCGAGGCGCCCTCGAGGTGCTGACGGAGCCACCCTTGCCACACCAGCAGCACGATGACCGTGAGCCAGAACGACCAGATGAGCGTCGGGTGCTGCTGCACCCGCGGAAGGAACGACAGGCCCAGGAGTCCGGCGGTGAGCGCGAGCGGTATCAGGAGCACGCGACGGGGCGTCGTCGTCCCGGTTGCCGGCGACGCCGACCTGGCGCCTCGGGTCTTCTGTGGAGAGCGTGTGTGCTTTGTCCGTTTTCGTTTCGGTGCCATGGAGGTGCCGTTAGGACCCGATCAGGAATACGTTGACCATTCTGGACGTCGAGGCGCCCGTCCGGCAAGGCGTGAGGAGTGCACATACCGGGAGTATGTAAGCGACGAACAACGCGGCCGCACGGGATGCATCGGTGGTCAGAATGGTC
>CAUZAY010000283.1:0-5648 GCA_963577695.1 Vicinamibacteria bacterium | reverse complement strand
GTGGTCATAAAGGGCGAGTTGAACGGTAGCGAGGATCTGATGATCGAAGGCCAGGTCGAGGGCAAGATCGAGCTCAGACAGCACGTCCTGACGGTCGGTCCGCACGGCCGCATCCGCGCCGAGGTGTTCGCCAAATCCGTGGTCGTGCTGGGAGAAGTCATCGGGAACATCAAAGCGACGGACAAGGTGGCCATCCAGGACAAAGGCGCGGTTGAGGGTGACATCACCGCGCCGAAGGTCGCCATTGCCGAGGGGTCTCGTTTTCGCGGCAGTGTCGACATGAGTGCAGCCAGTCAGCCGGAGTCGAAGCCACCGGGGGCGGGCACGGGCGTACCGGTCGAGAAATCCCAGGCTCAGCCCGAGGCATCGGCTTCGAAGGCGGCCGCACCGATCCAGGGCGGGGCACCCCAGAAGGCCCCCAGCTCGGTCTCGCTCGGCGCGCGGCCCCGGGCGGGCGGGCGTCGTGACGCCGCACAGAACTCATGACACGTCCAGTCGTCGCCTTGATGAGCGATTTCGGCAGCCGAGACCACTATGCTGGCACGATGAAGGGTGCGGTCCTGAGCGTCTGTCCCGAGGCGACCCTGGTCGACATCTCACACGACATCCCGCCGCACGATCGCCAGTTCGCCGCGCTCGAACTGGCCGCGGCCTGTCTGTATTTTCCCATCGGCTGCGTATTCCTGATCGTGGTCGACCCGGGCGTCGGGTCGGGGCGACGCGGTCTGGCCGCCGATACCGGGGACTACCGGTTCGTGGCACCTGACAATGGCGTCCTCACGGCGGTGTTCCAGGACACGCCGCCCAAGCAGGTGGTCGAGTTGACGGAACGGCGATACGCCAGGCCGACCCTCAGCCGCACGTTCGAGGGGCGGGACCGGTTCGCCCCGGCCGCCGGCTGGCTCGCGAAAGGGCTCCAGTTGACGGCGCTCGGGCGACCGGTGAAGGACTATCAGACACTGGACATTCCCGTGGTCCAGATCGAGGCCGATCAGATCACCGGCGTCGTGCTCCGCATCGATCGATTCGGCAACCTCGTGACCAACATCGAGCGGAAGCAGTTCGATCGGTTTGCGGCCAACGGCTCGATCGACATCACGGTCGCCGGTCATCCTGTGGGGCGTCTGGTCGAGACGTTTGCCGACATCGCCGCCGACGAGGTGTGCGCCTTGTTCGGCAGTACGGAGCATCTGGAGATCGCCGCCAATGCCGCGAGCGCGGGCGAGCGGATCGGAGCGGGGTACGGAGCGCGGGTGGAGGTCTCGCGCGGGTAAGAAACCGGGGCCCAGGGACACTCGGGCCGCGTCCCGTGCCCGTGATGGGCCACACGGTTGTGAGGCAGGGAACACATCTGGCTGGAATTATGAGCACTGACATGACCTCCGCATTTCTGAACGTCGTCGAGCAGGCAGCGATGGCCTGCGCCCACACGATGGGACAAGGCGACCGACACGGCTCCGACCAGGTGGCGGTCGAATCGATGCGAGCGTCGCTCGACCGGGTGCCGATAGACGGTCG
This sequence comes from Vicinamibacteria bacterium, assembly GCA_963577695.1. Classification (GTDB taxonomy): domain Bacteria; phylum Acidobacteriota; class Vicinamibacteria; order Vicinamibacterales; family UBA8438; genus UBA8438. Next base: position 4,130 of record CAUZAY010000283.1, on the reverse strand, counting down.
AGTCGTGATCGGGGAGGGCGAGCGCGATGAGGCGCCGATGCTGTTCATCGGCGAGCCGGTCGGCATGGCGCATGCGAAGGAGCCAGCAGCGGGTGGACCGTTCCAGCAGGTCGACATCGCGGTCGATCCACTCGAAGGCACCAACCTGTGCGCCACCGGGTCGGCCAACGCCATCGCGGTGCTGGCGGCCTCAGAGCGGGGCGGGTTGCTGCACGCGCCGGATCTCTACATGGAGAAGTTGGTCGTGGGCCCGAGGTCGCGGCACGCAGTGAGTCTGGACGCATCCGTGCGCGACAACCTGGCGGCCATTGCGAAGTGCTTGGGCCGGAGTGTTCGAGACCTCGTCGTCATCGTGCTGGATCGATCGAGACACGAGCAGTTGATCGATGACATACGAGAGGCCGGGGCGCGGATCCGCCTGATTGGCGACGGCGATCTGTCGGCCGGGATTTCAGCCGCGGTGTTCGGCAGCGGTGTGCATGCGGTCATGGGCACCGGCGGGGCGCCGGAAGGGGTGCTGGTCGCCGCGGCGATGCGTTGTCTCAACGGGGAGATTCTCGCGCGGCTGATTGTGGACACCCCTGAGAAAGAGGCGCGGTGCCGCGCGATGGGGATCACCGACATGGACCGGGTCTACCACGCGGCGGATCTGGCCAGTGGTGAACGCCTGACGTTCGCCGCAACCGGGGTCACCGACGGCACGCTGATGAAGGGAGTGCGCTTCTTCGGCGACGGCGCTCGCACCAGTTCGCTGGTGATGCGCACCAACCCGAACCGAATCCGATTCATCGACACCATCCACCTGAACGACGGTTCGAATAGCATGGTCCGTTTCTAGGGTTCGGTCTCACCATCCACCGCGTCGTCCCACCCACGCCTGGTCTGCCGCATTCGCCGTGTCCTGCGGTCGGAGCCTGTCCCAGAACGCGCGACGCCCGATAGAATGAATACAGTGGAGTGGTGTCAACGGACCAGCGTGTGACCAAGAGACGTCGATACGGGGTGCTCGCGATCACGGCCGGACTCGCGGTGCTCGGCGCCCGGGAGAGCGCCGTACTCCCGCCGCTGGCCGACCGCTTGCCCTCGATAGCGGGTCGCCCCGGAGTGGTGTCGGCCAGGTCCGTTCAGGTGTCGCGAGCCCGGAAGGTGGACGCGGTGGCGCCGCTGTCAGACCTGTCGCCGTTGTCCTACCAACAGTTTCCCCCCATTCTGTACCCCGGGGCGACCGGGTCCATACGGGTGGTGCTCGACGTGGTCGGCGATGTGCCCGAGGTCGTGTTCCGCCGGAATGTACCGACCACCGCTACCGGCCATGTCGAGGAGCTCTGGTCTCGGCTCACGACCAGAAACGTCGCCGGCCGCCTCGTCAGCGTCTTCGATCAGGCCTATCCGGGGACCATCCTGTCGGATCTCCTGGTCTATTCGCATGGCCACGATCTCCCCCAGGTGCCGCTGGGACGGCTGGACGATCCGGGGGGGAGTGGCGAGACCGCTACCATGTGGCTCCGCATCGCCTCCACCGGTCTGCCGGTGTCTACGGTGCGGCGGATCACGCCACCGGAGGGAGGAACGGCCACCGCGCAGTACGCCAGCCACGCAGTGAATCTGGTCCTGCCAGGATTCGACGACGCGCGGATCGAGAGCGCCGGCGACGGATACGCGCTCGAGGCGGCGGCCCAGGCGTTCTATCGAGACTTCGCGGATCGGTATCAATCGCTGGCGTTTGTCCCGCACCGCATGCCGCTCGCGCCGTTCGACACGTTCCATCGCACCGTGTGGAACGACCTCGAAGGCATCGGGATGCCGCTCGCCGATGACCGGTCGGCGTTCGGCGGCACGACGTTGCGTGCCGTGCACGTGCTGCCGGCCGGATTTCTCGGACACCAGGCGACGCTGCTGCATCAGCTGGCCCACCACTGGGGTGACCGGATGAACCTGGGGACCATCGCCGGAATCGTGCCGGCGGGCGATGACCCGGATCGGCACACGCCGCTTCTGTACCCGGGCGCGACGCTGGTGGGCGGGGTGCTCGACGGGACCCGTCAAGTCGATCGCGTTGTGACCGGCGACGGCGTTGAACGGTTCGAGATCGCCAGGCCGACCGCGCCCGTGCGCTTTCACCCCTTGCAACTCTATCGAATGGGTTTTCTGGACCCGGCGGAAGTGCCCGATGTCACGGTCTTTGCCGACCAGGCGCAGTTCGAACCCCAGCGGGTGTCTGCGCCGGCGGTGGGCACCGCGGTGACCGGAGCGCGGCAGACCGTCTCCATCAACACGATTCTGGCCGCCCTCGGCACGCGCGACGGCCCCGTGTTTACCGAGTGGAATCAGGCCGTCGTGATCGTCTCAGACACCCTGCTGTCGCAGGAAGAGATGGACTACTACAACTTCTATGCCCAACGTGCGGCCGCCTCGACGGGCACCCGGGCCTACGATGGGTTCGGCTCGTTCTTCGAAGCGACCGGCGGGCGGGCGTCATTGCAGACCGCAATGCTGACCCGCGACGCAGACGCGCATCCGGTGGTCACCGAGGCTCCGGATGTCGGCGATGTGGCGTTCGGCACCGGCGACTGGCGGGGTCTGCTGTTCGATGAGCCGATCCCCGGTCGACTGCCGACGTCAACCACCCTGACCCTCAGCGGCAATATCGACCCCGAGGTCTTGCCGGGGAGCTATCAGTTCCTGATCATCCGCGCGAGTCGATTCGGTGACCCGCCGGGTGACGCCATCACGGTCCAGACCTCGGTGCGCGGCGGACGGTTCGTCATCTCGCTCCGTTTCCCGGCTGACGGCGCCGGGGCCTATGCGATCGACGCGTTTGTCTTCGTCGATGGCGAGGCCACACCGATTTCCACCAGCGTGATCACCCCGCTCTTTGTGGACTGAAGACACGGACCGCTGGCCATCCCGTGACCGAGTCCCCGTGACGTACCGGATACTCCTCGACGCAGGGGAGGACATACCGCCGCGCGCGGTCGACGCGCTTCGGCGCGGTGAGATTGTCGCCTATCCGACCGAGACGTTGTACGGGCTCGCCGTCGATCCGCGTCAGCCTGAGGCCGTGGCGCGCCTGCGCCGGGTGAAGGGACGGGAGCCACGACTCGGGCTCCCGCTCATTGCGGGAAGCCTGACCCAGGTGGAGTCCGAGTTGGGACCGTTGCCGCATCTTGGTCGTCGTCTGGCCCAGACATTCTGGCCTGGTCCTCTCACCCTGATCTTCAGGCCAACCGCGGACCTGGACGCGGGGATCACCGCCGCCGACACGTCCGTGGCGGTACGGGTGCCAGGGGCCGAGCCGGCGCGACGACTCGCGCTGGCGTGCGGGCACCCGATTACCGCGACCAGCGCCAATCCGGCCGGGAAGGCGCCGGCGGCAACCGGAGACGAGGTCGAGTCTCTGTTTGGGTCCGTGGTCTCCCTGATCCTCGACCAGCCGGGTGCGCTGCGGGGCGCCCCATCCACCATTGTCGACATTCGTGGAGTCGCCCCGGTACTGGTACGAGCCGGCATCGTGTCGTGGGACCGCGTGCTACAATCGGTGCAGTGATGGACGTCGGCCCGTCGCTCGACATCCCAGCGTGCGTCGCGACGGTGTGCGCTGGCAGACATGGTCGGCCGTCAGGTCGAGGTCGAACACCCCCCTACCGTGTTGACAGGTTCGAACCCCTCGCCGACGACGAAAACCGAAGGTGAGCGTCTCGCGAGGAGTCGATTCTGCTCCCGCACCTCGCTCGCGATCCTTCTGATCACGTGGACTTGGGTGGCTGGCTGCGCGACGCGGCTCCCGGTCGTCACCACCGCGGCCTATCCCAACTATCCGGTTCCGGTCGTGCCCCCCGCGCTGGCCGACGACCCTGCGGCCGCCGAGCACGAGCGGGCGTGGCTCTACCTGCAATCGGGTGACCTCGAGGCGGCCGAGCGGGGATTTTCGACGGCGCTTCGCACCAGCCCTGAGTTTCACCCGTCAGATGCGGGTCTCGGATTCGTGGAACTGTCCAGGGGCGCGTCGGAACAAGCGGTCGCGTGGTTCGACGATGCGCTCTCGCGTGCTCCCGCCTATGTCCCGGCGCTGGTCGGGCGCGGAGAGGCGCTCTTGACGGTGGACCGGGTGAGTGAGGCGATCGCGAGTT
>CAUZAY010000282.1:0-5651 GCA_963577695.1 Vicinamibacteria bacterium | reverse complement strand
CCGGTGCTTGACGGGGTGTCAGCCACCGTCGAACCGGGGCAGACCCTGGCCCTGGTGGGGCCGACGGGGTCAGGCAAGTCGACCTTGATCTCACTGCTGCCGAGGTTGTTCGACCCGCCGCGCGGTACCGTCTTCATCGACGACCAGGACATTCTCGATCTGCCGATCTCAACCCTGCGGCGGGCCATTGCCGTGGCGCCCCAGGAGCCGTTCCTGTTCTCCCACACGGTGGCCGAGAATGTGTTGTTTGGCGCGGACGGCGCCGAGGGTGTCGATCTCGCCGAGACCACCGAGCGGGCGATGGCCATCGCTCGGCTTGACAAGGACCTCGCTGATTTTCCACAAGGCGCCGACACCAGGGTGGGCGAGCGCGGGGTCACCCTCTCTGGCGGACAGAAGCAGCGGGCGTCGCTGGCGCGAGCGCTCGCGGCGGACCCGCGGATACTCCTGCTGGACGATGTGCTGTCGGCCGTCGACGCGTTTACCGAGGACGAGATTCTGCGGGGGCTGCGGGACAAAGCGGGTAGCCGCACGTTCGTCATCGTGTCCCACCGGGTGTCGACCGTGCGGCATGCCGACCTCATTCTGGTGCTGGACGCCGGGCGCGTCGTCGAGCGCGGCACGCACGACCAACTGCTGGCGCACGACGGTCTCTACGCCGGGCTGCACCGGAAACAGTTACTCGAGCAGGCGTTGGAGGGGGCCTAGCGCGTGGCGCACGCTTCAACAGACGACGAGGTGCTCGGCAAGGCGTATGACGCCAGGCTGATGCGCCGGTTGCTGCAGTTCATGTACCCGCACCGGGTGTCGATCGGGCGGGCGTTCGCGGCCATCGTCGGCCTCTCCGTGCTCCAGTTGGCGCCGCCGTATCTCACCAAAATCGCGATCGATGCCCATATCGCCACCGGCGAGCTCGACGGGCTCGACAGGCTCGCCATGGTGTTCGTGGTGGTGCTCGTGCTGTCGTATGGCCTGGAGTACGTGCAGACCTACACCCTGCAGGTCACCGGCCAGCGCATCATTTTCGATCTTCGGATGCGAATCAACGAGCACCTCCAGCGTCTGGACCTGTCCTTCTACGACCGCAACCCGGTCGGTCGGTTGATGACACGCGTGACCACCGACGTCGACACGTTGAACGAGCTGTTCGCGTCGGGCGTCGTGTCCGTGTTTCGCGACATCTTCATGCTGATCGGCATCGCCGTCGTGCTGTTCATCATGGACTGGCGACTGGCCATCGTCGCCTTGTCGGTCCTGCCGCTGATCGCGCTCGTGACTCAATGGTTCCGGACGCATGCCCGAGAGTCGTATCGTCAAGTCCGTGGGTTGATCGCAGAGATCAACGCGTTCCTGCAGGAGAACATTACCGGGATGTCGACGGTGCAGTTGTTCAGACGCGAAGCGCGGCAATTTGCACAGTTTGATGGAATCAACATGGCGCATCGGGACGCCACGGTCGCGTCGATCTTCTACTACGCGGTCTTCTATCCCGCGATTGAGGTGCTGGGGGCGCTGGCGGTCGCGGCGATTCTCTGGTTCGGCGGGGCCTGGACGTTGCAGGGGACCCTCGAGCTCGGGTCGCTCGTCGCCTTCGTCCTCTATTCGCAGCGGTTCTTCCGCCCCATCAGCGATCTGTCGGAAAAGTTCAATATCCTGCAGTCGGCCATGGCGTCATCCGAGCGCATCTTCGCCTTGCTCGACACGCCGGTGGCGATCGAGAGTCCGGCTAAGGCTCTGTCGTCCCAAATGGACGGCCCGGGACATATCCGGTTCGAGCACGTCTGGTTCGCGTACCGCGACGACCAGTATGTGCTCGAAGACGTCACGTTCGAGGTGGCTCCGGGCCAACGGGTGGGGATTGTGGGGGCCACGGGAGCCGGGAAGACCACACTGATCAACCTGTTGATGCGTTTCTATGACGTGAGCCGAGGGCGCATCACCATCGACGGCGTCGACATCCGCGACATGCCGTTGGCGGCGCTACGGTCCCGCTTTGGTCTGGTGCTGCAGGACGTCTATCTGTTCTCCGGCACGGTCAGCGACAACGTCCGGTTGGGCAATGATCAGATCTCAGACGACGACGTGCGCCGCGCCGTCGCCAGCGTGCATGCCGACCACTTCATCGATGCCCTGCCCGATGGTCTGAGCAGTCGGGTCGCCGAGCGGGGCGCGACCTTCTCGACCGGTCAACGCCAGCTCCTCTCGTTCGCTCGGGCGCTGGCCTACCAGCCAGACGTGCTCGTGCTCGACGAGGCCACCTCGAGCGTCGATACCGACACCGAACAGCTCATCCAGGACGCCCTCCACGTCCTCATGGCCGGCCGCACCACCATCGCCATTGCCCACCGTCTCTCCACCGTGCAGGACATGGACACCATCCTGCTGTTCCATAAGGCCCGGTTGCGTGAACAGGGCAGCCACCAGGAACTGCTCGCCCAGCGGGGCCTGTACCACACGCTGTATCAGTTGCAGTATCAGGAGCAGGAAGCCGATCCCGTTGCTAAGGAGTCCGCCGAGGCGGTGTAGCCGCGCACCGTTGCTTTCGGCTCCTGGGCCGGCCTGGGGGATTCAACGCGTGCCGCGGGGCACGGGCGGGTCTGAAGACCCGCGGCTACGTAGGGATTTCTCGTCACGCCTGCTTGAAGTGCTCGTAGCCGGCGGGTATCGGTCGGTCGCCGGAGGTGGTTCGGAGCACGAGGTCCGGTGCCTTCGTGAGCTCGCCGATGCGGGTGAATGGCACGCCGCGTGTCAGTTTGCGGATGGCCGCGAAGCGGCGCCGGTGGGTGCGGGGCACGGCGACCAGCAGCTCGTAGTCGTCGCCACCGGCGAGGGCCGCTTCGAGTGGGTCGAGCCCGTTCGCCTCGAACCATCGCCGGGCACCGGGGGCGATCGGTATGGTCGACCCGTCCACCGTCGCGCCGACACCGGAGGCGGCCGTCAGTTGTCGCAATCCGTCGCCGAGGCCGTCACTGAGATCGATGCCGGCGCGCGCGGTGCGATTGCGGCCCAGCAGCATACCGACACGCACCCGCGGGTCCGGTCGTCGATACCACTGGACGCAGTCGGTCAACTCGGCGTCCCGATCGGTCGGGCCCGATGGATCCTGCCGCAGGCACGCCAGCCCGGCCGCCCCGGCCCCCACCGTACCGGTCACCCAGAGCTCGTCGCCTGGACGCCCGCCCGTCCGTGTCAGCACGCGGCGGCGTCGAACCGAGCCAACCGCGGTGACACTCAGCACCAGCGGACCGGGCGACCGCGTGATGTTGCCACCGACGAGCGCCACGTCGTGCTGGTCGGCCAGGGCCAGCATGCCCTCCACCAGGGCGTCGAGGGCGTCGGCCGTCATGGCGCCGGGGAGTACAAGCGACAGCAGCGCCACGCGCGGGGCCGCGCCCATGGCCGCCAGGTCGCTCAGATTGACCGCGAGCGTCTTGTGTCCGACGTCTGCCGGCGAGACGAACGCCTGATCGAAGTGAACGCCCTCGACCAGCGTGTCGGTGGTCAGCACGTCGAGCGTGCCGCGCTGTGGTTCGACGACCGCGGCGTCGTCGCCGATACCGACCGTCACCCAGTCCGGAGCCGCCGGCACCCTGGCGCGGATGCGTTCGATGAGCGCCGTCTCCCCGATATCGCCGACGGTGTTGGTCACCTCAGCGGGCGTAGTCCACCGCCCGGGTTTCCCGAATGACCGTCACCTTGATCTGGCCGGGGTACTGCAGCTCGTGTTCGACCCGCTTCGCGATGTCTTTTGACAGCCACACCGCTTCTTCGTCGCTGACCTTTTCGCTTTCGACCATGATCCGAATCTCGCGGCCGGCCTGCAGCGCGTAGGCCTTCGACACCCCGTCGAACGAGTCGGCGATGCCCTCGAGCTTTTCGAGCCGCTTGATGTAGGACTCGAGGATGTCGCGCCGGGCCCCCGGGCGCGCGGCGGAAATGGCATCAGCCGCCTGCACCAGCATCGATTCCAGTGACGGCCAGTCGATGTCCATGTGGTGGGCCGCCATGGCGTCCACCACCGCCTTGCTTTCCCCATGCTGCTGGAGAAAGTCGATCCCCAGGGTCAGATGTGTGCCTTGCAGATCGCGGTCAATCGCCTTGCCGATGTCGTGCACGAAGGCGGCGCGAATGGTGGTGTGGGCGTCCAGACCGAGTTCCTTGGCCATGATGCCGGCCAGATACGCCACTTCTTTGGAGTGGCTCAGCACGTTCTGCCCGTAGCTGGTGCGGAACTTCAGGCGTCCCATCAGCCGGTGGATTTCCGGGTCCATGTCGAACAGCCCGAGCTCGAAGGCCGCCGCTTTACCCTCTTTCGTGGCGCGCTCGTCGAGCTCGCTCTTGACCCGCTCGACCACCTCTTCGATGCGGGCGGGGTGAATCCGCCCGTCAGCCACCAGTTGCTCGATGGCCTCCTTGGCGATCGCGCGGCGGAACGGGTCGAAGCTCGACAGGATGATGGCGCCGGGGGTGTCGTCGACAATCAGCTCGACCCCGGTGGCCTGCTCCAGCGCGCGGATGTTGCGGCCTTCCCGTCCGATGATGCGGCCCTTCAGGTCGTCGCTGGGGAGATCGACAACAGAGACGGTCGTCTCGATGGCATGTTCCGGCGCGGTGCGCTGGATGGCCTGCGTGATGATCTGCTTCGCCTTCTCAGCCGCCGTCTCGCGCGCCTCGGTTTCCAGCCGCTTGACGAGGTTGGCGGCGTCACGTCGCGCCTCCTGCTCGATCTGCTTGATGACGAGTTCTTTCGCCTCGTCGGCGCTCAGCCCGGACACCCGTTGCAGGGCATGTTGCTGCTCGCGGGTCAGCTCCTCGCACCGCTCCCGGTCTGCGGCGAGCGTCCGTTCGAGTTCGGTGACCTGTTGCTCGCGTTCTTGCAGACGCGCGTCGGTCAGGGTCACTTCACGGTCGTGGTCGGTGAGTTCCTGGGTCTTTTGCGCGAACTGCCGTTCGATGGACGCCAACTCGTCGCGCCGGGTCTGCGCTTGCCGTTCGCTGGCCTGGAGCAGCGTGTGCGCCTGTTCCTTGGCGGCCAGTTCCGCTTCTTTCACTCGGGTGCTGGCGTCGCGTTCGGCGTCGCGTGTCAGGCGTGAGGCCTGTTCCTGAGCCCGGCCGATCGTGTTTGTGGCGATCCGCTTGCGGGTCGCGACCCAGACCGCGAAGACGACGACGGCTACGATGAACGCGGCGAGGGCGGGAACGACGACGGTAACAAGGTCCATGCGTGTTCCTTTCGGAACCCGCGGCGAGGTGGCCGGGGCTCGGCGGGCGGCGGCAGACGGCCGGCGCTCGACGGGCAGCCCTCGACCGGAAGCACCGGTACGATGGCGCGCTGGCTCAGCGACACGCCGTCGTACGGGCGACGCCAGGGGAGGAAGGCGAAAAGCCCCGCATTGCCGTGTGGGGAGGTCGGATGAACCTGCTCAAAGCAGGTGGAGCCGCTTCGAATATAACCAGTCTCGCTTTAGGCTACCTCGCGCGGAGGCGTGCACACCACGAAACATCGCAGCTCACTAAGGTAAAGCGTTGGTTCAAACCGAGGCTCCTGGACCATCACGAACACCGCAGGGAACTTTCTAATATCGATGGCCGCCAACTGCCAGCCGACAACGCGGCAGAGCGTGACTGCCTATCCTTACCGCTCTAGTCGA
>CAUZAY010000281.1:0-5657 GCA_963577695.1 Vicinamibacteria bacterium | reverse complement strand
GAAGCCCGCGTGTTCGAGGATCCGGGGCACCAGCAGCGGGAGATTCTTCGCCTCGTTCAGCGTCGGGAGGATGACCAGGGCCGTGACCGGGCGGAGACGATCGGTGGCGGGCATCACAGGAACCGGTGCCAGGTGAAGAAGAGCACGGCGGCCAGCCCTTGTACGACCGCAAAGCCGCACACGAGGGTCTGGCGTTGCCGGTCGGCGAGCACGAGGGCCAGATACATGAACATGGGAAACAGCAAGCTGGTCACGCGTCCCATCGAGAGAAAGCCGCCGAACAACAGCGGCGGGCCGACGTTGAGGACCATGAACAGCCCGTACTCCGGACCGAGGCGGCGGGTGATCGGCCAGATCAGCGCGCAGGCCAAGATGGCGCCCATCGCGTTGAGGGTTTCGATCGGCTGCGCCGACGTGTAGTCGACGACGCCCCGTTCGGTGATTGATTCCAACGGGACGACCAAGGTGGGGAACCCGGTATAGCTGCGGCCCCACGCGGTGTGCGCCTCCCGCCAGGCAATCGGGTCGCCGGTCAGGGTGTAGATGAACCCCGAATACAGGAGGGTCCCGATGACCGGCATCGAGGCCACACCGATGGCGACCAGGGCATGACGCCGCAGCGAGTCGGTCGATTGGCCAGACGCGCGCCGTGCGAGCAACTGCTTCAGGCCCACAACCGCCAGAGGGCCGGCCAGGAGGAACCCGTTGGGGCGGCACAGCCCGGCCAGCAGAGCCCACGCCGTCGCCGAGATCCACTTCTCGTGGCGGAATTGGTAGAACGACGCGACTACCGCCAACAACATGAGCGACTCGGTGTAGGCCGCGCTGAAGAATACCGCGAACGGGTAGGCGGCCAGCAGAAGCAGGGTCGCTCGGGTCGCCGCTTCGTCGAGATGTTCTCGAGCCAGTCGGTAGAGCCAGACCAGACCCCAGCCGAACGAGAGGATCGACACCAGCAGGGCCGAGCCCAGAAACAATTGCTGCAGCTGCCGCATGGCCACGGCCGGCGGGCGGTCGAGGGGCGGCTTGAACACCCCCTGGGCTCCGAGCAACGTGGCGACGCCTTCGGTGACGAGCGGGTAGCCGGGGAAGAACGCGATGTTTTGCTGTCCCTGGTCGTCCGGATTCCAGCGATAGCCCTCCATCGCGATATTGAGATACCAACCGGTGTCCCAGCGGAGCGGGAGGTTGATCGCCTCGTTGTCCGACACCCTGATGGGCGGGGCACCCTCGGGGAATCCAACCGACACGACCGCCAGGTAGCCCACCAGCAGGACCGACAATCGCGTGACCAAGACGATCGGCCAGACGGCCTGAAACGCGTCGCCATGCCACCCGGCCCGCATCCCGGACCACAGACGACGGTGGAGCGACGGTGTCCGCACCCGGTAGTGCCGCAAACCGGCGAGGGCCAGGAGCACGGTCAGCGCGCGCCACAGCTCACCGATTGAGAGGGGGCCCACGCGTAGCGGCCCGAACACACTGACGTGCAGGACGATCACGGCGAGGATGACGGTGACGACATCACACGCCCGGATCCAGACCGGCAGAGACGGCTCCCCCGCGACGGCGGGACTCACGGGCGGGTCGGGCGACAAGGTGGTCAACGACCTGGCGGGCTGAAGGTGACGAGATGGCGTGGCGCCGGTCTGCGGCCCACATTGTAACGTGCCGCCTCTTGGTACACGCGCCGCCGCTGTGCCACACTGCGGGGATAGGGTGCACGCGGCGAGGCGGGCGACTGGACCGTGCCGTTGAGAACACGATACCGAGACCGATGCCAATGTCGATGATGAAACGACTCAGCGCGCTGGTGTGCGCGTCGTGGCTGCTGGGGACCACGCCGGCGGGGGCGCAGCAGGTGGATGTCGAGGAGGTGGTGCTGGACAACGGCATGACCGTGTTGCTGTTGCCGCGCCCCGGCGACCCCAACGTGTCGGCCGGATGGGTGGCCAAGGTCGGCTCGGTCTACGAGCGACCGGGTATCACCGGCGTCGCCCACCTGTTCGAACACATGATGTTCAAGGGCACCTCGACCATCGGCACGATCAACATCGAGCAGGACCTGCAGCTCATCGCGCAGCTCGACCAGGTGAAAGCACAGATGCGGGTCGAGGAGGCGGCGCTGCTCGAGGCTCACCGTTTGGGGCGCATTGAGGACCCCGCTGACCCCTCTCTCCGGACACCGGAGCACCAGTCGCTGATTGAACAGTTCGATGCCCTGCTGGAGGAGCAGAGCGAGCTGATCATCAAAGAAGACTTCAGTCGGCTCTACTCGGGACAGGGCGCGTCGGGCATGAACGCCGGTACCAGCTACGACTACACGATCTACTTCGTGAATGTGCCCGCCAACAAGCTCGAGCTGTGGTTCTGGATGGAGTCGGACCGACTGCTGAATCCCGTGTTCCGCGAGTTCTACTCAGAGCGTGAGGTCGTGCACGAAGAGCGTCGCCTGCGCACCGACAGCACGCCGACGGGCAAGTTCCAGGAGCAGTTCGACTCGCTGTTCTGGCAGTCGTCGCCCTACGGCTGGCCGGTGGTCGGATGGCCGAGCGACCTGGAGGGGATCACGCGCGAGGAGGCGCTCTCTTTCTTTGGGCTCTACTACGCCCCGAACAATCTGACGGCGGCGTTGGTGGGTGACTTCGACCCGGCTGAGGCCAGGGCGCTGGCCGAGCGCTACTTTGGCCGCCTGAGCCGAAGCGATCAGTTGCCGCCACAGCCACGCACTCGCGAAGTACCACAGCTGGGCGAGAAGCGGATGACCGCCTACGCAGAGACGAATCCGCAGGTGTCCATCCGGTATCACTCCGTACCCGACGGACACGTGGATGAGCCGCCGCTGGTTATGCTGGGCCAGCTGCTCAATGGACGCACCGGACGTCTCTATCGGGCGCTGGTAGAAGAGCAGCAGGTCGCGACCGGCGCGTCGGGTGGTCAGTCCGGTATGAAGTTCGAGGGAATGTTCTCGCTGGGCGGCACCGCAAAAGACGGGCGGACGCCTGAAGAGGTGGAGCAAGCGCTCTACGCCGAGATCGAGCGGCTCAAGACCGAACCGGTGCCGGAACGCGAGCTGCAGAAAGTGAAGAACCAGAACGCCGCGTCCAACTTCCGTGGACTGCGGTCCAACTACGGGCTGATGAACCAGTTACTGGTGCGTGAGGCGTGGCGTGGGTGGGAGACCATCAACAGCGACCAGGCGCTGTATGACGCCGTGACCGCCGACGACATCATGCGGGTGGCCAACACTTACTTCGAGCCTGAGAACCGGGCCGTGGCTGTCTACTATCGGGAGGAATCGGACGAGCCGCCGGACCCCAGATTGGCCGGGTTGGATGACCAGGAGCGGCAGCAGGTGATGCAAATCATGACGATGGTCGAGCAGGCGACCCCGGAACAGCTCGGACAGCTGGCGGCGCAAATCGAGCAGATGGGCGGGCAGGCGCCCGAGGAGAACCAGGACATGATCGCGGCCCTGCGCGAGATCGTGCAGGAGAAGCTTGCCGCTGACGGGGGGCACGATGACGGGCCGTAACAGATGGACCCACGTGGCAGCGGCCCTTGGGGTTGGCTGCCTGCTGGCGGTACCGGCGGCGGCGCAGATTCCTTCGCATCCGACGGATCTCACCTACCAACTCCTGGACTTCACGCCTCCTCAGTCAGTCGATCACCGGCATGAGTTGTCGAACGGCGTCGTGGTGTACGTCGTCGAGGATCACGAGCTGCCGCTCGCGTCCGTCTCCGTGCTGGTGCGGACGGGCAGCTATCTCGACCCGGCGGGCAAGATCGGGCTGGCCGGGCTCACCGGCAGTCAGATGCGTGCCGGTGGAACGGCCACGATTGGCGCGGCCGAGTTCGATGAACAAGCCGCGTTTCTCGCGGCCCAGATCGGCAGTTCCGTCGGAGGGACCAGCGGCGGGGCGAACCTGGGCTGTCTCACCAAGGATCTCGAGGTCTGTCTGGACCTGTTCTTCGACATGCTGCGGAACCCCGGCTTTGACGAGGGTAGGCTGGCGCTGGCCAAGAGCCAATCCATTCAGGGGATGGAGCGACGCAATGATGCCACCCGGAGTATCGAAGGCCGCGAGTTCAGCCGACTGATGCGAGGGACCTCGCACTTTTCGACGATCCCTCGCACCCGCGCCTCCGTTGAGGCGATCACGCGGGATGACCTGATTGCGTTTCACCGTCGCTACTTTCATCCGGGCAACTTCATCTTTACGGTGTCGGGCGATGTCGACACGACCGCGATACTCGCCGACCTCGAGCGACGACTGAACGGCTGGGAGGTTGGGGCAGACCCGGTGCCGCCGGTGCCATCGCCAGGCTTCACGCCGGAACCCGGTCTGTATCTGGTCGACAAACCGGACGTCAATCAGGGGCGCGTCGCCCTCGGGCATCTTGGCACGACCCGCGAGAACCCGGAACGCTACAAACTGCTGGTCATGAACGACATCCTGGGCGGCGGCGGCTTCAGCGCGCGGCTACTGACCCGGGTCCGTTCCGACGAGGGCCTGGCCTACAGCGCCAGTTCCAGTTTTGCCGCGGGCGTTTACTATCCCGGAATATTTCAGGCCGGGTTCCAGTCGCGCAGTGAGACCGTGGCGCGAGCCACGGCCATCGTGCTTGAAGAGATCGAACGTATGCGCACGGAACTGGTGGACGACGCTGAGCTGAGCAACTCGATCGCCTACTTTGTGGAGACCTTCTCTCGGAATTTCTCCTCCGCGGCGTCGACGGCTGGGTTGTTCGCGAACGATGAGTACACCGGGCGCGACCCGGCCTACCTGGCCGCCTATCGAGACAATATCGCCTCGGTGACGGCCGAAGACGTACTCGATGTGGCCACACGGTATCTGGACCCGGACAAGCTGGTGATCTTTGCCGTGGGCAACCTCGAGGCGATTCTCGCCGGAGATCCCGAGCGGCCGGAGTTTTCGCTCGAGGCACTGAGCCCGGGCGGGGTATCGCGAATCCCGCTGCCCGATCCGTTCACCATGGAGTATCCGTCGCCCTAGCCGCCCGACGCGAAGGCGCCGCGCCACGACAAGGACCAGTGCGTACGTCGCCGTGGGTCGTCAGACCCGCCGCTGAGCCCGGAGCCGGTGCAGTTCGCTCCGGTCAGCCGTACAGATCGGCCCCGTCCAACCACCCATGTCTCTACCGTCCGTCGTGCGCGCTCGCATCTGGACGGATGACGACTCCGGCCGCGCACCCGAACAACGCGACGGCGTGCTGCGCGCGCCCTTGCCGGCCACGGCCGTCTGCTTCTCCGGCGGTGGCACGCGGTCGATGGTGGCCACGGTTGGTCAGCTCCGTGGATTGGCGGCTCTCGGTGTCCTGGACCGCGTCGGGTATGTGTCGTCTGTGTCCGGTAGCGCCTGGGCCGCGGTGCCCTTTGCCTTCGCGCGGGACAGGGCGGCGCGGTTAGGTGCGGTCACCCTCCCCAACCAGCTGACGCTCGAGCATCTTGGCCATGTCGACCCGCGCTCCCTGCTGGCGCCGGTCACCAGCCGCTTCGGCGACCGGCTCGCCGCGCTCGACGCGGACCCGACCGTGCCGCCGGGTCAAGCCTGGTGTCGCGCGGTCGGAGAGACCTTCCTGACGCCGCACGGGCTGTATGACGCCGCCCATCCCGTCACGTTCGGACCGGCGAT
>CAUZAY010000280.1:0-5664 GCA_963577695.1 Vicinamibacteria bacterium | reverse complement strand
CTCGATCTACCGATGTCGGGCGGCATACAGTCGATCGACGTGGGCGGCGTGCAGTCGGGCGCCGGCCTCCGCGTGAAATTCTAGGTTTCCGGGCGAGGCGTCCGTGTGGCGGCGTTGCTGCGTCGGTCACATGCCGCCTGTATGCTCCCTCCTCGCGCCTTGCCACACGAACGCGGCTTCTCTTAGACGGGGCTGCCAGACCGAGTGCTTCCCCGATGGTTCTACCGCGGGTAGATCCAGCGTCCGACGGTGCCCTCGTCCGCCGTGGCCTGGGTCTGGTCGATCCAGGCGGGGGACTGGTTTCCGCCCGGACAGACCGCGCTGATGATGTCGATCAAGTAGACGTCGGTGCTCTCGTGACCGTCGCCGATGCCCCAGAAGTAGTCGACCACGTCGATGGACGGGTCGTTGCAGTCGCCCCGCTTGCAGTTGTAGCCCCACCGCGTGTCCCGGGCGCGGAGCGCCGCCACCGCGAGGTCCATGAACTCCCATCTGCCACCCTCCTCGATACAGGAGTCGGCGAGCGCGCCGGGGTTCGCGGCGGCGATCGAGTTGATCAGCGCTTCCTCGTTCGGCAGCGGCAGCTGACCGCCCGGAGGCGGATCCGGGGTGCGGGGGCCGCCCGGCCCCGGCGGCGGGGGCGACGGCGATCCACCGGTCGGCGTCCGGAACTGCTGTGGGCCGGACCAGGCGCTGGTGACGGTCCCGTTGGTGCCGTTCACCCGCCAGAAGTACTCCCGACCTGCCTCAAGGTTACTGTTGAGCGTGGCGGCGGTGGTGCCGCTCCCGGAACGAGCTGTCACGACCACGGCGACCGGGTTGCCGAACGACGTGGCCTCGTCCACCTCGAAGCGGTAGGTGACGGTGCCGGCGTCCCCGGTGACGGTGCCGTTGGTCACGGTCAGCGTCGGGCGGACCGTGGCGGTGGTCGTGTTGTTGATCGGGCTGGTCGGCGTTGGCACACCGATCACGACCGGCGGCGGAGGCGTCGTGAAACTTGCGGTGGGGGTCCACGGGCCGATGATCTCGCCGTTGCGCGCTTGAGCCGACACCCGTGCTCGCCAGAAAAACGTCTGGTCATGCGGTAGGGCGCCGGGGGAGGCGGATGTCCTGCCTCCGCTAGACGCCGCGTTGGAGACGGCAGTGGCCGTCGCGGCCGTCTGGGCCACCGTCAGCACCGCGGCCAGCGTCGTGAAGCTCGGGTCTGTCGCCAACTCGAATCGATACATGATCGACTCGGCCGGACCCGTGATCTCCGGGTTGACGACCTCGAGGGTCACGATGTTGGATGGCGTGGTGCCGCCGTTGCCAGGTGAGCCGACCGCCGGCATGCCGATGACGACCGGGGTGAAGACCTCGAACGACGCGGTGGCCGAGTACTCGCCGGTGTTGGCGCCGTCCAGCGCCCGGACACGCCAGTAGTAGGTGCGGTCCGGGTCGAGGGAGGATGGCAGCTGAATGGTCACCTGGCCAAACTCATTCGGTTCCACGCCGGCGATCTCGATCACGATCTGGGTGAACGCGGCGTCGGTGGCCACCTGGACTTCGTAGGTGAACGGGCGCACGCTGTTCGAGTCTGCGCTGGCGAAGATCAGGGTCAGGGGCTGCTCGGTAGTAGCGATGAGCAACGAATTGGTTGGCCCCACCGCGGCGGGTGCGGTAATCGTCACCCCGGCCAGCGGTCCCGCAATGCTCGGGCTCAACGGGTTGGAGCTACGTTCGGCGTCGCATCCGGCTACGGCTATCGACATCGCCAGGCAGCCGGCGAGCGCATGCGGCGCCCGGAGATGCGCACGGGTGAGGGTCGCTCCCAGCAGCGCGGTCATTCTTTAGTATTTCGGTCGATTGGGGCTCGCTCTCCAGTCTCGCGATCACTGGGGACGTCCCGGCCAGGGTTTCACCCAGATTGAAAGCAAGCGCGATGCCGTCGCTGGGACAGGTCAGGCGCCACCTTCGCCGGCCGTTCGCCACTGCCTCCGCGGGCGGGACCCAGCGGATTGACCAGGGGTTCAAGGCTGCCCGTAACTCCCTTTATTTCAGTAACAAAGGGGGATGCCGGCGTTGACCACTCGCAGGTGCCACCGGTATAATTCTGGCCGAACAGGGTGCTGCGTCGCCGCTGACTGGTCGGATCGGGTCCGTGTCCGGGACGACACGCAGGAACGCCCGTCGGGCAGGTCTGAGTCTCCACCCACGAAAAGTGAATACCGCCCCCCGAATTTTGATGCTCGCTCCGGAGCCGTTTTTCGAGCCCCGGGGTACGCCGTTCAGCGAGTTCCACCGGATCAAGGCACTCGTCGAGCTGGGCTACCAGATCGATCTGGTGACCTATCCGTTGGGACAGGACGTCGATCTGCCGAATCTGCGCATCTACCGGTGCCTGCGGCCCCCATTCGTCACCCGGGTGGCGGTCGGGCCCTCGTTGCTGAAAGTGCTGCTCGATCTGCTCCTCGCCGCCACCGCCATCCGACTCGCGAGACCTGGTCGTTACGCGGCGATTCACTCCCACGAGGAGGCAGGCGCGCTCGGGGTCTGGCTGGCGCGGCGTCTCGGAATTCCGCACCTGTACGACATGCACTCGAGTCTGCCGCAGCAGTTGGCGAATTTCAGCTACTCCCGGTCACGGCTCATTCGGCGATTTTTCGAGCGATCAGAGCAGGCGATGATCGACGGGTCCCGCGTGGTCATCACCATCTGCCCGGCGTTGCAAGACACGGTCGCCGCGACCGGCGCCGGCGAGCGCGCGATTTTGATCGAGAATGTCATGGGAGGTGATGTCGACTCGCCGACGGAGCCGATTCCGGTGCGAGCGCGGTGGGGCATCGGGAAATCAGCGCCTCTCGTGTTGTACACCGGTACCTTCGAGCCGTATCAGGGACTCGACCTGCTGTTTGCCGCCGCGGCCCGGTTGGCCGGCACGCATCCCGAGGCCCGGGTGCTGGTGGTGGGCGGTGACCCCGACCAGGTCGCCACCGCGAAAGCGGGGGCCGAGCGCGCGGGCGTGCCGCTCGTATTCACCGGGCGTCGGCCCGCGCACGAGATACCGGCGTTTGTCGCTGCCTGTGACGTGTTGGCGTCACCCCGTATCGCGGGAACCAACACGCCGTTGAAGATCTACTCCTATCTGCGGTCGGGCCGTCCGATCGTCGCGACCGATCTGCGCACCCATACCCAAGTGCTGGATCCGGGGACGGCAGTGCTTGTGGCCCCCGAGCCCGAAGCGTTCGCGGCGGCCCTGGGGCGGCTGCTCGATGAGCCGGACGAGCGTGAGCGGATCGCCGCCGCCGCCGCCGCCCTCGCCGCCCGCAAGTACAGCCGAGCCTCCTATCTCTCGCGCACGCGTGAGGCATATGCGCGGTTGCTCGGCCCCGCCGCCGCCGGGGCGCCGACCCTCAGCGCGGTTCCGAGCGACGTGACTGGAAACGTGGCGGCGTCGTGAGGGTGCTGGTCACCGGGGCCACCGGGTTCACCGGAGGGTGGTTGGCGCGTCACCTCGTCCGGACCGGCGACGAGGTCCGCGCCCTCGTCCGACCCGGGAGTTGCGATGGTGAACCCGCGGACGGGTTGGCCCAGGCCGGGATCGAGCTGGCGAGCGGCGATCTCCGCGATGCGGCGTCACTGGAGACCGCCTGCCAGGAGGTCGAGGTCGTCTATCACATCGCCGCCAGCTATCGTACGGCGGGCCAGCCGGCGTCGTCCTACCGTGAGGTCAATATCGAGGGGACCCGTCGGCTGCTCGAAGCCGCCGCGGGGCGCGGTGTCCGGCGATTCGTGCATTGCAGTACCGGGGGCGTGCATGGCCACATCGAGCGCCCCCCGGCCACCGAGGACGCCCCGCTCGCTCCGGGGGACATCTATCAGGACACCAAGCTGGACGGGGAACGGGTGGCGCGTTCGGCCGGAGAGGCCGGGGGGATCGAGGTGGTGGTGGCGCGACCGATCGGTATCTACGGTCCCGGCGACACCCGGTTCTTGAAGCTGTTTCGTCTGGCTGGCGGCCGGGTGATGCTGGGGGCCGGCACGGTCTTCTATCATCTGACGTTCGTCGAGGATCTGGTCGAGGGGTTCCGCTTGTGCGGGACGGTGCCGGCGGCGGCAGGGCGGACGTATCTGCTGGCAGGACGCCGATACACCACGTTGCGGGAGCTCGTCGCGCTCGTCGCCTCGGAGCTCGGCACGCGTCCCCCGCGTCTGACCATCCCGGTGTGGCCCGTCTGGATCGCCGGCGCGGTGTGTGAGCTGGTCTGCGTTCCCCTTCGGGTCGAGCCACCGCTGTATCGGCGTCGCGTCGAGTTCTTCACGAAGAGCCGCGCGTTCGATGCCTCCCGGGCTGGCCGAGAACTGGGGTTCGCGCCCAGGGTCGAGCTCAACGAGGGGATTCATCGAACCGCTGTCTGGTACCGCCAACAGGGGTTGCTGTGAGCGCCATGCGCAAGCTCAACGTCGTCCAGATCTGTGACCACCTCGGGTGGACCGGGTCCCGCATGCACGGGGTCAAGCGACTGTTCGCGTGGATGATTCCGCGCTTCGACCCAGAGCGATTCAACGTGTCGCTCATCAGCCTGCGCCGTCAGGACGAATCAGAAGACAACCTCGAGCGGTTTGGCATCGATGTTACCTACCTGGGGCGTGGCAAGTTTGATCCGCGTACGCTGCCTGCGTTGCTGCGTGTCTTGGAGCAGAAACAGGCGGACATCCTCCACATGCATGGATACGGGGCGACCACGTTCGGACGGATCGCGGCCGCGTGGCGCCGCACGCCGACCGTGCTGCACGAACATGCCAATCTGACATCCACGCCCTGGTTTCAGCAGGTTGCGGATGAGTTGCTGCTACCGTTTACCGACCTGGCGATTGCAGTGTCCCGCTCGACCGCCGACTTCGTGATCACGGCCAGGCGTATTCCGCCAGACCTGACACGCGTGGTCTATCTGGGGGCTCCGGCCAACGAATTCGGGCGGGTGCGGTCCGCCGATGAGATCCGGGACGCTCGGGTGGCGCTTGGGGTGCCGGACGGTGCCTTCGCGGTCGGCACGGTGACGAGGCTGATGCCGTCGAAGGGGAATCAGTACCTGCTCGACGCCATTCCCAGGGTGCTGGCGGCCGAGCCGACAGCGCGTTTCTACATCGTCGGCGAAGGCGAGTTGCGAGGAGCGCTCGAAGCGCAGGCGCGGGCGCTCGGTGTCGGCGACAAGGTGCGGTTCGTCGGGTTCATGCGAGACGTGTCGTTGGCCTATGCCGCGCTCGACCTCGTGGTGTTCCCGTCCCTGTGGGAAGGGACGCCGTTGACCGCGTTCGAGGCGCTTGCGATGGGGCGCCCGGTGGTCGCGACCGATTGCGACGGGCTGCTCGATATTCTGACGCCGGACGTCGACGCGCGGATTGTGCCCCGGCGCGACGCGACCGCCTTGGCGGAGGCCATTCTGACCCTGCGCCATGACGCGCCGGCGCGTGACCGGCTTGGCCGTGCGGCGCGTGTCACCGGGGCGGCCTATGACATCGACCGGTTCGTGCGGAAAATGGAACGCTTGTACGTATTGATGCACGAGGTGTCCCGCCGGACGCACCGTGAGGGTGTCGCCAAAGCCGACCTCAGCTTCCTGGCGCGGGACGCGCACCCTGGGGACGTCGGGTCGTCCAAGACCACGTCGCACGATGACTGAG
>CAUZAY010000279.1:0-5670 GCA_963577695.1 Vicinamibacteria bacterium | reverse complement strand
GGCGCCTACGGGCTCGCCACGCTCACCCTTGTCGCCCTCATGTCGAGTTGTGGCGGCAATTCGAACCCAGCCGCTCCCGGCGCCGCCGGCGGTGCTGTGCGGGGCGACGTGCTCTTCGCGCTAGATCCCGGCGTCAACCTCACGTTGAAGGTGCCGGCTCCGCAGCTACAGTCGCCGATCAGCAACGTGGAGACCACAGACTTGGCGCCGACCCTGGTGATTACCAACACCAAGCCGCTCTACGTCCCAAGCGCCGACCTCACGTATCGGTTCGAGATCTACCAGACGCAGGCCAATGGCGGCATGGTGCTGGTCCATTCCAACACCACCACCCAGACCCCCACGACCACCAGCTATACAGTCAACGTGGACCTTGAGCAGGCGGGCGACTTCATGTGGCGCTCACGGGCGCAAATCGGGGACGAGAACGGTCCCTGGTCCGATGCGGCGACGTTCCGGACACCGACGCTGACCACGGTCGACCCGCCGACCCCGCTCTCACCAGCCAACGGTTCCGCGGTCTCGACTCTTAGACCCGAACTGGTCGTGACGAATGGAGCGGTATCGGCGGACGCCGGGGCAGTCAGCGTCAACTTTCAGCTCAACGACGGCCCCGCGGCGGAAGGCGGCCCGATCTTCTCCGTCAGCCTGGGCGTCAACGGCACAACCACGGGAGTGTTCGCGGACAGGCTGGCGTCCGAGACCCTGTTCACCTGGCGAGCCCAGGCCACGAACGGAACGATCACCAGTGACTGGTCGGAGACCTTTACCTTCACGACAAGCGCCACGACGACCGGAGGGCCTCGCACGCCGGACCCGTCGCCGGGTCAGATGCTGCCGCTCCCGTACCGGGAGCAACTCATAAACGACCTGGCCGCCTCGAACCCGCAGGCGCTCGGCGACTCCTGCATCGAAGAGGGCGGCACCTGGGAGTTCATGGACGAGGCGGTGCGACTACTGCGGTTGGAAGATACCCGGTGGGGTTACAACTGCAAGCGGGGCAACTGCAACGACCCGTCCATCGACGTGATCGACTACTTCTGGGGCATCGGCGACGGCCAGGAGAGCACCGACGTCTACTTGATCGACATCATCGGCGCGGTCTGCCCGGACGGCGATCAGTCTCCGGCCTGGATCGACCAGACCGACGCCACCCATGAAGAGGGTTCGGTCGGACGCTGGATCTTTCCCCGTCCGTGAGTAGCCTAGAGCGCAGGTAGGAGCGCTGGCGGACGGCTCGTCGTCCGCCGGCGTTCGCATCGGCGCCCGTCTCCGTTCCCGCACACCCGACAGGTAACCGTGCCTCACACCATCTTTCGACGTCCTGTCGCGTTCGGGGCGGTCTGTCTCTTCCTGCTCCCAATACCGGCCGCCAGTCAGAGCCTGAAGGCGGGCGCCCCCGTCCCGGTGAGCCCCAGCAACGGCGGCACTCTGACGGACCGCAATCCGAGCCTAACGATTCAGAACGCCGAGGGCACCTATGTCAGCGCCGTCTTCGCACACCGCTTCGAGGTGTATGACGCGGCCCGCATGACGCTCGTCGACCTCGGCGTCGTCACGCAGGGCGACGGCCAGACCCAGTTCGGGGTCACCGCGTCACTCGACTTCTCCACCACCTACTGGTGGCGGGCTCGAGCTGAGCTCGAGGGCGCGGTGGGACCCTGGTCGGCCACCTTCAGCTTCGTCACACCGCCCCCCCCCGCACCGCCGGCGCCGCCCAGCGCCCCGCTGTCGTTCACTGACGTGTCGACGACCTCCGGGATCGCACCGTCGGTGCTGGGCGGTCACGGCGTGATGTTCGCCGACACCGAGGGTAACGGCAGCCCCGACCTCTACATCACGATGAACTTCGACGACCCGCAGGCGGAGCTGTTCTTCGTGAACAACGGCGCGGGCACGTTCACCGAGCTGGCTGTGGCCCGAGGCGTCGATGACTTCGACGTCGGCTCCCACGGGGCGGTGTTCGCCGACCTGGACAACGACGGCGATTACGACCTGCCCAACGGCGCCACCGGAGAGTTCGGCGCGCCGAACAACATCTTCCGGAACAACGGCCAGGGGTTCTTCAGCGACGCCACCCCAGCCAGCATGGCGGCGCGCGCCGAGGGCACCCGCGGCCTGGTGACATTCGACATGGACCGGGACGGCGACCTCGACATCTTCTCCGTCTCCGGCTTCCTGGGTGACGATGATCCTGGCGGCGAGCGCAACGAGCTGTATCGCAACAACGGCAACTTCCAGTTCACCGCGATCACGTCCGGCGCGGCGCACGACGCGCTGGCCGGCCAGGGGGTCACCGACACCGACTACGACGGCGACGGCGACATCGACCTGATCGCCGGCAACCGGAGCGGTAGGCTCGTGGTGCTGCGAAACGACGGCGGCACCTTCACCGAGGTGACCGCCGCCAGTCTCGGCATCGACCGGGATGCGGCGAGCGGTATCACGATGGCCGACATCGACACCGACGGCGACCAAGACATGCTGCTGGTCGACCTCGACGCGAGCGACGAACGGGTCGGGCACCTGTTCCGGAACAACGGGGGTACGTTCACGCGGATCCAGGACTTCACCAGCATCGAAGGATTCATGGGCGGCTTCGCCGACCTGGACAACGACCAGGACCTCGACCTGGTGTTCGCGGGCGACGATGTCTCCTATCTGAACGACGGCGCCGGCACCTTCACCCAGGGACCGGCGGTACCCATCGCCGGCATCGACGACCCGCGGGCGATCGCGTTCGCCGACATCGACGCCGACGGCGACCTCGACTTCGCGATCGGCGCCAAGCGAAGCAGCAACTGGCTGGTGCGTAACAACGTCAGCGGGTCGAACTGGCTGAAGGTGATCCTGGTCTCGCCCCAGGGCCAGCTGGGCGCCTTCGGCGCCAAGGTCTCCATCTATCCGGACGGGATGGTGGGCGCGAGCATGATCGGGATGCGAGAGGCCCGCAGCAACAACGGTTACATCGCCCAGGACGACCCCACCCTGCACTTCGGGCTCGGGTCCACCGCCGCGGTTACCATCATCGTCACTTTCCTTGACGGCACCGTTCGCACCGTGACCGGGGTCACCGCCAACCAGACCGTCACCGTACAGTAGGTCGACACCGGTGGTCCGCCTGACACAGCGGGGTCCAGGCGTCTCGCGACTTGTGTGGCGCACCACCGACACGGGACACTGACCCATGCGCGGCACCGCCAGTTTCCGGACCGCTCTCCCGGTCCCGGTGCTCCTCGGCACACTCGTGAGCGGGTGTGACAGCCCCGCGGCCCCCACCACCGCCACCACCGGAGTCCAACCAGTGGCTGGCCCGCAGGTCGCCGCGGCGCTCGAGACGGAGGAGGCGGCCGCAGATGGCAGCACCCTGAAAGCGACGGCGCCGGCTCCCGACCAGACCGACCGGCGGGGTGGAGACGACCTCTCCAACCCCGGTGCTGACGGTCGCCAACGCCCAAGGAAAATACGCCAGCGCCGCGTTCCGCTACCGGTTCGAGACCCGCCGGGGCGAGCTCGACGGTGAAAATGGGCCCTGGTCGGTCACCGCCGTGTTCGTGACCCCACGGCCCGTCACCCTCGAGCCCCCGACCTCGCCGATCAACGGCGCGACCGTTTCGACGTTGCGACCGACCCTGGTCGTCGCCAACGGCGAAGTCACCGGTGCGGCCGGCACCGTGACCTATCAGTTTGAAGTGGACGACAGCTCGGCGTTCAACAGTCCAGAAAGCACGTTCTCGGTCACTCGATCCGGATCGGGTACGACGAGCGGCCTCGTGACGGTCAACCTGACCGCCGGCATGCAGTACTACTGGCGGGCACGCGGCACCAACGGCACGCTGACCAGTTCCTGGTCGGGGAACGCTACGTTGCTGACGGCGGCAAGCGCGCCACCGCCCCCGCCTGGCGGACCGTCGGCTCCACCGGCTCCCAATCCGGGTGGCCAGCTACCGCTGCCCAATATGGAGGCGCTGGTGAACCAGGTGGCGGCTGAAAACCCGGGCGCGCTGGCCAACTCGTGCCAAGACGCCGGCGGCAGCTGGGAGTTCATGGATCTGGTGGTGGACCGCCTCCGGCAGACAGACGGCCGGTGGGGTTTTAACTGCAAACGCGCCGACTGCGGCGATATTTCGCAGGACGTGGTCGACTATCACTAGGGCTCGGGGTCTCCCAGTGGTTCCACCGAGGTCGACATCATCGACATCATCGGCGGCCACTGCGGGACCGACCCTGGGCCGGCCTGGATCGACCAAACGGACGAAACCGCGAACTCCGGCGCCATCGGCCGCTGGATCTTCCCGCGGTAGAAACCACCTGTAAGAAGGAACGTGGGGGGGACCGCGACCGACGCGCGGTCAGGGAGACAACTCTGGCGCTCCGGCCCTACTCGGCCAGGCAAGTCGCCCGCCAATTGGCAACACCCGCACTACGCCGCACGCTGAGGCGGCGCCACCGCCGCGGCCCGACGTAGTTTCAACCAAGCGACGAGTTAGAACTTCACGCGGAGGCCGGCGCCCGACTGCACGCCGCCCACGTCGATCGACTGTATGCCGCCCGACATCGGTAGATCGAGCGATCCGCCGGTCCAGCGAACGAACGCCCCACCCCCAAGCTGCTCGGTGAACATGTAGGTGACATCGACCCCGGCATTGCCGCCGACGGCCGATTCACTCGCCGTGGTGCTTGACGCGCCGATCGATACGGCGTTGAATGGCGCGGTCTCCTGGCCGACGGTCACGCCCGCGAGCAAGCCCTGGTCGACGCTGAAGAACGACGGTCCGCCGCCCACGGAAACAGTGAGCTGCTCGGACAGCGGCATCACCCACACGGCCTGGAGATGGACGCCCAGTTCCTTGTGTTCGAGACCGGTCAGATCCACCGCCACCGTCCGCGGACGGTTGAAGAACAGGGGATTGGGCACGGTGCCTGACACGGTAGCCGCACTCGAACTCGAAAACGACGTGACCGTGACACCGGCGGCCAGGTTGCTCCACACGCGGACCCCACCTCCGATATCCAGCCCACCGCCACCGCTACTCGCGTGGTTCGCCTCATAGGTCGCCGTCTCGCCGTAGACGGTCTCGGACAAGCTCTCCGTCAAAGCCCGGTCTCCCGACTGGTACCCATAATTGATGTGCACGTAACCGGTATCTTCCCACGGCAGGACCTGCGCCTCGGCCACGGATGCGGTCGCAATCCCCACCGCGACAGCGCCACACGCCACCGTGATTGCTGCTCTCATCGTTCTGCCGATTTGCTGCATCTGAATGTCCACCTTGGTTCGAGACGCCGTTCGGTCCACTTGAGAGGCTGACGCGGGCACGCCAGCAAACCACGGATCGTAGCATAGCCACATACCACGCCCATCGCACGGGCGACGGCCAGACCGGTGAACCGATGCGTCTGTTATCATTCCTGCTTGTCGTTGCCGATCGCCGGGCTCGGTCGCCGTGTATGGACCTTTTTGCGGACGACATAACGTGGAGGTTTCGCGCTCTCATGGTGAAGAATCGGACCAACGTACTTGGCGCCTATGGGCTCGCCACGCTCACCCTTGTCGCCCTCATGTCGAGTTGTGGCGGCAATTCGAACCCAGCCGCTCCCAGCGCCGCCGGCGGTGCTGTGCGGGGCGACGTGCTCTTCGCGCTAGATCCCGGCGTCAACCTCACGCTG
>CAUZAY010000278.1:0-5681 GCA_963577695.1 Vicinamibacteria bacterium | reverse complement strand
TTGAGCGTTCCTCGCCACCGGCATTGGGCTCCACGACATCGGTGACGTCGTCGAGTAGGAACATATGGGCAAGCTGAAGGGATTCATCGAGATCGACCGGCAGAAGCCACCGTCCCGCCCGGTCGAAGCGCGACTCCACGACTGGCAGGAGGTCTACCTGCCGTACGCCACGGAAGACCTGCGCGCTCAGGGCGCCCGCTGCATGGACTGCGGGATCCCGTTCTGTCACGAGGGATGCCCGCTCGGCAACCTGATCCCCGACTGGAACGACCTGGTCTACCGCGACAAGTGGCACCCTGCCAGCGATCGGCTCCACAAGACCAACAACTTTCCGGAGTGGACTGGCCGACTCTGCCCGGCCCCATGCGAGGGTTCCTGCGTGCTCGCGATCGACCGCGACGCGGTCACCATCAAATCGATCGAGCTCGCCGTGGTAGAGCGGGCGTTCGACGAAGGATGGATCCACCCCGAGCCTCCGGAGACCCGGACCGGCAAGACCGTGGCGGTGATCGGATCGGGCCCCGCTGGACTGGCCGCGGCGGACCAGCTCAACCGAGCCGGTCACGAGGTGACCGTCTTCGAACGGTCGGATCGAATCGGTGGGCTGCTCCGCTACGGCATTCCGGAATTCAAGATGGAAAAGCGGTTCCTGAACCGCCGTCTGGACATACTCGAGGCCGAGGGCGTCAGTTTCCGCGTCAACGCCGATATTGGCGTGACGATACCAGCCGACACGATTCGCCGAGACTTCGATGCCATGCTGCTGGCGGGTGGCGCCGGAATGCCCCGCAACCTCAACGTGCCGGGACGCGAGTTGCGCGGCATCCATTTCGCGATGGAGTTCCTGACCCTGCAGAATCGGCGATGCGAGGGAGACGCCATCGATGACGTCGACTTCATCAGCGCCGAGGGCAAGCGAGTGGTCATCATTGGCGGGGGCGATACCGGAGCCGATTGTCTGGGCACGGTCCACCGGCAAGGCGCAACCTCGGTGCATCAGTTCGAATTGTTGCCGCGTCCGCCCGAGACGCGCGGCGAGGCCAACCCGTGGCCCCAATGGCCGCACATCTTCCGGGTGACGAGCGCGCATGAAGAGGGTGGGGACCGCGTCTATTCGGTGTCGACAGAACGGTTCAGCGGCGACGACTCTGGGCACGTGACGACGCTGCATGCCGCCACGGTCGAAATGACCGAGGAAAACGGACGCCCGTCATTCAGACCGGTCCCGGACAGCCAGTACGAGCTCGGAGTGGACCTGGTGCTGCTGGCCATGGGTTTCACCGGCCCGAAGGGCGACGGCCTGCTGGACCAGCTCGGCGTCGCACTCACCGACCGCGGGAACGTCTCGCGCGACAAGGCCTGGATGACGAGCGTTGAGGGCGTCTTCACCGCCGGAGACATGCAGCGAGGACAATCACTGATCGTGTGGGCGATCGCCGAGGGCCGCAGCGCGGCGGCCGGAATCGACCAATACCTGATGGGCGAAACACGATTACCGATGACGCTGCGGTAGCTCACCACAGAGTCGTCCCTTCGACCGCATCACCGCGACATTTTTGTGCCATCTGAACGAGCACTCACTCAGGACGCCGCCCGCTTGGACACCCTGTCCGAGGTCAACGACGCCCTGGCCGGCGGGTCCAGTCTTCGCGCCTCGCTCCAACGGGTGCTCCAACTGCTCGACCGACGGGACAGCGTCGTGTGCGGCTCCATCACGCTGCTGGACCCGGACACCGGCCTCCTGCACGTGGAAGCCGCGGAAGGGCTGACTCCAGAGGGTCGCTCGGCCCGGTACAAGGTGGGCGAAGGCGTCACTGGACGAGTGGTCGAAAGCGGCAAACCGGTGATCGTGCCACGCGCCAGCAAGGAACCGATGTTCTTGAACCGGGCGCGGCGCAAGAACCTCGACCGTCGTGACATCAGCTTCATCTGCGTGCCGATCAAGACCCTCAAGAATCCGGTCGGCGCCATCAGTGTGGATCTCCCCTTTGAGAAAGGACGGGACTATCAAGGCTATGTCCGGTTCCTCGATGTCGTCACCACCATGATCGCGCAGGCCATCAGGGTCAATCACCTGGTGGATGCCGAGCGTCGGCGGCTGGTGGAGGAGAACGTCCACCTGCGAGACGAGCTCAAACAGAAATACGACTTCGCCAACATCGTGGGCACCAGCCGCCCGATGCGCGAGGTCTACGCCCAGGTGAATCAGGTTGCCGGCGCGAACACCACGGTGTTGGTGCGCGGCGAGTCCGGCACCGGCAAGGAGCTCATTGCCCATGCCATCCACTACAACTCCCGCCGCGCCAAGAAGCCGTTCATCAAGGTGGGCTGCGCCGCCCTGCCAGATTCGCTGATCGAGTCAGAGCTCTTCGGCTATGAAAAAGGTGCCTTCACCGGGGCGCAGAATCGCAAGAAAGGGCGGTTCGAGCTCGCCGAGGGCGGCACACTCTTCCTCGACGAGATTGGCGATCTCAACGCGTCGACGCAAGTCAAACTGCTGCGCGTGCTGCAGGAACGTGAGTTTGACCGGCTAGGCGGCACCCAGCCGGTCAAGGTCGATGTCCGGCTGATTGCGGCAACCAACGCGGACGTCGAGGGCGCGATGGCGGCCGGGACGTTTCGCGAGGATCTCCACTATCGTCTCAATGTATTCGCGATCTTCGTGCCACCACTGCGTGAGCGAAAAACCGACATTCTGCTGCTGGCGGACCACTTCCTCGACCGCTACGCCGTTGAGCACGGGAAACACGTCAAGCGGATCTCGACCCCCGCGATCGACATGCTGATGTCCTATCACTGGCCGGGCAACGTGCGCGAGCTGGAAAACGCGCTCGAACGCGCGGTACTCGTGTGCGACGGCAACGTCATTCACGCGCACGACCTCCCTCCGTCTCTGCAGACCGGCGAAGCATCTGGTACGGTGATGAGCCTGTCATTCAGCGAGGCGGTCGAGGCCTATGAAATGGACCTGATCGAAGACGCGCTGAAGGCCACCCGCGGCCACCGGGGTAAGGCGGCGATGCTGCTCCAGTCAACCGAGCGCATCATCAGCTACAAGGTCAAGAAGTTCGGGATCGACAGCAGCCGCTATCGAAAGTAGCCAGCGCACCCACCCGCCTCCTCGCCCGCCCCCGATCTACGCGAACGTCGAAACGCGCCGTCCGGCATCACAATCCCGTCGATCTCTGCCCGACCGCCCACCCCAGGATCTGGCCTTTCGGCCCCTATTCACAGGGGCCGGCGCACCGTGGCCTGACCACGCCTCAAGCTGGCCCTCAACTTGCTACTACGGAAGACATCGGCTGACGACCGCTCCTCGGAACGGTTGCAACTCGACATCGAATACGTAGCCGGCCGGCGGGTGCGACACCTGCTCTGGCCCAGGAGAGTCAGATGAAGAGGAGAGTTAGATGAAATTGATCACGGCCATCATCAAGCCCCACGTGCTCGACGACGTTCGAGACCAACTCGCCAAAGCCGGCGTTCAGGGGCTCACCGTCACCGAAGTCAAAGGCTTCGGCCGTCAAAAAGGTCACACCGAAGTCTATCGCGGCGCCGAATACACCGTGGATTTCGTCCCGAAGATGAAGATCGAAACCGTGGTGACGGACGAACTCCTCGAAGCGGCGAGCAACGCCATCACCGAGGCCGCCCGCACCGGGTCAATCGGAGACGGCAAAATCTTCGTCAGCGATATCGGTCAAGCCGTCCGGATCAGAACCGGCGAGATCGGCGACGAGGCGCTCTAGTGACAGCGCCATCATCCGGAACCGTGCAGATGGAAGGACATACCCCAATGACGAACCGTTTGATCCGATCGATCGGCCGGCACGCGACGCTGCTGCTTCTCGTACTCATACTCGCGCCCGCCGTGGCCTACGCGCAGGACGAAGTCTCTCAAGAGACGTTCACGGTCAACAACACCTGGATGCTCGTGGCCACGTTCCTGGTATTCATCATGCACCTCGGCTTCGCGACTCTGGAGTCAGGGCTGACCCGTTCCAAGAACACCGTGAACATTCTGTTCAAGAACATCTCAATTGTCTCCATCGGGCTGCTGACCTACGCCTTTGTCGGCTTCAACCTGATGTATCCGGGCGACTTCATGCTCGGCCAGTTCTTCGGTTTCGCCGGATTCGGACTGAACCCGAGTCCCGAAGACATGACCTCCGCCTACAACGTCGGCTACACCTACTGGACGGACTTCATCTTCCAGGGCATGTTCGCGGCCACCGCCGCGACAATCGTGTCCGGTGCCGTGGCGGAGCGCGTGAAGCTCGGCCCCTTCCTGATCTTCTCGACCATCTACGTGGCCATCGTGTATCCGATTGCGGGCTCCTGGAAATGGGGCGCGGGTTGGCTCGACCAGATGGGATTCTACGATTTCGCCGGCTCCACGCTCGTCCATTCCGTCGGCGGCTGGGCGGGGCTGGCCGGCATCATCGTCCTCGGGCCGCGCCTGGGCAAGTATCTCGAGGACGGGAAGATCCGACCGATCGCGGGACATAACATGCCGCTCGCGGCGATCGGCGTCTTCCTTCTGTGGCTAGGCTGGTACGGGTTCAACGGCGGGTCCGTCCTGAGCGCCGACCCGGCGCTGGTCTCGCTGGTCTTCGTGACCACGTCGCTGGCCGCCGCCGCTGGCGTGATCGGGGCAATGGCCGCCTCCTGGGCACTCCAGCACAAGCCTGACTTGAGCATGGTGCTGAACGGGGCGCTGGCCGGACTCGTCGGCATCACCGCGGGGGCGGATACGGTCTCGGTCAACGCGGCCATCCTCATCGGCCTGATTGCCGGTCTCCTCGTAGTGGCGTCGGTGCTGCTCTTCGACCGGGTCAAGATCGACGACCCGGTGGGCGCGCTCTCCGTCCACCTCACCTGCGGGATCTGGGGCACGTTGGCGGTTGGCATCTTCAGCACGAACCCGGACCACTCGTTCGTGACCCAGCTCATCGGGGTCCTGGCCTACGGCATCTTCTGTCTGCCCGCGGCCTTCATCATCTTCTTCATCCTCAAGGCCACCACCGGTATCCGGGTCAGCGAGGAAGAGGAGCGAGTCGGGCTGGACGTCAGTGAACACGGCATGGAGGCCTACGGTGGCTTCTCCGTCACCACGCACAGCTAGCAGAGTTGAGCGCCTGCAACGCTGTGTCTCCGGGGCTTGGGCGGCATGCCGCTTCGCGGTCGCGCGTGCCGCCCGAGCTTCACTCAAAGGGAAATTAACTTATTACTTGGCAACCAGATACGGAGGACGAAGATGTCATTGATGCGAACGCAAGGTCCGGTCGGAGTCAGAGTGGGAACAGTCGTGGGACGCGCGAGAGCGCGCAGGCGCGGTAAACAGCTAGGAACGCTCGGCATAGCGGCCATCGCGCTCGCGCTACTGGCTCCGGTCACCGCCGAAGCCCAAATGGAGACCTCGATGTCCGCCAATGCGGGCTGGGTGAGTCAGTATTACTATCGTGGGTATCTGCAGAAAACGTCGTCGGCGAGCGCAGGCCTTGACCTGAGCGCGGGACCCGTGTCAGTGGGCACCTGGCTGGCGGACGTCGGAGACGGCGCAGAACTCGACTTGTTCGGGAGTGTCGGATTCGGCGGGGACGATTTCAGCGTCAGCGTCGGGGGCACCGCCTACCTGTACACGGGTGAGTTCGACGACACCTATGTCGAGGCCAATTTCG
>CAUZAY010000277.1:0-5731 GCA_963577695.1 Vicinamibacteria bacterium | reverse complement strand
CGGGGATCGATCGCACCGCTCGCATCTGTCGCATTGATGTCGAACCGGCGTATCGGCCTGACTGGTTCGACGCCGACGCGGGCGCTCATGTGCCCCTGCCTCCCGCCGATGTCGCGGCGGGTCGAGCCACCCTCCCGGGCCAATCGCTCGTCTGGGCCGAGACGGACGCGGGACGGATCTCGCTCCTCAGCCGGGAGGCGGGCGAGCCGCACATCCGATACGACTGGCCGAGATGGAGACGCTACGTGCTCGGCGAGCAGTACCGGACGTTGGCACGACCGCTGTATACCCATCTCCCGTTTCACTACCACCGGGTGCCCGGCCCGGTTCGACGTGTGATCGCCAAGCTGGTGCTGGCGCAACAGGCGCCGACGGGTCAGACCGGACGCGCGTTTCCTGGTTTTCCCATTGAACAGGGCTTCGAACTGCTCGCGCACGTGTGGGCCCGCGTCAACCCGGACGAGACCCCCGACCACGCGAGTGAGCCGGATTCCCCGTCACAGAGCGCGGTCGTGCTGACCCATGACATCGACACCGCGGAGGGCTTCCCGTGGGTGCAGCGGACGGCCGAGATTGAGCTGGCCCATGGCCTCCCATCCGTCTGGCACGTGGTGGGTCGGGGAGACCCGCCGGACTACGCGGTCCTCGACTGGTTGGTCGAGCGGGGATGCACGATCGGGCTGCACGGTTACAATCACGACAACAAGCTTGCCTTCCTCCCGGCCGATCAGATCCGCCGACGGCTCGACGCCTGCCGCCCGCTGATCGAGCGCTACGACATGCAGTGCTTCCGCTCACCGTCCTGGTTTCGCAGCGACACGCTGTTCGACGTCGTGAAGGACTACGTGACCGTGGACTACAGCCGGCTGGACACGGACCGGTCGTGCCCCGGTGGTATCGGCGGCTGTTTGTGGACAAAGCCGTTCACCCTGGGCGGCCTGACGCACGTGCCTACGACCATCCCGTTCGAGGACCCACTCTACTGGGGCCATGACGCGGAACAACTCGTCAACTTCTGGCGCCCCAAGATCGACTGGCTCCGCGGCTGCGGCGGCGGCATCGTCGTCAACACGCACCCCGAACCCCAGTTCAGCGGCAATGCTAGAATGCTGGCCGCCTACGATCAGCTTCTGGACGTCCTCGCGTCCCTTTAGGACACTGGTCGAAATAGAGTTGCCATCTTTGGGCGCCCGCGGCGCCCGGCGGGGCGGTGTTGGTGGCGCAGACTTGACAGTGGGTACGTCCCCCAGAGCGACCGCCGGCGAGCGCTAGTGCACACGCTGCAGGTGATCTGGATCTACGGGGTCGTGGTGGCTTCTGGCTTGCGTACCGGTCGTGAGGAGCGGGCTGGTTCGACGCCGTTGCACAACCGGGGCGTGTCGCGGCCTTGGCTGTGTCCCGCAAACAGTTTGTCGAACCGCCTTGCGCATGCCGTAGGCCTCCGATTGTCAATCGGCGTGCGAAATTAACCCCCTGACCGGCGTCTGATTTTGCCCCCTTCGCTCGCGATGCTTGAAGCGCCAGGAGTCATTGTCGGTCCTCGATCATCTGGTAGTGATGGGTGAGTCGATCGAGCAGCGCCGTGGTCATCGTCGGGTCGGCAAAGACCTGCGGCCATTCGGCGAAGGCGAGATTCGTCGTCACGATCAGCGAAGTGCGTTCGTAGAGCCGGCTGACCAGGTGAAAGAGGAGCTGCCCGCCCGATTCGGCGAACGGGAGATACCCGAGCTCGTCCAAGACGACGAGGTGCACGCGGGTCAGTTGGTCCGCGAGCCGGCCGGGACGGCCGCCTTTGCTCTCGGCCTCGAGTTGGTTCACGAGGTCGACGACGTTGAAGAAACGCGCCTTGGCGCCCTGGCGGATGCAAGTCCGGGCGATGCCGATCGCCAGATGGGTCTTCCCCGTCCCGGTGCCCCGAGGAGCACGGCGTTCCGTTGCTGCCTGAGGAGGGCGCCGGTGGCCAGGTCTTCGATCAGGGCCTGATTGACGGGCGAGTCGACGAAGGCGCAGTCGGTGAGTTCTTTGGCGAGGGGCATGGAGCGGTTCGTCGGGCGGAACCACGTGGAACCTGACATTGAGGTACTGACTACGCCGAGGCGAGAGAGGGTCGTGTGGTCAGGAGCCTCGAGATCGACATGCATCAAGAACAGCACCCACCGCAGGAAGCCCTCCGCCTGGCGAAGCGGCAATCCGAAGACGAGCCGCAGCGTCAACGCCGTCTCGATCGCGTGATCCGAGAACTTGCGCTGTCCGCCGCGTCGACCGCTCGGCGCCGGTGTCGTCCATGCGACAATCGCGTCTGTGGAGAGCCAGAGCGCGATGTCGCCGCGCCGGACGAGCGAGATTTCGTACTCCGGCCAATTGCCGACGTGTGACTTCGTCTTGTACTTCGGATGGACTCTCGACTTCATGCCGAAGATCGTGTTCGTTCGGGCGTCGGAACGCCAAGAATGTCGGCCGTCGGTGCCGGAGGAGCAGCATTCGCGCATCAACGGCACAATGAGCCCGAACGAGGAGATCGCGCGATGTTATGAGGAGATGATGGCGACCGTGATCGGAGCTGACCCCCTGCGCCTCGTCGTGTTCGACGTCCGGGGAAACGGCGACGGTTTCTGACTTATCGGCAGGTAGTCCACCAATGAGAGCAAGTGTCTTTCGATCCTGGTTCGAGGAACTCACCGAGCGCGTGGCACGGCCGGGCTACTTCGTCCAATCGAGCCCAAGCGACCAGGTCGCGTGGTCGACCAGACCGGCGTCGGTCAGCGGGACGAGGACGCTGCCCGACAGCAGCCAGGTCCCGACGACCCGCCACTTCAGCCTCAGGCCGGCCATCCGCAGATTCAGATTGCCAGCTTCCCGGTTCAGTTGATTGGCCGGGTCGCCGGTCTGGTCGGGGGGGGGCCCAACCGAAGACGCCCGATGTTGGTGAGGGTCCTGGCCACGATATCAAACGACGCGGACACGTCGTTGGTGACCACCGTGTCGACACCGACCACGTAGTTCCACTCGTCGTCGATCGCGATCGTGTTGTTGGCCCTGGCGCCAACAAAGGTGCAGCCGGCGTTGATGTGTGGTGCCATCCGGCCAAGGGTGCTCGAGGCCACGAACATCACCTTCGCCGCCCCAGCCCTCGTGCCCAACATCTCCTCCGCGTCACCCGTCGGCATCCGCACGTCGACCATCACCGAGGCCCCGCCGCCCGGACGCTTGACGAAGTTGTACTTCGTGCGCACCGAGACGTCGCCGACCCCGGAGGCGGTCCCGGAACGTGTCTGAACCGGCAGGCTGACCCGCTGCCCCATTGGAAGCGGACCGGCCGCCGTCTGCACCAGCGTTGGCGTGATGGACGCGTCGAAGCCCACGCGAATGATGGGCACCATGGTCCCAACATCCAGCCGGTCCGTCAGCCCGTAGCTCATGAAGAGGACAAACATGTCGGTGCTGAGATCGATGGCCAACTGGGCGTCGACCACGTCACCGGGGTTCGGCTGACCATCCACCCGAAATCGGATGTCGCCGTTGCTCAGACTCAACCCTTCGAACGTGTCGTAGGTGGCGCGTTGAAACGTGGCGCCCACGTTGAACGTGTCCTGCCCCATCGTCATCGCGCGCTCCGCGAACGACGGTCCGAAGCTGTCGCTGTTGCGCGCGAACGTCTGCGTCGTAGGGTTGAAGGTGAACGTGACCCCCCCCCGCGGACGACCCGCCGGGGTAGGTCGAAAGTTGACTCACCATGGCGGAGTTGAAATCGTTGGCGGCGTCGCCCCCGGTGAGCGACGGCAACAGCCCGATCAACTGCGGCTCGGCCTAGTAGGACATGGCCTGAGTCGGTGCCAGCACCGTGAACACGAGCGCGACGCCGGCAGTCAGGAGCGGCGCGGTGCGGCACACTGAGCGCCGCACGCCTACGGGTGTATCGAACGTGTGGGTGTCAATCATGGAACACCGCCGAGCCAGGTCGCCGAGGGAGGCGCCGCGGACGGTGCGCTATTATACCGGCCATGCAGGAAAACGTGGCCGCGTGGCTCTCCGGAAGCCCGGCCCAGGAGACCGCCGTGTATTTGCTCGGAAACGTGCCGGGATTGCCTCCGATCGCGCAGTCGCTGCACATTCTCGGCATCGCCGTGGTCATGAGTTCGACCGTCATGGTGCATCTTCGGTTCCTCGGACTCGCGGCGCCAAGCCAGAACGTCAGCGAGATGATCGGCCGTCTCATGCCGTGGACCTGGTGGGCGCTGCTCACCAACGCCATCACCGGTCTGCTCTTCGTCGTGGCACGCCCGAACCGGTATTTCTTCAACCCCGTGTTCGGTTGGAAGTTCATGTGTCTGGTCCCGGCGGTGACCATCGCCCTCATCATCTACCGGATGAGCAAGCGTGAGCCCGGCTACTGGGAACAGACAGCCGCCCGTCTGCTCTCGGCCCGCGTGATGGCCGCGGTGTCCCTCGTCCTCTGGGTCGGTGTCGTGCTCGGCGGACGCTGGATTGCCTACACCGACTATCTCTATTTTCTCTATGAATGAAGAAACCTCCGTCCCGTTCCCCGAATTCTGGAACTGGGTGCAGGCGCTCCCGCTCTCGGAATACATCGGGTTTACCTGGTGGTTTCCGTTCCTGGAATCACTGCACGTGCTGGGGGTCGGCCTCGTCGTGGGCTCCATCCTGATGGTGGATCTACGACTGCTCGGCAAGACCGCGCTCAGCGTCCCCGCGAGCCGGATGACCCGAGAGATGATCCGCTGGACATGGGGCGCGTTCGTCCTCGCGATCATCACCGGTACCGGCATGTTCATGACGCGGGCTGCCGCCTACATCGAGAACCCGGCCTTTCAGATCAAACTAGCGCTGCTCTTGCTGGCGGGCGTCAACATGGCATGGTTCCAGTTCCGCACGCTGCGCGGCGTAGAGGAGTGGGACACAGCCCCCGCGCCCCCGCTGGCCGCCCAGGTGGCCGGCGCGGCGTCCCTGCTGCTCTGGATCGGCGTCATCTTCGCCGGCCGCTGGGTGGGTCACATCATCTGACATCACGATCGAGTCGGCGCGTCCTCATCACGTTTCCGCCCCACTATCGTCACCATTCGATGAGTGAAGGACAAACGTCCCTCCTGGTCGTCGAAAATCGGCGTCCCGCTGACCTGACAGCGTGCATCGTCCCGAATCAGTCGGCGGATCTCCTGGCCGATCTCGGAGGCCGTCTCGGTCGTGCGCAGCCATCGCTCCACATCTTGAGTGCGCTCTTCCAACCGGAGTCCGGCGATCTCCAGTTCCGCATCGCGATACAAGGCCACGAGTTGACCAAGAGACAGCGCGGCCACATGCGACGGGTCACGGAGTCGCTCCCAGCGGTTGTAGTATTCGGCACCGACAGGCTGCTCGCTGGCGAGCATGTCCTCGACGGCGACCTTCCCGCCGCCTCGGCAGACGCGGACCATTTCGGCCAGAACCCTGGCCGGGGATTCGAAATGATGAAACGCAAGTCGACAGACGACGACGTCGAATGATCCGTTGGACCACGGGAGGGCTTTGGCATCGGCCGGCTGAAACGACACATTGGTCACACCCCGGTCGGCCTGGTTCCTCCGGGCGACCGCCAGCGGGGCGTCCGTCAGGTCGACGCCGACCACTTCGCGGGCCACCGTGGCAAAGGCGAGTGCCACGTAGCCTGGTCCTGTCGCTACCTCCAACACGCGGTCATCGGACGTCGGCCTGACGGATGCGACGAGTCGTGCCG
>CAUZAY010000276.1:0-5744 GCA_963577695.1 Vicinamibacteria bacterium | reverse complement strand
CGCAAATCGGCGCCCGGAGACCGTCATGGCCTCTCCTCGTAGGATCGACCTCATCGGGATTCCCCTCGACCTCGGGTCCGGACGCCGCGGCGTGGACATGGGGCCGTCGGCACTGAGAATCGCCCAGTTTGGCGGCCGGGTCGACACCCGTGGTGTTGGGGGGCGACCACAGCGTGGCCGCCGGGTCGATCGCGGCGACCGCCGCAGCCGCTCGCCGCCGTCGACGACCGCTGGGCTTGCTGTGGGTGGACGCGCACGCCGACATGAATACACCGGTCGACCAGTACCAGCGGGAACGTGCATGGCATGCCGCTCGCCGCCCTGTTGGGACCGGAACCGGCTGAACTGGCCAGCATCGGTGAGGTCATTCCGGCCATCCGTCCCGATCGCGTGGCTCTGCTTGGCGTCCGGAGTCTCGACGCGCAAGAGAAGGCGCTCGTGCGCGATTCGGGCGTGCATCTCTTCACAATGAGCGACATCGACCGACTGGGGCTCGCCACGGTCACGCAGCGTGCCTTGTCGCTCATTGGGCGGGGCCGGGCCGACGTCCACGTGTCGTTCGACCTCGACGTGTGCGACCCGGCCATCGCCCCGGGGGTGGGTACTCCCGTGCGCGGCGGCCTGAGCTATCGGGAAGCGCACATGCTGATGGAACTGGTGGCTGACACGGGCCGTCTGCGAGCCCTCGATCTGGTCGAAGTCAACCCGACGCTCGACACCCACAACACGACGGCCGAACTGGCGGTCGAGTTCGCCCTGTCCGCCTTCGGGCAGAGGATTCTGTAGCCCGTCTCGCAACCGGGGACCCGGCACCGGCGTCTGATCGGTACAGGGTGTGGATGCTATAGTGGACAGCTGCTTTTCAACTTGGAGGACACACGTATGTTTGGTTTGAAGACTGGAGCAGCGATGGCGTGCGCCGCGCTGATCACGGTTGGCTGTGGCGGTGGTGGCGACGATATGACTGCGGATGCGCCCGCCTCGTCCGAGGCCGCGCCACCCGTCGAGTCGGCCCCACCGGCCCAGATGCTGGGCGGTGGCACCCTCACGCCGGTGCACGACGGCACCGCGGGGAGCCCGCATGTGCAGGTGGCCTGGGCAGTGTCCGGTGCCAATATCTCGCTGACCTACGGGCGGCCGCTCCTCAAGGGGCGCGTCGTGGGTGACGACGTCGAGCCGCTGGACGGGAGGGTCTGGCGCCTTGGCGCCGATGAGGCCACCACCCTGTCGACCGACCGCGACTTGATGATGGGCTCCGCGCATGTCCCGGCTGGCGAGTACACCTTGTGGACGATCACCAATGGCGACACCACCGAGCTCATCGTGAACAGCGAGACCGGCCAGTGGGGCCTCGCTTACGACGAATCTAGAGACCTGGCGCGGGCCGAAATGACCGTGAGCACGCTTGACGTGCCCGTCGATCAGTTGACCCTGCATCTCGATGAGAGCGAGCTGCGACTCGAGTGGGGCTCGATGGCGGCCGCCGTGCCAATCATGGTGCACTGAGCGCAGCCCGGCCGCACGGGGGGCCCTACAGGCCGGCGCCCGATGGCGGGTGCCGGCGCTCCCGGGTTCGCGCCGCACAGCAGGAGACGGACGAGCCGGCATGACCGACGGCGACGACGAGACCCAGACCCGCATCGCGAAGCTCGAGCAGGAAATCTCCTCGCTTCGGCGCAAGCTGGATCGGATGTTCACCGTGGTCGACGTTGCGACCAATAAGGAGCCGTTTCTCCGGCTGATGCTCTCGCTCGATGCCACCGAGGCGCAGGAGTCGGCCGTCTACGACATGATGAATGAGGTAGACGCCCAGGTCTCGACCGAACAATCGGGGATGAATCACGTAGAATTCGGCGACCGTGTGTCGAAGATATTCCCAGGACAGCAGGCGACGCAACCTCTCGCCGAAGCCATTGTGACCCGTCTGGCGCAGGACGGGGAGTGGGATCAGGTCTATCAGGATCTGCGCCTCAGCGGCATGAATCTCAGCGACATTCGCGAAGCGCGGGGTTATTGACCGCGTAGCAGGACCCCACCGTTCGGGCCGCTAGCTCAGTGGTAGAGCACCTGACTTTTAATCAGGGAGTCCTGGGTTCGATCCCCAGGCGGCCCACCAATGAATATAGGGTTGAATCGACTTGTTCGGTTCAACCATTTTTCTTGTTTGGGCGGTTTGTTCCAATAATGTTCCAACGTTCGTGGAAAACTCAGTGCACCACGGCCATCTGAGGCCGCAGTCCTGCCATGCAGCACGACGCGTGCTGACAGTCAGTCGATAGTCTGGGTTCAGCGGAGACGAGGCTTACGGCTCACGCGGGTGCGCGGCGTTCCACTCGCGGGCACGGCGCTGAGCCTCGGCGATCTGCTCGGCGGTCATCTTGGCGGCGTTGATGTCGCGGTTCTTCACCCACTGGTCGCGAAGCGAGGCTAGCGGACCATGATGGGACGCGACGGGGTGCTCCGGACCCGATGCCGGCGGCGGGTCACCTTGACCTCGACTTCCTCGGGTGGGATCAAGCCGATGGGGCGCGCGTAGGTCACCAGATACTGGTTGCTGATCTCGTTGGCCATTTGCGCCAACAGCTTCGGGATGGCCGAGGTGGTGCCCAACTCCTCTCGCCCACCGCCGGTCACCTTCGGTAATTGCTGAAGCAAGGACGCGCGATCGCGATCCCCCGCGTCCTGCATGAGCGCGCCTCGCGTGGCAGTGGAGAAGCCCGGCGTGATGGCGAACTGCGGGATTCCGACGTTGCGCACGACCAGCGAGTGGACGGCGACCATCGTCTCCTTTAGCACCTCCAGCACTACCTTGTAGTCCAATCCGGTACCGCCGCGTGGAGAAATCGGCGCATCGCCTTGCCGGCCCAGACTCACCCGGGACATCTGGCTATTCGCTCCCTCAGAGGTGAGGAGCACGATGATCGGCCGGATGGCACCGCGGCGGTCCAGATCGGCCGCCGTCTGCGCGAGGGCGTTCAGCAGATACGAGCTGGTTTCGGAGAACGGCGCGTACCGGGTTGCTGCCTCCAGCAGCACGTCTTTGTTTGTCGTAAAATCCACGATTCTCGTCACGTGCTCGCCGAAAGTCGACAAGGCGATCTGCTGACCGTCGGGGAGACTGCTGATGAGTTCGGCGAGACCGTTCCGCACGTGGGACAGGTTCCGGGCGAATCCCTGACTGTCGTCGACCAGAATCGCCACCTGCATCGGCACGTTGGCGGGCTCGACCCGGAGCACCTCGCGCCGCTCTCCATCTTCCTCGATGACGAACTCGTCAGCCGTCAGGTCGGTGACCGGCTCCCCACTCCGGATCACGCTGACGAACACGGACTGCTGGAGTTCCTGGGCGACAAGATCGGCCCCACCAACCACCAGGGTGGACGCCATCACGGCTGCGACGACGAGCGCTTGACAGGCTCTCATGGCTTCGCTTCTCCAACTCCCGCGCGGAACTCCGCGGCGTCGGGAGCATGAGGACGTGTGGCCGAATGACGCGATTATACCCTTGGGCGTAACCGTGTCGGGCGTGCACCCAGTTCACTCCGCCTCGTAGCGGTTCCGCAAGGTGCCTACCCCGTCGATGGTGACCTCGACGGTGGTGCCCGGTCTCATCGAGCCAATACCCACAGAGGTACCGCAGCAGATGACATCGCCGGGGTGCAGGGTCATGTCCCGCGACAGCAGGCTCACGATCTGAGCCGGCCCCATGAAGAGGTCGCTGACCGGATAGTTCTGACGCTCCTGGTCCTTGTACACGGTCCGAATGGAGAGCGTCGTCGGGTCGAGTCCAGTCGCGACGACCGGACCGAAGACCCCAAACGTGTCAAAGCTCTTGGCGCGCGTCCACTGTTGAAACGTCGGGTCCTGCATCGTGATGCCCGCGGCGGTCACGTCATTGATGCAGGTAAAGCCAAAAATGTAACGAGCGCTGTCGGCTTCCCTCACCCCACGGCAGACGGTGCCGATGACGATCCCGAGCTCGCCCTCGAACACCACCTTGCCGTCGTAGGACGCCGGCTTCCGAATGGTCTCACCGGTGGCAAGATACGAACCGTTGGCCTTGATGAAGTACAGCGGCTCCGGCGGTTCGGTCTGGCCGAGTTTCGCCGCCATCGCCCGCGAATTGTTCCAAAGCGCGACCATTTTCCCGGCCGCGGTCGGTGTCAGCGTGGTCACCTGCTCGCGACGCAGACGGGCACCGGTAGGGCTCGGAGTGGCGAACATGTCACCCTCGTACACGTCTATCGTGTCTTTGGCCAACGTCCCGAACCCGACGGTCCCCTCATGCTCAAAGCGTATCCACTGCGTCATTCGACCCTGCCCTCCTTGCTCCAATTCCCGGCGACTCACCACGGGCTGCTAGCATATCCTCTGGCTACTGCATTCACTTCCTGGGAGGCCATCAGTGACCCTGGCTCGAACCACGCTCACACTCGCCTTGGTGACGACCGTCACCCTCAGCCTGTCAGCTCAAACCGCCTGGCCGCAGTTTCGCGGCCTGCACGGCGGGGTCGCAGAGAACGACCCCGCGCTGCCGGAGACGTGGGGACCTGACGACAACGTCGTCTGGCGAATCGACGTCCCGGGCCGCGGCTGGAGCTCCCCCATCGTGTCTGGCGAGCACGTGTTCATCACGTCGGTGGTCAACACGTCCGGCGTCGAAACGACGTTGAAACCGCTCAGCCAGTATCAGTCCCGATCGTTCGACGGCCCTATGACCGGGGCCGATCTCGAGACGCCCTCGGTGCCGCTGCGCTGGGTGCTCTACGACGTGGACTTCGAGACCGGCGTGATTCGCTGGGAACGCACCCTGCACACGGCAACGCCCGGCTCGAAGCACGAAAAGAACAGCTATGCCTCGGAAACCCCGGTCACCGACGGGAACCGGGTCTACGTCTATCTGGGCTACGTCGGCCTGTTCGCCTTCGACCTCGACGGCACCCGGCTCTGGCACACGCCGATGGACGCGCCCGAGATGCGCGAAGGCTGGGGCACGGCGTCGTCGCCGGTGGTGCACGGCAACCGGCTCTTTCTGGTCAACGACAGCCTGGAACAGTCGTTCGTCGCCGCCTACGACACCGCAAGCGGGTCGGAGCTGTGGCGGGCTGATCGGGACGAGGCGTCCAATTGGTCCACGCCGTTCATCTGGGAAAACGACGTGCGCACCGAGGTCGTGACGACCGGGACCGGTGGTGTGCGGTCGTATGACCTCGATGGCCGCTACCTGTGGGGCCTCGACGGCATGTCGTCGATTCATGTGGCCACCCCGTTCACCAGACACGGGCTGCTCTACATCAACTCCGGCTACACGGCTGACCCGAACCGACCGGTCTACGCCATTCGGTCCGGGGCGGCTGGCGACATCTCGCTGCCGGACGGCACGACGAGCAACGACTATGTCGTTTGGTCTCACCCCACGCTCGGGTCCTACAATCCGTCGGCGCTGGTCTACGGCGACTACCACTACACGTTGCTCGACCGCGGCATCTTGATTTGCCATGATGCCCGGACCGGCGCCGAGGTGTATCCGCGCCAGCGCGTGTCTCGCGGGGGCACGTTGTTCACTGCGTCGCCCTGGGCGTACAACGGAAGAATCTTCGCCATCAGCGAAGACGGCGACACCTATGTGGTGAAGGCCGGTCCCGAATTCGAGCTCCTCGGGACGAATTCGTTGAACGAGTGGACTCTGGCGACTCCGGCCATCGCCAACGGCAGTCTGATCGTGCGGACGGTGTCGAACCTCT
>CAUZAY010000275.1:0-5769 GCA_963577695.1 Vicinamibacteria bacterium | reverse complement strand
GCGCCAGCCTCGACTGCTCGTCGGCGAGCCACACGGCGGTCCCGGCGGCACCGGACACCACCAGATCGAGGGCGCCATTGTTGTCGAGGTCGGCCGCCATCACGCGGGACGATCCGGCACGTGCGCCAGTCGCCACTGGCGCGTCCTCGGCCACCAGCTCGGTAATCCATCCGTCGTCGTCCCACCCGGTCCGCTGCAGTGCCCCGGCGGTGCTCAGGCTGACCAGGTCCAGCCATCCGTCGGCATCGATATCTGCCAGCGTGAGGCCGACCACCGCGGTCGGCAGGCCCGGCGCGGGCCACGCGTCGAAGACGCCCGACTGCAGGTTCTCGACCACATGAACCACGCCGACGTCGTCGAGGAGCACCGCGTCCGGGTCGCCGTCTCGATCCAGATCCCCCCACGCGAATCCCCGGAGGCCCTCAATCGCCGGAAACGGCTGCTCCGGCCGCCAGGTTCCATCGGCGTTGTTTCGCAAGACCCACGGGGCGCCCGACAGGGCCCCCACGACCAGGTCGAGATCACCGTCCATCTCGGTGTCGGCGGCCCACACACCATGACTCGGCAGCGCGGCACCCG
This sequence comes from Vicinamibacteria bacterium, assembly GCA_963577695.1. GTDB lineage: Bacteria > Acidobacteriota > Vicinamibacteria > Vicinamibacterales > UBA8438 > UBA8438. The sequence goes on along the minus strand of CAUZAY010000275.1, from coordinate 5,190 downwards.
CCGGGTCGGCTGCGGCCACCGGCGTCGACGCGGCAAAGCGGCCCTCCTCGTCTTGCACGAACAGGCGTAATCCCCCGACGCCCGCCAGCGCCAGGTCCATCCGGTAGTCGCCGTTCCAGTCCAACGCCAGCATCCCGTCGGCGGTCGGTGCGACCCCGTCGGGGCCGGACGGGAACCGCACGTCCGACTCGTTCGTTACCGCCCCGACGCCCCGAACCTGGGCGGCGTCGGCAACGAGGAGGACGGGGGCACCGCCGCCGCTTGGCGGGACGATCGCGACAATCTCTTGGGGGCCGGAAGCTGACGAGGCCAGCGACTCGGGCGTATAGGCCAACGTGTCGTCACGTGGCGCCGCCGTCGCGGCCGGCGGTGGCAGTCGCATGAAACGGCGGATCGGCTCGGCGACCAGTTCGGCGCTCACACTCACGGCGGCCAGATCCTTGCGGAACGACGGGAGACGGACGAGTACGTTGCGAAGCAGCTGGGCCCGCGTCGCGGCGCCGGAAAAGTCGCCGGTGCCGACCGCCTCGGACATGATGGTCAGCTGCGTGATCGCGATCTCCGGCCACCGATCGCTCGCCCCCCGCAGCGTCTCGATCGTCGCCGCCACGGCCGGCGCGTCAGCCCGTCGCGCCGCGACTCGCACGTATTCCACGAGCACGGCGAGGTTGATCTGGTCCTCATCGGCAATGGAGGCGAAGAGTTGCTGCGCCTCGAGCCACTGCGCCTCATCCTCAGAACGCTGGAGCGCTTGGGCCAGCGCGAACCGACCCATCAGGTGATCCGGCTCCCGCGCGAGCGTCTCCCGGAAGAACCCCTCCGCCTCGTCGAAGCGGCCGCGGAAACTCGCCAGTTGTCCCTGCAAGAACGCGATCTCGCTGCTCTCCGGGGCCAGCATCCGTGCCGCCTCCAGTTCGACGGTCGCCGCCTCGTCGTTGCCCAACCCGACGTAGGCCACGGCCAGGTTGGCCCGAATCGCCGGCTCGTCCGGCGAGAGCGCGGCGGCCCGCCTGAACGACGTCTCCGCATCTTCGAGCAGGGTGACATCGAACGCCGCCAGCCCCTGATAAAAGGCGCGCACGGTGTCCTCATACGCCGCAGACGGGGGGTCGGGCCGATCCACGGGCGCCCCGCAGGCCGAGGCCCAGATCGCGCAGACCAGGGCGGCCAGACTTGGAAGCCCGGTGCGGACCGAAAGCATCTTCCTCATGGCGCGACAGCAGGCGCAGGCGCCGGGTGCTCGTGAATCGACTGCCGTTCGTTGTTGTCCTCGGGGGAGGCACGCCGAAAGTCGCCGGTGATGGCCTGGGCCGATTCATCCGCCTTGAAGCGCTCGTAGAGCGCGCGCTCGCGGGCGGCTTCGTCCGACCGCCCGGCCCCCTGTTGGCTGAGCATCAGGTTGTAGTGGGCCTGCATGTCCTCCGGATCGATCCGGAGCACCGCCTGAGACGTGTCGATCGCCGCGTCGAACTCCCGCTGCCGGAACTGGATACCCCCGATCTCGTTGAGCACGACGCGGTCACGCGGGTACTGCCGGCGGGCAATCTCCAGGTGGGTCATCGCCTCGTCGTAACGGCCCAGGGTGCGCAGGGACGTTCCCAAGAAAAAATGGGCTCGTGCCAAGTCAGGCGACAAGGCCAGCGCCTGCTCGAGCAGCGGAATCGCGGCATCGACGTCGCCCTCGCGAATCTTGGCACGCGCGACGTTGACGGGACCATCCGGATAGTTCGGATCGACCGCCATGACCATGCGAAAGGCCGCTTCGGCACCGCGGAGGTCACCCTGTAGCAACAGACCGATGCCATAGTCGTTCCACCGCCCCCGCGCCGACGGGTCGAGCTCCGCCGCCAGCTCGGGCAACCGGACGTCGGCGTCGATGACGTCGAGGGTCGCCTCGGACTCGGCCATCACGGTGGTCGGAATGTCGGGAATCGCCTTGATGTCGCCGGACACGTCCGAGGTATCACCGGTGAAGGTCCACGCCCCGTCATCGTACGCCGCGCTCACGGCCGGGGCCGGCTGCGACCCATCACGCTCTCCCGCGTACGCCCACTGGGTGTACCACCAGGCAAACTTGCGATAGTTCAGTTTGGCCCGCAAGGTAATGCGGTCTCCGGCGTCGTCAGGCACGCGTAGACGGTAGTGCACCGTGTCCGCCGCCCCCGGCGGAATCAGTCTGACGTAGGCCACCGACCGGGTCATCCACGCGTTGCGTTTGTTGATCGGGTTGCCGTGCTCATCGAGCTGCAAGCTCCGATAGAAATGCGCCCCGGGGTCCACGGGGCCACTCCCCGCATCCGCGGCGGCTCCGCTGTGCAGCAAGACCCGCCCCGTCTCATCGACGGCCTCGAACTCGACCCAGACGTCGAACGCGTCCACGGTCCCTCCAGGAAAGAAGTGGCCGACGTTCCTGGTGCGTACCACCACTTCGACCCGCACGGACTCGCCGCGCCGCACCGCCACACTCGTGCTACCCAGCGGGACGACCTCGGCCGCCGGCCCCGTCGAGATGGGACCCGACCCGAACCGGCCCGACTCTTCACCGACCGCGAACGTGCTCGACAGCCGGGGCTCGGCGGCGCGGGTGGCGCGCGGGGCCGGTGACGGTCGCTCGTCGACGCGCGCAATCCCGAACACGTCGACCGAGACCTGCCCCGCACGCAGGAAGTCCTGCACGGCGGCCAACTGCACCGGGTCGCGATTGACATACGGCAGCGCGGTGTTCGCAGCGGGGAACCGGTGGGACCGCACGAAGCCGTCATCGGCGGCCGGGTCGTCAGAGGCCACCAGCGGCATATGGCAGCCACCGCAGGTCTGCGGCGTCTCGGGGTAGTAGAACGACCGCGCGCCCTGTCCCGAGACGCCGGACCCTTGCCAATTGTCGTACTCGTTGAATCCACGAATCCAGCGATAGTCGTTCACCGGCACATCCAGATGCACCTTGTGGCAGGTGGAGCAGAATTCGGATCCCTGTTCACGATGAAACGGCTTCATGAAGGTGCGGCGGTGCGGCTCGGGGGCCAGATTGGTGATCAGATCGTGCGCGCCCCGCATCACCGGGTTGTCGCTCGCAGCCAGGTCGTGCAGCGGCGGGTACTCGATGACAAAGTCGCCCTGCCCCATCGTGCTGCCGACATGGGTGATCGAATGGCAGGACGTGCACCCCAGCCCCGCCTGCGCCTCCGGTGTGTCGATCTGCTCCTTGATGGGCCGGTCGAACCGCCCGTTGAAGAAGACGGCATGATCGTGGCATCCGGCACACCACTTCGACGGCTCGGTGCCGACCACCTCCTGCATGTACTCGATAGACCGCCGATACCACTGGTTGTTGAACGAGGAGAAATGATGCGCTGACCCGTTCCACTGGTCGTAGATGTCCCGGTGACACCGACCGCAGGTCTCGCTGGTCAGAAAAAAGTCGGAGGGAATCAGCTCGCCGGTACTGGTCTGAGCCGAGGAGGGAAACAGTGCGGTGCCGGCCCCGGCGCCTTCCTCGGCCATCGTGGCCGGCGGACGAGTCGGATTCGCGAACGCATGAACCTGGCGCCAGCGCGTGTCCCAGGAGGCCCGCGCCGACGGCACCGCCACGGCGACGGCGGCCAGCAGCAACAGACCCGCGCGGCTCAACTGCGTCGACGTGTGATCCCCTGGGCCGGACCGGTCGGCCAGCACTCGCCACCCCCACAGTCCGACCAGGGCGGCGCCGACGAGTGAGACCCAGACGTGGGCGGCCAGCAGGACATCTGAGCGGCCCCCCACGGCGACACCCAGTACCAGCACCCCAGACAGGAGGCTTCCACCGGCCACCCCGGCGGCGATGCCGGGGAGCGACCCCGGCGGCCACCCCGCTCGCCAGACCCATCGGAGCGCGGTCCAGCCCAGGCACAGCCCCAGCAACGGGTGTATCACGACGTTCGCGACATACCAGAGCGAGGCACTGGGCGCCGCGACGAGGACGGCGGCGGTCAACACCAGCCCCACCCCAGCCGCTTTCGCGAGACCCGTCAACCCGCTGCTCCGATTCATATTTCGTCTGGTGTGCTGGAATCGAGATTCACGACAAAGATGTTCGAGGACACTCCCACCTTGGCGTGCCCCGAGACAGTGGGATATTCTGACTCACGATAACAGATTCCTACGTATCTGAAGCGTGCCCTCAGAGGGGCCCATCGCAGGCAGGGAGGTCTAGGTGTTACGACACACCACCGGCTGGATGCACCATCTCACGACGTTGGCCGTAGCCGTGGGCGTTGGCGCCCCGGCGCTCGCCGCCGGACAATCGTCCGCCAGCCTTGGTTTCGACCCGGCGGAGATTACCTTTCACAAGGACATCGAGCCGATCCTGCAGCGGAGCTGCCAGAACTGCCACCGGGAAGAGTCCGTGGCCCCGATGGCGCTCCTGACCTATGCGCAGGCTCGCCCGTGGGCACGGTCCATGAAGCGGCGGACCGCCATGGGCCGGCGGGCCGGGGTCATGCCCCCGTGGTACGTCGAACAGAACATCGGTATTCAGGAGTACAAGTTCGACCCTTCGCTCAGCGACAAGGAAGTCGCCATGATGGGAGCCTGGGCCGACGCCGGCGCCCCGCGGGGCAACGTCGCGGACGCACCCCCACCGCGAGACTTCGGTGACGGCGGCTGGACGATCGGCGAGCCGGACCTGGTCACAACGCTCCCAGAACTCATCATCGGCGGCGAGCAGCCGGACTGGTGGGGCGAAATCGAGACGACGCCGGTCGGCAACACGACCGACCGGTATGTTGAAGCGCTCGAGTTCAGAGAAGTCAACGATGTCCTGGACACCGAGGATTCGCGGGAAACGGTCGGTGGACGGTTTGTCTTTCATCACATGATCTGGAGCACCCAGGTCATCGGGGACGACGGTGAGCAGGACAAGACCCGCTCCGAGGACACCACCACCGGATGGCCAGTCCACGAGGTCGGCCGCAACGCCGACACGTTCGATCCGGAAGCGGGCCGACTGCTGGCCGCGAATTCGAGCGTCGTGTCCAATTCGGTTCATCTGCATTCGAATGGACGGGACACCAGGTCGCACCTGGAAATCGCCTGGAAGTTCCACCCGGAGGGATACGAGCCGAAACTGAAGCGCGCGTCGCGCTCGCTGGGCGATGGTCTGAACATCGACATCAGACCCGAAGAGGCGGACCAGCAGCTACACGCCTATACGGT
>CAUZAY010000274.1:0-5779 GCA_963577695.1 Vicinamibacteria bacterium | reverse complement strand
GTAGATGTTCTCCCCCACGACGATGGCGTCGTCGACGACGATACCCAGCACCAGAATGAACGCGAAGAGCGAGATCTCATTGATCGAGACCTCGAGGCCCGGCATCATCCACAGTGCGCCAAAAAATGAGATCGGGATGCCGAGGCTGGTCCACATGGCCAAGCGCAGATCGAGGAATAGCGCCAGGACCACGAAGACCAGGACGAAGCCGGTCGTCCCGTTCCGGAACATCATCGACAGCCGGGCGTCGAGGATCTGCGCCTGATCCTGCCAGGTGGTCAGCTTGACACCGGCCGGCATCCGGGCATTGCCCGCCGCTACGTAGGTGTGCACGGCGTCGGCGATGTCGAGTGCACTTTGATCGCCCGTGCGGAAGACCGAGACCAGCATCGTCGGCTCGACGTCGAAACGGGCCGTTTGGTCCGTTTCCGCAAAGCCGTCGATCACGGTGGCCACGTCCCGAAGGTGCAGCCGGCTTCCGTCCGGACGCGTCCAGACGACAAGGTCTTCAAACTCGTTGCCCCGATACGCTTGGCCGATGGTACGCAGCAGAATCTCACCGCCGTCGGTGCGGACGGACCCGCCCGGGAGGTCGAGGGAAGAGCGGCGAACGGCTTCCGCGACGGCCTGGAAGGTCAGACTGTGTCGGCGTAGTGAGGCCTCGGAGACCTCGATGGAGATCTCGTACGGCCGCGCGTTGGCCATTTCGACCTGCGTGATTTCCGGTAGTGCTGCCAGGTCGTCCCTGACCCGCTCGGCGAGCCGCTTCAGCGTGACCTCGTCCGCTGATCCCGACACCGCGATGTCGATCACACCACGGCGGGATCTGATTTCGCGGATGATGGGTTGTTCGGTTTCGTCCGGAAACGTGCTGATGGCGTCGACGTTGCTCTTGACGTCGTCGACGACCTTGCGTGCGTCGGCCCCGAGTTCCAGCTCGATCATCACCGAGCCGGAGCCCTCCGAGGCGGTCGACGTAATCTGCTTGATGCCGTCAATACCTTGGATCGCTTCCTCGAGACGGACGTTCACCGCCTCTTCGACCTCTTCGGGAGCGGCGCCGAGGTAGGGCACCTCGATCGTCACCATGTCGAGCGAGAACTCAGGAAAGACCTCCTGCTTGACGCTGAACGCGGAGAAGGCACCGCTGACGATGATGAACACCATCAGCAAGTTGGCGGCGACCGAGTTACGAGCGAACCAGTCGATGATGCCACTCATGCCAACACCTCGTCATGCGTGGGCGAGACCCTCGCGGCGTCCGCGTCGATGACGGCCTGGAGGGCCGACACGACCTCGGCCAGCAACGCCGGAAGCTCGTCCACCCGACCATCGGTCTTGACTATGTGGACCAGTTCACCCGTCGCCACATCCGTCAGGCGCGCGGTGATGCGCACCTGTTCACCAACGCGCTGGTAACCGCCGCCGAGCAACCAGGTCGCGTTCCGTGCCGCCGCCGCGTCCATCGCCGCCGCGTCGCTCACCGCGCCGAGTGAGACCACCGACAGGTCTCGGAGCTGCCTCAAGCCACCCGCCAGCGCGTCGGCCAGGTCGCGGCCGAGCCCGTTATCGGCGGGGTTCCGAGAGATGTTGGCGAATGGCCCGATCGCGACCCCTCGCGTGGCCGGGCGAGGGGTCGCGACGCTGTCCACGGGGGATCGGTTCGGGGCGCTGGGGGCGCCCGGCGTGCCGGACGGCAGGTTGGCCCGGACCCCGGCGATCATCTGGCTCGCAAGCTCGTCGAGGTTCGCGAGGGTGCCGTCTACCTTGACCGACCCGATGACCTCGCCACCCGCCACGTCGACCACGCGCGCCGTGACACGTAGCTGGTCGCCCACCCGCTGATACCCTCCAGACACGAGCCACGTGGCGTTGCGTGCCTTCGCGTCTTCGAGCCCAGCGGCGTTGTCCGTGCTCGTGAGGGGCACCACTCCGCCTGAGTCCCCGTCCATCAGGGCCGCCCGGAGCGCCGTGGTCAACGACTCGCCGATCTCGCTATCGCTCGGGTCCCGCGACAGGTTGGAGAACGGCAGCATCGCCACCTGCGGACCAGCCGGCGCCGTGGCGCCGGCTGGGGTGTCCGGCTCCGGGACCGGCGCCGGTTCGGTTCGACGGGGTGCGGGCACCTCAGGCGCGCTCGCGCCGGGTGCGCCACCCCGCGCCCCGCGTCCATCGTCCCCGCCTCGGCTCGTCGCACCGCGGCCGGGTCCACGGTTCCCTCGCGGGTTGTCGCCCCGGTCCCGACCACCGCGTGGTCCCGGTCGACCGGCGGTGGCCCGGTCCCGCTGCGGTTCGGGCGACGTCGCCGTCGGCTGTGGTGCCGAGGCGGGCGCCGACGCGGCGGCGCCGGTCAGCCGTGCGATCTCGCGGCGGATGGCGGCGAGCTGGTCGTCGCGGCTCTGGGTCGAATCGACATCGAACGCCGCGGTCGCGGGTTCGGCCACCGTCTCCGTGGTCACTGGCGGCAGGTCGGGGACCGCCGCTCGTGGCGACGGCGGTTCGACCGCGGCCGGGGGTGAGGCTGGTGGGGGCACGCGGCCTGCCATGCGGAGGTCATCGTCGACCACTCGCACCAACATGCCGTCAGTCACCGTGTCGAGTGGAGACACGCACACCGCCTCCCCCTCGGCGAGCCCGGCACGCACCATGACTTCGGCGCTGGTCGAACGGAGAATCTCCACATCGCGGAACCGGAGCCGGCTGTCGTCGTCAACGATCAGCACCTGGTTCCGTCCGCGAAGCGCCGCCCACGGCAGGACGACGACGTCGTTGATGGTCCGGCCCGCGATTTCCGCTTCCACGAACATCCCGGCGGACAGCGGCGGACGCAGGGGGTCGTTGCCCGGCGCGTACGGGTCGCGTACCTCCGCAATCAGGTGCACCATCCGGCTTACGGGGTCGATCTCGCCTTCAGTCCTGACGATGCGTCCCTGCCAGGTGTGCTCGCGTCCGGCAAAGTTGGACGAGATGGTGACTCGGGGTCCGGACTGCCGTGAGGTGCCTCGATACGACAGCGGCACGTCGACGTAGGCCAATTCCGCATCTGGCAGCGGCAGCCGGATCTCGGCGGAGTCGATCGCGTAGATCCGGGCGACCGTGTTGCCCTTGTTGACGAACTGACCGACGTCGACGTCCTTGCTCAAAACGCGTCCGGCGTACGGCGCCGTGATGTCCGCGCGTTCGAGGTCGCGTGTGGCCCGGTCCAGCGCCGCTTCGGCGGCCGCGACGGACGCGCGTGCGTCCTCCATCTGCGGCTGCCGCAGCGTCAGACGGCTGGCGTCCCCACGACCCAGGTCCTGCCACTCCCGCCGTGCGACCTCCGCCTCGGCTTCTTCCTGGGCGAGCCGCAGTTCAGCCTGGGCCAGTTGCGACCGTCCCGCGATCACCGCTTGCTGGTAGTCGTAGGGGTCGATTCTCAAGAGCACGTCGCCCGCTTCGAAGAAACCGCCCACGGCGAACGACGGCGCGATCTCGATCACTGGACCTGAGATTTCGGGCACGAGTTGGCTCGACGTGCGCGGCTGCACCGTCCCCTGGCTGCTGACGGTCAGGGTGACGGCGTCGAAGGTCACCCGCTGCACGCGGACGCTCGGGGGGTCAATGACCGGCGTCTGTATTTCGACTGGTGGTCGGCTGAGAAACATCGCGTAGGCCGCAAGTCCGGCGCCCGCGACCACAACAAGCGGCAGGAGCACTTTGAGGATTCGAATTGGCAGTCGTGACATCAGATCACACTCGCTTTATGGATGGTTCAGGGCTGCGAACCGGAAACTGACCTGGGCTGGCTGAATCCGCCGCCCAAGGCCAGGTAGAGGTCAACTCGGTTTTCGAGACGTAGGCGCCGCGCGGAGATCAGGTCGCCCTCTGCCTGGAGGGCCAGTCGCTGCGACTCGAGCACCGCGATGTAGTCGCCGAGTCCGGCTCGATACCGGTCGTCTGCGATGTCCTCGGCCGCCCGCGATTGCTCGGCCGACGTTTCCAGGAATCCTTCGCGGTCTGCCAGCAGTTGCTCGGCGGCCAGCGCGGTTTCCACCTCCGAGAACGCGACCAGCGCGGTGTTGGCGTAGAGGGCCAGCTCCTCCGCCGCTCGCGCCTCGGCCCGGTCGATCCCGGCCCGCAGACGTCCGCCTTGGAACAACGGTTGGACCAGATTTGCGACCAGGCTCCAGACGCTGAAGTCGCCGTTGACCAGATCGGCGAGCGCGCCGGTGGCCGTACCGGTGGCGCCGGTCAAGCTGATACGCGGATAGAGTTCCGCGCGCGCGACCTGCAGGCGCTGCCCGGTGGCCGCGACCCGGCGCTCCGCTGCGACCAGGTCGGGGCGGCGACTCACGAGTTCGGCCGGGAGGCCTCCGGGAATTGCACGCGGGGTGTCCGGTAATACTGACGGGCCGACCAGATCGCCGGACGCGTACCGCCCCAGCAGGACCTCGATTTGTCGCACGGCGGCGTCCAGTTGCTGGCGACGCTGCGCCTGCAACGCCTGGGCGTTCGCCAGACTCGATAGCGCCAGTCGGACGTCCAGCGACGGACGCAGCCCCTGCTCGAATCGTGCTCTGACCTGCTCGGTCGACGTGCCGAAGCTGTCGACCGTGGCCTCGGCCAGCTGTAGCTGTTGTTCCGCTTCCGCCATCGCAAACCACGCCTTCACCGTTTGGCCGGCCAGTGACAATTGGGCGCCCCGCAGGTCGGCGGCCTGTGATTGGAAGTCGGCCAGGGCCGCGCGCTCGCCCGATCGGAGACGGCCCCACAGGTCAGCCTCCCAGGTCAGATCGAAGGAGACACCGAAATTCGTGCTGACAGTGGTCAGCACCTGGTCTTCGGCGCCGGGGATCGGGAACCCGATGAAGTTCTGCCTCCGTCTCGAGCCGTTCAGCCCGACCTGCAAGGCAGGCAGCAGGTCCGCGGCGGCAATACGCGCGTCGGCGGACGCCTGGTCGAGTCGGGCCGCGGCGGCCTGCAGGTCGTAGTTCTGCTGGAGCGCGGTCTCCACGGTCTCGTTGAGTGCCGGTAGGCCGAAGTCGGTCCACCAGCTCAGGTCCGGCGAGCCACCGAGGTCGTCCCGTGCCGACCAGACGGCCGGTACCGCCGCGTCGAGCTGCGGCGGAGCGAGCGGGGGCGGCGCGGTGGCGCAGCCCACGAGGAGCATCGCCAGACCGCACACGACCGTCCGCGACGTGCCGGTCCGGGTCATCGCCCACCTCTTCCGCTTGCCACTGCCACCGGTTCCATCACGGGTGCACTCATGCCGGCCGTCGCGAACTGGATCAGTGCCTCGAAGATCTCCTCTGGGTCGTGACGTTCCCGGCCGCCGATGGCGACGATGGACCCCCCCCACGTCATCGTGTGCGCCATGGAACCCACCAGGAACAGCATCCGCCACTCGACCTCACTAGCGTCCAGGTGAGGCAACCCGCGGTGGAACGCCGATGAGAACCGGTGCAAGACCGTGTCGAACTGTTTGATGAACTTCGCCCGCAGGTCCTGGTCGACTTCGGCGTGGACCCGTCCCACGAGCTTCATGAATTTCGGCACCGGATCTTGTTTGCACCACGTCTCGCACAGCGGCGTCACAAAAGCTCGCACGAGATGCTCGGTCGGTACAGGGCCGGATCCGGCCGCGGTCTCCAGTTCTTCGAGTTGGGCCAGCCGGGACCGATTCACTGGCGCGATTTTCCGCTCCAGCACTTCGATTAAGAGCCCCTCTTTGCCGCCGAAGTGGTAATTGACGGCGGCCAGATTGACCCCAGCTTCCTGTGTGATGTCTCGCAACGAGGTG
>CAUZAY010000273.1:0-5795 GCA_963577695.1 Vicinamibacteria bacterium | reverse complement strand
ATCGTGACGTCGGAGGGCAGGTTGACTTCGTTCCGCACCTGCGTGCCGAACCCGGGGAGGTCGTAGGTCAACGTATAGAGGCCAGGACGCAGATCGATCATCTGGTACTGGCCCGTGCCGTCGGTGACGGCGAGACGCGAACCTTCGATGAGGGCCTCACTGGCCGCCGTCACGGTGACGCCGGGCAACGCGCCCCCGGTGTCATCACTCACGTTGCCAGCAAACTGGCTCTGGGCTGACGCCGCGGCGGGAATCAGGACGAGCACCCCAAGCGCGACCAAAAGTAACTTCCCGAACTTCATGCTTCTACCTCCAGTGAATCAATCCCTCGTAACGTACACACGCGTGGGTTGATGTCGTGCAAGCCGTGCGCCAACTGTCGGGACGAACGGGCGCGCAACAACGGGCCCATTTCTCGGGGCCTACCATAGACCGGTCCCCCAAGGCGGTTGAAGAAACGGACCGTCTCCAAATTTTCGGATCTGCGTCCGTCTATATTTTCATACTTCTGCGTCCGCAGGAGGGCTGCCGGAACAGCCGAGTTGCTGGCGCAGACGCCACGCATCGAGCTGGGAGATGTCGCAGCGACCGCGCAGCGGGGCGTGCACCCGGGCCCACACGCCAGGCGGGCTAGTGTCCCGTCTCAGAAGTTCCTTGCCTAATTCGCAGGCGGGGCATCCCACCTAGCGGTGTTGTTCGTCTGTCACAAATCCCCAATTTGCTCCGTCCTCGCGCCTTGCCAGCCCGTCACACGCGGGGCGTGACGCCTCGGGGCAGGAAACGGTCACGCCCAGTTGGCGGCCGTAGCAAGGGCCTTTAGGCCCGCTGAACGATCAGCGCCCCTGAAGGGGCTGGCTACGATCCCACGGCCGCCGTTTCCTCAGGAGCCGGACGCCACGTCGGCGACTTAACCAACGAACTTCTGAGACGGGACACTAGTTCAGCTCGAAGACCCAGAGGGCGGCGCCGCGGTCGGGCGGATTCTTGATCTCCGGCACCATCACCCCATAGCTGCCGGACTGGTATCCGCCACTGCCGACGATGACCGCCACGTATTGCCGGCCGTTGGCGCCATAGGTGATCGGCGCCGCACTCGGCACCTCATTCAGTCGGGTCTGCCACAACCGCTCCCCGGTGCCGGCGTCGTAGGCGGCGATACGACGATCCAGGGCGCCCGCGAAGACGAGCCCGCCCGCGGTGACCAGTGTGCCGGTGGTCTGGGGGGCGCGTTGGCGTGCGATCCAGGTGGACTCGCCGGTCTCCAGATTGACCGCCTCCAACCGACCGTAGTTCCCATCACTCTCCGGTCGCGGTCGCACGGTCCATCGCACACCGCTCGACAGGCTGCCTCGTTCACCGTCCGGCACCGGCACGAGATCCATGCAGGCTTCGACGATCGGCACATAGACGACCTTGGTACGCGCATCGTAGGAGGTCGGCATCCACCCGCGCCCACCGCTCACGTGGGGACAGACCATCTTGGTCTGGCCGTCGCCGGGCAAGAGCGTCGGGTCGGTCGTCTTGGCGCCGGTGACCGGGTCGATGGCGGTCACCAGATTTTGCAGGCCCAGATCGATCGACGACACATAAGCACCGGTGGCCGCATCCAGAAAGTCGAAGATGGCCTGTTTGCCGGTCGTGACCACCAGCCGCTTGACCTCCCCGCCTACGGTGAGGTCTACGATTTGTCGTTCGAAGGCCCAGTCGAGGTCCCACTGTCCGTTGGCTTGATGCTGAAAGTGCCAGACCAACTCGCCGGTGTCTGGGTTCAGGGCCAGCGTGGTGTCGAGATACAACGCGTCGTTCGTTACCCCGGGGGTGGAGACGGGATCCCGCAAGGGCCCCGTGTCGTAAGTGTTGCCGGGCGCGAAGAACGCGAGGTTGTTCACCGGATCGTAGCTCCCCGGTATCCAGACGGAGCCCCCGTTCCGCTCCTCGACCGGTAACCCGTTCCAACTGTTGCCACCCGGGGCATTGGGCTGGGCGATGGTGGCGAAACGCCAGGCCACGTCGCCGGTCTCGGCATCGAGCGCGACGATGTAGTTGCCGCCACCGACGCGCCCGGTGGTGCCGACCATCACCTTGCCCCGCGCCACGAGGGTGCCACCGGTCATCCGAAAGCCGTCCTCACGGTCGGCCGCCGGCTTGTCCCAGACGACCCGGCCGGTGCGTGCCTCGAGCGCCACGATGTGCGCATCAGACGTCGGCACATACAGCCGCTCGCCGTAGAGCGACATCCCGCGCTTCACGCTCGGGGCGGTCCCGCGTGGCAGTCGCCGCGAGTACTGCCACAGCAGATCGCCGGTCGCCCCATCGAGCGCCTGCACTTCATCCCCGTAGCCGTGGATGAACAGCACGCCGTCGTGGACAATCGGCGTGGACTCGTTGGGCCCCGGCGGCAACGACCAACTCCAGGCCACGCGGAGGTCGTCGACGTTCGAGTCGTTGATCTGGTCGAGTGGGCTGAACCCGTACGCGTCGTAGGTACGGCGCCACAGCAACCAGTCGTCCGGGCTCGGACGCTCGAGCATGGCGTCGGTGACCGGGCGCAGGCCGACAAGTGGATTGGACGGCATCGGGTATGGCGGCAGCGCCGCCCCCGGGGCTAGCCCCCCTCCCTGTCCACGGGGCCAGCGCGGCGGCGCGAGCCCAGCCAGCAGGGCGGGATCGTCCGGCAGCGGGTCTGAGCCGGCCGCGGACCCGTTCTCCCGATACATGAACGCCACCACCGCCGCGTAGGTCGTGTCGTCGAGCACGCCCGGCTGATCCTGCGGCATGGTGTCCGCAGTCAGGTTGAACAGCGCCTCGGGCGTCTCGGCCCGCCACCGCTCACGGAAATCGGCGCCCTTGAGTGGCGGTGCCACCTCGCCGTCGTCAAGGGTGTCGCCATGGCACGACGCGCACCGCTCGGCGTAGGCAACGCTCCCCTCCTCGGCCTGCGCCTCCGTGAAGCTGAGCCGGGTCGGCGTCTGCGCCCCGGCTGCGACGCTCGCCAGGACCACGGCCACCATGCTCCATGCGACCGATCTGATGCGCGCAACCGTCGCGCGATGACAGCGGACGAAACAAAATTTCACAGGCATAGCAGAGTCCTCAGGTCGTCACTCCAAACACGATCCGCTCGTGCTGAAAGAGTCGAGTGGTCAGTATCACGCAGAGGAGGCCCAGCAACATCGAGGAGCTTCCGGCCACCAGAAAGAGCGCCAGCCCTGGGTCATCACCACCCAGCACCCGCGTGAGCAGCATCTGCTGACCGAGCGACGGCACCGCCGCCATCCAGGGCTCGTTCAGCAGGGACGACACCGCCGCGATCATGCCGGGAATCATTGGGACAAAGATGAGCATGCTCACATAGGTCTGCGCTTCCTTGAACGGTCGGGCAAAGGTGGAGACGAGCAGTTGCACCCCGGCGGCCAGGAACGCCAGCGGGACCGTACCCGCGAGAATGGCGAAGACCTGCATGGTCCCGATGTCCAGGCGTATACCCAGGTCCTCCAGGGACATCCGCTGCAGCATGAACAGCGTGCCGGCCAGGACCAGGACGATACCGACGCTCGCGGACAAGACGGTGACCAGCCATTTGCCGATCACGAACGCGTTACGCGAGACCGGATTGATCAAGAGCGGTTCGAGCGACCCGCGCTCACGCTCGCCAGCGGTCGTGTCAATCGCCACGTTCATCCCGGACACGAACGCCGCCATGATGATGAACAGCGGCATAAAACTCAGAAAATTGGCGGAACGCTGCTGACTCGTAGCGATATCCAGCTCTTCGAGTCTGACCGGCGTGCGCAGGTCGGCCGACCCCCCTCTGGCGATCAACCGCAGTGTGCTGATCTGGGTGCCGTAGCTCCCAAGCACCCTCCGAGCCCGGCGGACAAGCGGCGCCAACTCGTTCTTCGAGCCGTCGACGATCAGGCTGACCTTGGCCGGCGCAAACCACAACGGCCCGGCCCACGTCGGAAGTCGCCAACGCCAACGCTGGATGAGGGTTTGCACTGCGCGATTATATGGAATCCGGGCGACCGGGCGGGTCTGAAGCCCCGCCGCTACGACGGGGATGGACCGGGCGGGGCTGAGGAGCCGCCACGACGAGGGAGTGGTGACGGGTTCAAGGCCGGCGGGTAGCGAGCACCAGAGGATACGGGTGAATGTGAAGAGCCGCTATACTGGGGCCGTGCGGGCCCGTGACAGACGCCGGCCGGACGCTCGTTTCAGGACCAGGCCATGAAGCGCATAGGGCTGTTGCTCATTCTCTTGTTCGTCGCCACGGCGCACCCCGGCGACACCGGACAAGCCAGCCAGACCATCGCCGGGTCGGGCACGCAACTCGTCCAGACCTGCCGGTTGTATTTCGAGTATCTCGGGCGGACCGGCGCCGGCCGCGAGGAGACCTTCGAACGGAATCCGTTCGGCATGGGCTACTGCGCCGGTCTGGTGCACGGCGTCGTCGACATGGCCCAGTCGTTCATGCCGGACCGTGTCTGTCTGCCCCCGCGTGCCACGATCGCGCAGGCCGTGTGGGTGGTCGTGCAGTACTTGGAGAAGAACCCGATCGCATTGCCGGACGAGGATTCGGAACTGGTCCTGCGCGCATTGGAGAACACCTACCGCTGTCCCTAGCCCGCATTATTCATGAACCCACGGCTGCAACGACGAATCTTCGGCAAACTCGGGCGTCCTCGCGTTCCGCGTCCTCGACGGACTGGCGTGTCCGCCTCCGGGCGCGAACCGCTGCGGTGCCAGATTTTCCTCGGACCTTCGCCGTTTCGCTTCGCGCGTTCATGAATAATGCGGGCTAACGTCGGCGGCGATCGGCTCCACGGGCTCTCCACGCTCTCACCCCTCAGACTGCGCCCTCTGGGTGTGCGGTTGGCCCCATACAAGGATCGCGATGTTGCAGATGTTCGGTGTTTCGAGACGACGCGGAGGGCGTGAGCGTGGCACTCGTCTGTGTCCGCTCACGGTGTCCACCCTGCTGGTCGCTGCCTGCACCGCGCCAGCTCCGGCGCCGACGGCTGAGTCCGACCAGCACTTCCAACCGACCGCGACGATCGAAGAGTTGATGCGCTTGATGGTCGACCCACCGGCCGACGCGATGTGGGACGCGGTTGTGGTCACCTCGACGCCCGATGGGCTCGAAGAGCAGCGCCCCGAAACGGACGACGAGTGGCTTGCATTGGAGCGGGACGCGGTGCTCCTGCTGGAGGCCGGGAACCTGCTGCAGATGGAGAACCGACCGGTCGCTGACGCGGCATCGGTGTCGGAGTTGCCGGGCGTCGATCTGGAGCCGGAAGAGATCGCGGCGCGTATCGCTGACGACCCGGACGCCTGGCGACGATCAGCCCGCGCCCTGCACGACGCCGGCGTCGTGATGCTGGACGCGGTCAGGGCCCGCGACGTGGACGCGTTGCTGGAAGGCGGCGACCGGCTGGATGCGGCGTGCGAGAACTGCCACTCTCGATTCTGGTATCCGAGTGGCCCGAGAAGCCGACTGCTGGAGACGGCGGGAGAGCCGTCTCCTTAGACCGCCGACGAAGCAACAACGCTAGATGGAACGCCCCGCCAGAAAACCCTAGCAGGGGGCGGAAAAACGATCCGGGGCGGTTTCCTGTCGAGGTGTTCGGCTGGCAAGGCGCGACGAGGGAGCAGCCATGCGGGCTGTGACCGAGGAAGCAACGCCGTCCAGACGGGCACCTCGGCAGGAAACCCTAGGGGCGCAGCGGGCTGCCGTCCGGCTTGGTCAACTCGGCACAGCAGATCCCGAAAGTACCGGGCGCGCGTGACGGTTGGCC
>CAUZAY010000272.1:0-5805 GCA_963577695.1 Vicinamibacteria bacterium | reverse complement strand
AGGCGGTACGGGACGTCGGGTGTCCGGCACCCACACTCGTAGAACCGGATGTCGACGGCGCCGAGAACCTTGCACTGCAGGGAGCCGGTTCGCTGTTGTCCAATGACTCTTTGTGCAGCGTGATCATCGAGATGGATCCGGAGACGATAGGAAACATTAGCGCCTCCCCGACCCCCAAGCCAAGCCCCTCCCGAGCCCGACGCGTTCCTCGTCGTCTGCGGCTGCGTGCACACACCGACCCGCTTACTCGCCCGGCATTTCCGGTCCGAGGGCAAATGCGAGCACCGTATCGGTCGCGACCACCGCCACGAACTGCGTGCCGTTGACCTCGTAGGTCAACGGACTCGACTGTATGGGGCGCGCCGCCGCGTGCGTGAACAGTTGTTCTCCGGTTACGGCATGGAACGCGTAGAACCCGCCGTCGTCCGTGCCCTGGAACAGGACGTCGCCCGCCGTCACGAGATTACCGCTCGCCGCGATGGGCGTGAGCGCCGGTAGCACTTGCTGCCAGACAAGCTCGCCGCTGACCGGCTCGTAGGCACTCACCGCCGTTGTCTTCGTGTAGGACGGAATACGGCTCAACTCGTCGAAGTTGTCGGTGTGACCGCCGCCATGTGGGCCTGGGCGCAGGCTATCGCCAAGCGGGTTCACGGTGAGGGACACCGCCGCGTTCTTGCCGGTCACATACAACAGGCCGGTCCGTGGACTGAAGGCGGGCGAGCCAAAGCTCGATCCCCCGTGGGCCACGACGTAGGGTTGGGTCGTCGAATACGGGGTATACATCTGACGCGACCGCGCCATCACCTCGGGATCGTCGACGTCGATGAACGTGGCGCAGAAGGGGGTCAACGGCACGCCCGCCGCGTTATGCGGTATTGGCTGCGTCGGATAGACCACTTCTCCCGGCACATCGGTGTCGGTCGGCACCACCGTCTCGACCATGGGATTAATCGGTTCGCCCGTCTCTCGGTGCCACAGATACAACAGGCAGTTTTTTCCGGCGGCGCCCACACCCTTGATCGTCTCGCCGTTGCGGGTGACATCGAACAGCACGGGCCCGGTGACATGATCCCAGTCCCACAGGTCGTGGTGAATCGTCTGGTAGTACCACGCGAGGGTACCCGTCTCTAGATTGAGCGCGATGGTGGCGTTGGTGAAGAGGTTGGCCCCCGGTCGCGACGCGCCCTCGTAGGCCGGCGAGGGATTCGCCGCGTTCACATAGAGCAGACCAAGGTCGAGGTCGAGGGCTGGCTGGGTCCAGACCCCGCCGCCCACTCGCTGTCCGTCGCCCCAGGTCGGGTTCGCAATCTCCCAACCTTCGTCTTGCGGACGCTGCGGAATCGTGTTGAACACCCACTTGATAGCGCCGGTCGTTGCGTCGGCCGCGATCACCAGCCCGCCCGGCATGTGGTTCTCGGATAGCGCGGAGCCGACGAACAACGTGCCGTCGTGATAGGCCGGTGGTGTGTTGATACGGTAGCCCAGGCTGAACGGGTCGAGCGTCGGCGGATAGACGTCTGGATACTTCGCCTGCAGCGCCAGGCCGACCACCGGGAGTATGCCCCCGTCGCCGAAGGTTTCGACCAACTTGCCGGTGGCCGCGTCCACGGCCACCAGGTTCGCGCCCTCATACGCGTAGATCGTGCCGTCGCCGTAGGTGGGTCCGCGCACGCGTCCGCCAGCCGTCGGTTCGGTCAATTCCAATGTCCAGATCGACTCGCCGGTGACGGCGTTGATGGCGATGACCTGTTGTCCGCCGTGAAAATACATCACGCCGTCGACGACGATCGGCGTGACCTGGCCCAGAGGCAGCCCGGCCGGTGCAGCGTAGGACCATCGCTGGGCGAGGCGTCCCGCACTCTCGACGTCGATCTGGTCCAGCTCGGCGAACCGCTGGTTGTACGAGTCGAGGTTGTGACTGGCCCAGTTGGTCTGACCGCCAGCCGTGATCCGAGGTGGGTCACCCGTAATGGTCGTCCGCCCCTGCTGACCACCGGCCGCGAACGGCGCCCCGACGGTGAGTAGGAGTACGCACGCCGACGACAGGCGGGACATCGCAGGCAACTCTAGTCGCATCGTTTTCTCCGGTCTGTGGTCGCGTCCGCTCACCGTCCCGCGGCGGCCGCCTCATCCTTTCGCGCGCCGGCGGCTTTGTCAACTTAACGAAGGCGGCGCGAAGTTCGGCGTCGAGACACGTACCCGTGCATCTTCAGCTGGCACACGTCACCGCCTTCCACGCGAGGAAGGCCTGCGCCCGCAGCGGCCGGTGGTGAGCTGCGCGAAGCAGATGTCGGCCGACTCGGAACAGATTCTGGACGACGCCGTGCACCGATGCGAAGCGCTGTAGATGGGCCGCCGACTTGAAGCGACGCATCTGGCGCTCCCGGTGCCGAGTCGGCTGATGTGAGACCTCGGCGCGATTGTTCTCGTACTGCCGTGTGCTGTGCGCCACAGACGGCATCGCTGTGCGGTGCGCGGCGGAGTAGTTGCCTAGCTTGTCCGTGATGAGACGACGAGGCTCGCGGCCTTGTCTCTTCAACAACTTCCGGAAGAACCGGGCGGCGGCCCGCTGATTGCGCCGCGCCTGTACAAGGATGTCGATCACGTCTCCGTCCTCGTCCACCGCGCGCCACAGGTACTGCTGCCGCCCTCGGATCTTGACGAACACCTCGTCCAGATACCAGGTGTCGCCCATACGGCCCCTGCTGCGCCGCAACCGTCAAGCGTAATCGAGTCCGAAGGTCAGGCACCATTGCCGGATCGTTTCGTACGTGACCGTGATCCCGCGCTCCGCGAGGAGATCTTCGACGTCCCGAAAACTGAGGCCGAATCGGTGGTACACCCACACGGCGTGGGCGATGATCTCGGGCGGGAGCCGGTATCCTCGGTAGCTCGGCATACCGATACTGTGCCAGGTCCGCCCTCAAGTTGACAGAACCTCGTGAAGGGGTGGTACTTCGGCGAGCAGGGCCGTCTGGAGTTCCGCTGGGCGGTCTTCAACCTACTGAACCGCGCCCACTTCGACGTGCCCAACTGGATCTTCAGCACCCCAAACTTCGGTCGCATCTTCAGCGCTCAGCACGCCCGCGAGATCCAGCTCGGTCTATGCGATAGCTTTTGAGCCGCACGGCCGGGGCGATGGTGAGGAAGATGCGCTACCCGAACGCGTCGTCGAACGTTCGGCGCTGCTGCACGCTGCCGAGCATGATGAGCTGGGCGCCGGCCTCCATCTGCATCGTGGCCTGAAGGCTCGTGACCAGCTGACCATCCTGTCGCACCGCGACGACACTCAGCCCAGTGCGTGAGCTGATCCCAGTCTCGGCCAGCGTCTTGTTCTCCAATGAGTGTGGCAGCCGCACCGAGAACAGGTCGACGCCTTCTCCCAGAATCACGAGTTCGTGCCCTTCGAGAAGAGACATCACCGCTTCCGCACCGAGAGACGAATAGCTGAGCACGAAATCTGCCCCTGCGCGATGAATGGCTTCAAGGTTCCGGTCATGCGTAATCCGGCTCACGATGCGGAGATCCGGCTTGAGCCGTCGGCAATAGACGGCAAGATATATGCTCACGGCGTCATCGTTCGTGGTCAGGAGCACCGACGGTGCGTCTTCCAGCCCAGCCTCCCGCAGAGTCTCGCGGTCGTTGGCGTCGCCGACGAGGACGCGATCCGCGACGTCGATCAGGCGCTCCTGTGTGCGCGGGTCGCGATCGAGCACATGGACCGGGACACCCTTGCGTTTGAGTGCGCGGGTGGCGGCGCTTCCGACGGTGCCGCCGCCGATGACGATGACGGGCGCGTCGGAGTGGGGCGTGGTCTCGAGCAAGGTGTCGAGTGCGGTCAACTGCGCCGGGGTACCGGCGACCACCAGCATGCTCTCGCTGGAGATCTGGCTCTGGGGGAACGCGGGTCTCAACCGTCCGCGGTGCCAGACACCGACGACGTTCAGCCCCGTCCGTTCCCGCAACCGTGTTTCGCGAACGGTCAGGCCGGCAAGCGGCGTGTTCCGTACTGAGAACTCGGCGATTTGCAGTTCTTCGAACGTCCCGATGACGTCCGCCGTGCCAATACCAGCACCGACGCGGTTCGCCAGGTATTCTCCCAGACGCACTTTCAGCGGCAAGACGTGAGTGCACCCGCTCAACTCCAGGATGTCGGTTGAGTCCTCGTCCTCGACCACGCTGACGATCGGCACATCTCGGGACACTTCACGGACGGTCAACGTGATGTTGGTGTTCGTCGTGTCCTCTCGGTTCGCGAGCAGCAGGCGGGCCTGTCCCACCTGCAATCCGTCGTAGGTCGTCCGGCTGTCGAGCTCGCCCGTGATCACAGTGATCCCTTGGTTCAAGAGGTGCGTTGCCGCGTCCGGGTCGGGCTCGACGACGTAGTGCGGGATCCCTTCGGCCTGGAGCCTCTCGATGAGCACGGATGCGATCTCATCGTGGCGAAGGATGATGACGTGACCTCGCACGCTGGAAGGCACTCGCCGCGGCGCCCTGAGCCGCACCTGGGCTTCGAGCCAGGGCGCGTAGAAAAAGCGGATAAAGGTAAACGGCAACACGACCAACAGCAACATGACCCCTGAGCCCAGCACGATGATCGTGAACAGCCGACCGGTGTCGGTGGTAAAGACCACGTCGCCGAAGCCGAGGGTGGTCATCGTGACCAGCGTCCAGTAGACGGCGGTGATCCACGAGTGAGACTGCCCTTCCACCTGCACCATGATCACTTGGAAGAGCACCGAGTAGATCGCGATGACCGCAACGAGCAAGGCGCCATAAGGAACAAGCGCTTGGAGGTCCCGGCGCACTTCGCCTTCGCGGAGGATGAATGCTAGCGCACTTGTGGGCAATTTCATGATCGCGTGTTGACTGACAACCGAGAGCCGCCCGCTCGGCCGTGCTTAGTGCCGTCCACACTGATCGCCCGCATGCTCAGGACCATCGTGTCGGGGCAGCCTCGGACGGTGCAGGACTTGGTCGCTCGCGTTGCCCTAGCCGCAACGGACGGATGCACCGGGGCTGTTACCTCGACGCGTGAGCGGGTACCACCGTGCTATGTGTTACCCATACTCGGTTTGAGTCAGGCGGTAATTCACTAAAATACCTGTGTTTATTGGTGGGCCGCCTGGGGACCGAACCCAGGACTCCCTGATTAAACTGATACACTCTACTCTCGTACGCCACAGAATAAAAGGGCACTCCGCGCGCGCAGCACTTGAGCTGATTCAAGGCTTGGCGGGGAAGTTAATGAGACGCCTGCTTCTCCTGATCGCCGTCGGGATGGCGGTCATGTCGGCGGCCCCCGGCGACATGCAAGCGGCCGCTCCGCGGCCACAGCGCGCGGGCGCGGCGGGGTGGCTGACCGGCGTGCACGCGTGGACTCGGACCAAGGGCGCCGAGGTCAAGTTGGCCACGACGATGGATCAACTCGCCGCGCGGGAGCTGGGAAAGGACACGCCACTGCCCTCGCTTGAGCTCTGCCTGGAGATCCCCACCTCGATCGCCTGCGACAGCGGCGCGGACTGCTTCTACTCGAACACGATTTCGTGGCGGACGCCGACGACGCCGCTACCGATGGAGACCCACCCGCGGGTAGTCTTCGAACGGCTGTTCGGCGAGGGGGGCACTGCCGCGGAGCGGCTGGTGCGGATGCAGAAGACCGGCAGCATTCTCGATTCGGTGATCCATCAAGTGAATCGGCTCGAGCAGACGCTGGGTCGGGACGAACAGACGATTCGCGCGTACATCCAGGACCAGGAACGAGAAGACCGTCGCTTAGAACAACTTCGGTTGGATCCAAAGTAG
>CAUZAY010000271.1:0-5863 GCA_963577695.1 Vicinamibacteria bacterium | reverse complement strand
CTTTTGGGCCCGAGGATATTTCGTGTCCACGGTGGGTCGGGACGAACAGACGATTCGCGCGTACATCCAGGACCAGGAACGAGAAGACCGTTGCTTAGAACAACTTCGGTTGGATCCAAAGTAGCCACCCGGAGGATGGCTCAAGTGGCCGCGTAGCGGCCACGTCCCACAGGCCGCTTTAAGCGGCTCACAGCTAAAGCCCCCGGCTTGGCCGGGGGATACTTACTTGGCATGGTGGCCTCCCCAGCCTGCTACTCCGTGGTCTTCTGCACCAGGAGATAACCCGCGATAAAGGCGGCGACGCCGAACCCGAAAATCCTGGGGCTCGGACCGAGCGGACCGGCGATCAGGATCGCTTCCAGGAGCGCGGCCATCCCGAGCAGTTGCAGTCCGCGACCGACGTAATAGCGCGCTCCGGGCACTAGTCGGTTGGCTCCTTGGTTTCGGCTCGCCGGCGCGTCTTCAGGTCGCGCCACGCGGATAGCCGTCGGCCCAGTTCTTTCTCGAACCCACGCGCCGTCGGGACGTAGTATTGCCGTCCCTCGAGCGACGGGGGGAGACAATCCATCGCGGCCACGGCGTCCGGCTCGTCATGCGCGTACTGATAGCCCTTGCCGTAGTCGAGTTGCTTCATGAGCCGGGTCGGGGCATTCCGGAGGTGCAGCGGGACCGGGTCAGCGACCTCCCGGTGAGCGTCGGCGGCGGCCTGAGCGTAGGCGGTGTAGACGGCGTTGCTTTTCGGGGCGGAGGCCAGATAGACGGTGGCCTGTGCCAGCGCCGTGTTGGCCTCGGGCATCCCCATGAAGTGAACGGCCTCCTTCGCCGCGACCGTGAGCACCAGCGCCTGGGGGTCCGCGTTCCCGACATCCTCAGAGGCGAACCGGACCAGCCGGCGCGCGATGTAGAGTGGGTCTTCACCCGCTTCGACCATGCGCGCGAGCCAGTAGACCGCCGCATCCGGGTCGCTGTTGCGCATCGACTTGTGCAACGCCGAAATCAGGTTGTAGTGTTCTTCGCCGTCCTTGTCATACACCAGCGCCCGACGTTGCATGGCGTCGGCGGCGAGTTCGAGGTCGAGCCGGGCTGACTCGGGGTCGCCTGTCTCGGCCGCGCGCGCGACGGCGGCGGCCACCCCCAACTCCAGCAAGTTGAGGGCGGCGCGCGCGTCCCCATTTGCGTGGCGCGCCATCGCGGCAATCGCCTGCGGTTCGACCTCGACCGGGTGGCGGCCCAGTCCACGGGTCGTGTCGGTCAGGGCCCGATTGAGAAGGGTCGAGATGTCTGGCGCGGTCAGCGCGCGTAGCACGTAGACCTGTGACCGGGACAGCAGTGCCGCATTGACCTCGAACGACGGGTTTTCGGTGGTGGCGCCGATCAGCACGATATCGCCCGCTTCGACCCGTGGCAGAAACGCATCCTGCTGCGCCTTGTTGAACCGATGAATCTCGTCGACGAACAGGATGGTCCGTCGCTCGCCCCGACGTCTGGCGTCCTCCGCTTCCGCCATCACCGCGCGGATTTCCTTGATCCCGGAGAGGACGGCGCTGAAGGCCACGAAGCGTGAGGCGGTCACGGCCGCGATCAGACGCGCGAGCGTCGTCTTGCCCGTACCCGGTGGTCCCCACAGGATGAGCGACTGCAAGGTGTCGCGCTCGATGGCATGACGCAACGGGCGACCGCGTCCCAGTAACTCGTCCTGCCCGACCAACTCGTCGAAGTCGGCCGGCCGCATCCGATCGGCGAGAGGCGCGGTCGCAGACGCCCCCGGTGTCGGGGGGACTACCGGTTCACCGAACAACGAACCGGACGTCACGCGGATGCCCCTCGGCCGCCGATACCCGCCGCGGTGCGGTGGGCTCGTTGTCGGGCCGCTTCGTACACGATCAGCGCCGAGGCGACCGCGATGTTCAAGGACTCGACCGGCGCGTGCATGGGCACCGAGACGAGTTCGTCCGCGTCATCCAGTAGCGGAGGCGCGAGACCATCACCCTCCGCACCGAGCCAGATCAGGCAGGGGCGAGAGAGGTCGGTGTCCGTGGCGGGGGTTCCGCCGCGCGGCACCGCTGCGAGCTGATGGAGTCCGCAGGCGCGGGCGTCGGCCCGGATGCGCTCCGCATCGTCCGTGCGGACGACCGGCAACCGCAAGGTGCTCCCCATCGATCCGCGCAGCGCCTTCCAGCCGTAGGGGTCCGCGCCCGCGACGGTGACGACGCCGGTGGCCCCCCCTGCCTCGGCCGCGCGGATCACGGCGCCGGTGTTGCCGGGGTCCTGGACGCCGACCAGGCCCAGCACGAGCGGTGGGGACGCGCGAATGGTCGACTCGAACGGCGCCGATCGCAAGGTGGCGATCGCCACGAGTCCCGATGGCGTCGAGACGGGGCTGAGCGCCGCCATGACCGAGGGCGACACCTGCACAAGGTGGGTCACGCGGCCGAGCCGCTCGAGGAGGGGGGACCAGCGGTCCCACGTCGGCGGTGCGCTACTGACTGCCGCCACGTCGATCGTCACCCCGGCCGCGAGCGCCTCTTCGATGAGTCGCGGGCCCTCGAGCAGGGCGGATGCCTCCATCGGCCTGGCCCGCCTGGCGGCGTCGCGAAAACGCGCCACGATCGGGTTACGCCGGCTGCTGATGTGTTGCACGATTCGGTCCGCTGCGGGGCGAGGGTGAGCATAGCAGATGTGCTATCGTTACCCGACGAGCGCCTGCCGCCGCCCGGCGGAGGAACGGCGCCGAACACGCCATGAAAGCCGAGCTCATCAAGCGGTTCGAGGACGAAATCGCGACCCTTGCGCGCGAGCTGAACAGCGAGCTCCCGAAAGAGATCAAGCGGGCCCGTGAACTGGGCGATCTGCGCGAGAACGCGGAGTATCAGGCGGCCAAGGATCGTCAGTCGTTCGTGCAGGCGCGGTTGGCGATGCTCCACAAGCGAGTGGCTGAAGTATCTCTGATGAATCTCGATCGGATCCCCGACGATCGCGCGTCCTTCGGGTCCACGGTCCACCTGCGCGAGAGCGACGGTTCCCCGGTCGTCTACCAGCTTGTCATGCCGGAAGACGCCGACCCTGACAAGGGCTGGATCTCGACCGCGTCTCCAATCGGACGCGCGCTGATGGGGAAGGAAGAGGGTGACGAGGTTGAGGTGCCGACTCCGAGCGGCACCCGCGAGTTCGCACTTCTCAAACTCGTCACTATTCACGGCGAGTGACCCGTCGCGCCGTGAAAGACGAGAACGTCGTCGCTGAGGCCCCGCCCCGAGCACTATCGCACAGTTCTTACGCTCCACAACGTCGCACCGCGCTGGTCCTGACCGGAACCGGTACCGCCGGCGCGTATCACGCCGGCGTCTTGCGCGCGCTGCACGAGGCGGGGGTCAAGATTGACCTGGTCGCCGGTCGTGGCATCGGCGTCGTCGGTGCGGCGTTCGCCGCGATCGACGGCGCCGAACAGCTGTGGGATTCCAATGGGCTCTGGCGTGCCGTGAGCGCCACGCGACTCTATCGATGGCGGCCGTCCCTCCGCGCCTCGGCGTGGATCCTCGGTCTCACGCTCATTGCGGTGTTGTTGCCGTTGGGGGCCGTAGTGCTCGCGGCGCTCGCCTATCCGGCGGCGTATCTGCTGCGGGTGGGGGGGATCCCGGGCGCCGGGGCGCTGACGACCGGATTCGGGCAGATGGTCGAACTGGTATTCGCCCCGGCCGCGCTGCCGACCTGGCTCCCCCGGTTGGTGATGCTGGCGCTGATCGTGCTGCTCGCCGTGTTAGGAGGCACGGCCGGTACCGACTGGTTCCGTGCGAGAGGCCGTCGACGTACACGCGGGGCGCTCTGGTGGGTATTGCTCGGCGCGCCATTGGATGCGCGCGACGCGCGGGGGTGGTTCGCCGACGGGCTGTGGAAGCTGATGCGCGGTGCGGCGCCGGTGGCCCAGCCGGGCCCCGTCGAGATGGGTCAGCGGTATGCCGACCTGCTCATCGAGAACCTCGGGCAGCCGGGGTTCCGCGAGTTGCTGATCACGGCCCACGATCTCGACGGGCGCCGAGACGTGAGCTTCGCGTTGCTCGCGGACCCGTACCGCCGGCGGTTTTTTCAGCGTCGGGTCGGCGCGACGGATCCGAATCGGGAGTTGGAGGCGTTGGATCTCGCGGGTGACGCGCGGAGCGCGGCATTCGACGCCTGTGCCGCGGCCCTGAGCCTGCCGGTGGCGACAGAGCCCTGGTTCCTCGCTTTTGCGCCATCGAGTAGCTGGCGGGGTGAGACCCATCGCGTCTGCGACCGACCGGACGCCCTCGGCCGATTGCTCGACGAGGTGGCGCGGGCCGGCGCCCAGCAGGTCATTCTCGTATCGGCTTTGCCCGGCCCGGCCGGGCCGCACACGCTGGGGGCCGGTCGCCGCGACGGGCGGGGGCGGATTGGTGAGTCACTCGCGGCCATGGAGTCGGCCGCGGTGCGGGACGCGGTGGCGTCGCGGGCCAATCTGTTTGAAGAGGTGTTCGAGATCCGGCCGCGGCACAACCCGCTCGGCCCGTTCGATTTTGCGGGATGCTACGACGAGCGTTCAGATCGGCAGCAAACCGTCGGGGAACTAGTCGATCGTGGCTACGAAGATGGGCACCGCCAGTTCGTCGGGCCGGTCATTGGGGCCAGCGGCGAAGAGATCGAGCCAGCCGCCGTTCCGAGGGCTGCCGCCCGTGGCAGATAGGCCGGCCACTGTATTGCGACCAGGACACTAGCGTACTAGCCGCGGGCGCCAGCCCGGCGGCGCTCCGTGGCGAGGGGCTCTTGCAGGAAACGCTCGGCCAGTTCGTGCGTTGTCGCCTGGATCCGCTCCGGGGCGAGCGACCCGAACTTCTGCGCGAATCGGTCAGTGGGCGCCACCGCCTTGGCCATGGCTCGATGGCCCCCGGCGCTACCGATGTCGCCGAATTCTCGCTTCACGAACTCGCCCGCGTTGCGCGAGTCGCCAAGATTACGCACCGAGACCACCACGTCTCCATGGACGATGCCGGAGACCACCGACCACGTGATTTCCTCCACCTGCAACAGGAAGTCCGCGACATGTGTGATCAGATCTTCACGCGCGACGTGTCCGAGGTGGGCCGTGTACAGCGTTCCGCTGACCGTTCCGGTGCGAACCGCTTCCCCCACGCACTGTAGTCGCTCAACCGTCGTCTCCGAGCCTTCCATCTTCCGGACCAGAGCGGCGTTCGCGAGCGGATACAGGAACCGGAACGCATCGAGGTCCCCTTCGTTGGTCTGACGCGACAGGAACAAGGTGTCTGATTTGATCGCGTAGAGCATCGCCGTGGCCGTGCGCTCGGAAATGTTGACGTCGACGGCCCGAAGGTGCTCCGTGAGGATCGAGCAGGTTGAGCCGTAGTCCGGACGGATGTCCTTGAAGGCCGCGCTGTAGCCGGTTCGCTCGGGGTGGTGGTCGATGACCAGGTCGACCTTGCTGATGAGGCCCCCGAAGTAATGCGGCTGCACGTCGACGGTGGCGATGCGGTCGAAGCCGGCGAGGGACTGATGATTCAAGGGTTCCACGTGGATGTCGAGCAGGTTTGCCATCCTGAGATTCTCTGGTCGGGTGACGCCCTGAAACGCGCCAATGATCGCGGTGGTCTTGGTCCGGTGGAGGAGGTTGCGCAGGGCCAGGCCGCTGGCCATCGCATCTGGATCGGGGTCGTTGTGCAGCAGAATCAAGACACGGTCCGCGTCAGCCAGATACCGCTGGTACTGCTGTACCCGCGCGCGCGTCATCGAGAGATGCAGGGTGCCGGCCAATGGTCCGTGGAGCAGGTCCGCGAGCGACAGACGGGTGACATCTGGAAGACGCGCCCGCAGCATCTCCTGCAGCTTGGAGCTGCTC
>CAUZAY010000270.1:0-5875 GCA_963577695.1 Vicinamibacteria bacterium | reverse complement strand
GAGGTGCCCGGAGTGGCCCCTCGCGACGCGCCGCGCTGACCCGGCGGCACGGTGTTAGGTGTGTGTTGCTGTCCATGTCCTAGTCCCTCATGTCGGCGACCTCAGATCGTGGCCCGGATCCAGTCGAAACGACCGCCCTCGTCGGCACCGTGGTCGAGCACTCGCCGCTCGGGCTGGCGGTGCTCAACCACGCCGGCACCATCCGGTACACCAATCCGGCCTTCCGCCGGTTGCTCCGACTCGGTCCAGAGGGGCTGAGCGGGCGGGCGGTCACAGCCCTGCTGCCGGGGGCCGAGCCGTCTACGATGGCCGGGCTGCTCAAGACTCTGAACCGGCACGAGGGCGATCCCGGCGCGCTCGTCCGTCCCTCCTGACCGATGATGGAGCCCACTGCCCATACGGTGCGTCCCGCCACGCTCGCTCAGGCCGCTGTGCCCATCGGGCTCCTGGTCGCGCTACTCGCCGGATCGGTCGCCTTGTTCGGCGACGCCTCATCGAGCGGACCGAACCAGATCGCGCTGATGCTCGCGGCCGGTGCCGGTGCGATCGTCGGGCTTCGCAACGGTCATTCCTGGCCGGCGATCGAGCGGGGCATCATCCAGGGAATTTCCGTTTCGATGGGCGCGCTTCTGATCCTGCTCGCTGTCGGGTCGCTGATCGGCACCTGGATTCTGGCCGGCACGGTGCCCACCATGATCTACTACGGGCTCTCGTTGTTGGCGCCCTCGGTCTTCTACGCGGCCGCCTGTGCCATCTGTGCGCTCGTGTCGCTCGCCACGGGCAGTTCCTGGACGACCGCCGGCACCATTGGCATTGCGCTCATTGGCATTGCCACCGCGCAAGGGTTACACCTGGGCCTCGCCGCCGGCGCCATCATTTCGGGCGCCTATTTTGGCGACAAGATGTCAGCCCTCTCAGACACAACGAATCTCGCCCCGGCGGTGGCCGGCACCGACCTGTTCAGCCACATCCGACACATGGTGTGGACCACCGGACCCAGCTTCGCCATCGCGCTGGCACTCTTCACAGTGGCGGGGTTTGTCGTCCCCACGCCCGGGTCGACCGATGATCTGTCGGCGATACTCGGGGCGCTCGAGCGTGAGTTCGTCGTCGGCCCCCACCTGCTGCTCCCGGTGGCTGTGGTCTTGACGCTGGTGATGCGACGCGTGCCGGCGTTCCCGGCCCTATTGCTCGGGGCGCTGACCGGCGCCGTCTGCGCCGTCCTGTTCCAGGGCGAGGCGGTCGTGGCGTTCGTGGGCGAGCCTGAGTTGAGCCGTCCTGTGGCGCTCGTCAAGGGATGCTGGATAGCCCTCTTCGACGGATTCGTGCTCGATTCGGGCACCCCGGCCCTCGACGAACTGCTCAGCCGAGGGGGCATGGCCAGCATGCTCACCACGGTGTGGCTCATCATGTCGGCCATGATGTTCGGTGCCGTCATGGAGACCACCGGGCAGCTCGAAGCGGTCGCCAGACGGATTCTTGGCTCCGTCCACAGCACCGGGAGCCTCATCTCTGCCACACTCCTGACCGCGGTCGGGACCAACGTACTGGCCTCGGACCAGTACATCTCGATCGTCCTCCCGGGCCGGATGTTCCGAGCCGAGTACGAGCGCAGACGACTGGACCCGAAGAACCTGTCGCGCGCGTTGGAGGACGCCGGCACGATCACCTCCGTGCTGGTGCCGTGGAACACGTGCGGCGCCTACATGGCCGGAACCCTCGGCGTCGCGACGCTGACCTACGCGCCGTTCTGTTTCTTCAACCTCATCAACCCCCTGGTGGCTGCCCTGTATGGGTGGACCAACATCTCGGTCGCCCCGCTCAGCCAGACAGAGCCCTCTGGGAACGAACCCGCCAGCGGCTGACCGCGCGGCGGCCGGCGCCGTGCCGCACCGCCGTGACCATGCGATACTGACGGGTTCACGGATCGGCCAGAACCGGCAGCCACAGCCCGGGACGGCGGCACTCGATACGGCATGGGACCAGGAGTACGGACACGTCAGGCGGGGATGATTTTCATCTTCGTCACGATGTTCATCGACATCCTCGGCTTGGCCATCATCGTCCCGATTCTGCCAGAACTCATTGGCGAACTGCTGGGCCGTGATGCCTCCTCCACGGGACGATACCTCGGGGTCATCGTCGCCGTGTACGCCTTGATGCAGTTCTTGTTCGCACCCGTGCTCGGCGCCCTCTCCGACCGGTTCGGGCGCCGGCCAATCATCCTGATCTCGCTCTTCGGTTTCGGTATCGACTACCTGATTCAGGGTTGGGCCCCGTCAATCGGCTGGTTGTTCGTGGGCCGATTCATCGCGGGCGTCATGGGCGCCAGCATCACCACCGCCAACGCGTACATCGCTGACGTGTCGACACCAGACACCCGGGCGCGTAACTTCGGCTTTGTCGGCGTGGCGTTCGGCCTCGGCTTTACCCTGGGTCCGGCGCTGGGGGGTGTGCTTGGCGCCATCCATCTCCGGTTGCCCTTCTTCGTGGCCGCCGCCCTGGCGCTGGTTAACTGGCTGTACGGCTTCTTCGTACTGCCTGAGTCGCTCGCCCCCGAACACCGCCGCGCGGTGTCTCTTGGCAACATGAACCCGATGGCCAGTCTTCGACGCCTGCGGGCCTATC
This sequence comes from Vicinamibacteria bacterium, assembly GCA_963577695.1. Classification (GTDB taxonomy): domain Bacteria; phylum Acidobacteriota; class Vicinamibacteria; order Vicinamibacterales; family UBA8438; genus UBA8438. The sequence continues at coordinate 3,247 of CAUZAY010000270.1, read as the reverse complement.
CCCTGGTCGCGGGACTGGCGTTCGCCGTGCTCTTCAGCTCGCTGGCCCAACGCGGCATGGAGAACGTCTGGGTGCTCCACGCCGGGTATCGGTATGGGTGGGACACCCAAACCAACGGACTCACGCTGGCACTGGTCGGTGTCATGGCCATTCTCGTGCAAGGACTACTGGTCAGACCGACCGTCCGGCGCCTCGGTGAGCGTCGCACCATCATGCTGGGACTCACCGTCTCGACGCTCGCGTTCCTCGGCTACGGGTTGGCGTCCGAAGGCTGGATGGTCTTGGTCCTCATCGTGTTCGGCGCCCTGGCCGGCTTGGCGATGCCGGCCATCCAGGGCCTGGTTGCGGGCACGGTGGGCCCTTCGGAACAGGGCGAGATCCAGGGCGCACTCACCTCCTTGACCAGTCTTACCAGTATCTTCGCCCCGCTCATCTTCACCGCCGGACTGTTCAGCTTTTTCACATCCAATGCGGCGCCCATAGCGTTGCCGGGTGCCCCGTTCTTGTTGGGCTCCATACTGTTCGCGGTGTCATTGGTTGTGCTCATACGGCTCTTCCGCCGGCTTCCCGCCGCCCCCGCAGCAAGAGCCTCCGGCATCTGACTGGCCTCCTGCTCGTCCACGTGCGGGGTGCTTCTGTTCGTCACGAGGAAAATGTGACAATTAATCTCTGTTGTATTGACTTTTTTTGTCGTCAACATGTGACTTTTTTGGTCTTAAGCGGTCGCGCCGGATCGGCAGGCTTCTTCGAATGCATCAGGACGGATGCCGTCAGCGTCCATGGGCAGACCCCGGACGTGGAACCCGAGATGGTTCGCCAGTGCTTTCATCCCAGTGTACGTCAGTTCTTCGGTCAGTACGACGTCGCCACACTGGCCGGCCCACCCGAACAGCGTCGTCAAGAACAGGAACATACAAGGGGAGCAATGTTATCGGGGGCTCAGGGAGTAGCCAGGTCCCTGGCGAGATGACGCGCGACCGTCCGCGTGCCTGACTCCGAAACGTCGGCGCCCATCGCAGCGGGTGTAGGGGCGCGGCCCGGCCCATTTCGCTGGGTCGCCTCGCACCGACCGGGGGTCTGACTCTGATACGATCAAACGTTTTGAATTGCGACTGAGCACCTTGGTGGAACCAGGGTCCTCAAGTTGGGAGTGTTGATGCGCGGAGACCGAGCAGCACGAATCGTTGGCGGCGAACCAGCCGGCGAATCCTGCCGGTCCGGTCCTTCGAACAGGTTCGGGCTGGGCATGATCGCCCTGCTGGCGCTGCTCGCGTCGCCCGGACTCGGCCGGGCGCAAACACAGCCGCCAGGCAGCGTCACCCTCGTGCCACAAGCGAGCCGGGCCGGGCGGGCCGTGCCGGTCGACCAGGCCCCCGCCATAGACGGCGACATCCTTGGCGACCCGGCGTGGGCCACCGTGGAACCGCTCAGCGGGTTCCGCCAGAGCGCGCCGGACGAAGGACAGCCGGCCAGCGAACGTACCGAAGTGCGCGTTGTCTTCACGGCAGACGCCATCTACTTCGGCGTCGTCCTCTACGACGACGACCCCTCGGGCATCATCATGACCGACAGCCGTCGTGACTCATCGATGAACGATGCCGACAGCTTTCAGATGGTCCTCGATACGTTTGGGGACCAGCAGAGCGGGTTCGTGTTCGGCACCACCCCCGCCGGCCAGGAATACGACGGCCAGGTCACTGACGAAGGCGGGGGCCGGAGCTTGTTCGGAGGGGGCGGCGGCGGCGGCTTTTCTCGGGGCAGCGGGAGCGGGTTCAACCTCAACTGGGATGGGGCCTGGCAGGTGCAGACCGCGATTTCCGATGTCGGCTGGAGTGCCGAGTTCGCCATTCCGTTCCGGACCATCCGCTACCCGGCGCGTGAAGACCAGTCCTGGGGCGTGAACTTCCAGCGCAACATCCGGCGCCGGAACGAGACATCCTACTGGGCGGCACTGCCGCGGCAGTACAACCTGTATCGGGTGTCGATGGCCGGGCAACTGACCGGTGTGGTCGCGCCGATTGGCAACACCCGCAATCTGCAGGTCACACCGTACGTGATCGGCGAGGCGGTCACCCGCGACATCACGCCCGAGCGCTCCGCCGTGGCCGTCGGTGATGTCGGCGCCGATCTCAAGTACAGCGTCACCTCTGGGCTCACGCTCGATGCCACCTACAACACCGACTTCGCACAGGTCGAAGTGGACAACCAGCAGATCAATCTCGACCGATTCAACCTCTTCTTCCCCGAGAAGCGGCCATTCTTCCTGGAGAATGCCGGCGCCTTCTCCGTGGGGAACCTAGGCCCGGCCACCGGGCGGAACCTGGGACAAACCGAGCTCTTTTTCAGCCGGCGCATAGGCATCAGTGACAATGGGGCTCCGGTCCCCATCCTTGGCGGCGCCCGTCTGTCGGGGAAGATCAACGACACGACGACGGTCGGATTCCTGAACATGCAGACCGAGTCGATCAGCGGCATCGCTCGCGCCAACAACTTCACCGTCGCCCGCATGCGCCGAGACCTGGCGAACCGCTCCAGCATCGGGGGAATGTTCGTCAACCGCACGGGCACGGGCAACCCTGAAATAGACAGCCTCGCGCTGGACAACGACTACAACCGCGCCTATGCGGTGGACGGTCGGCTGGGCGTTGGACAGAACGGCCTGGTGCAGGGATTCCTTGGTCGAACCGACTCACCGGATGCCGACGAAGGCCAATACGCCATGAGCCTCTCGACGAGGTACGACTCCGAGGCGTGGCGCCTGATCGCGGGCTATCAGGAAAACGACGAAGACTTCAATCCGGAAGTTGGCTTCCTGCGTCGCACCGGTGGCTTCCGCAAACTCGACTTCGGCATCAACAACACGACACGGCCGAACGGCTTCCTGAAGTATCAGGAACTGACCCCGCATATGAGCTTCACGCGGTTCTGGAACCTTGACGGCAGCCTGGAGACGAGCGTCCTCCATCTCCACTTTGACGGCGAGTTCGAGGACAGTTCGTCGGGCGGCATCTCCTACGACATTCGGAGCGAGCGTGTGTTCGACCAGTTCACGGTGTCCGGACTGTCGGTGCCGCCAGGCAGCTACGACTTCAATGAGCTCACGTATTCCTATAACTCGGATCGATCGGCACCGTTCAGCGCCGGCATCCGGGCGACCACGGCTGGTTTCTTCGGAGGCGACATCGTTACCATCCGTCCGTCGGTCAACGCCCGATACGGTGAAACCCTCAACCTGTCGCTGAGCTTC
>CAUZAY010000269.1:0-5881 GCA_963577695.1 Vicinamibacteria bacterium | reverse complement strand
TTTGACGACGTACAGTTTGCTGACCTGGGCGACGGCCTTGATCTCGCGTCCGTCCACCGTCACGTCGACGAGGTTCGGATGTGTCGGAAAGTCGTAGTCCCACACGCCGTGGTGGACGGCCTGGAAGTGCCACTCCCTGCGACCGGTCTCGACATCCACGGCGATCAGCGTCTCCGAGAACAAGTTGTCCCCCAAACGGTCCGACCCAAGGAAGTCGTTCGTCGTCGTACCGGTGGGCAGGTAGACGTGACCGAGCTCGTTGTCACCGGCCAACATCGACCAGACGTTGGCGTTCCCGGAGTAGCGCCAGGAGTCGTCCAGCCAGGTGTCGACCCCAAACTCGTCGGCGCTGTTCGGCACGGTGTGGAAGTCCCATGCGTGCGCACCGGTGCGGACGTCCCAGGCCCGCACCCAGCCCGGAATGGCCTCTTTAGTGATGCGACGGTCAGCGACCTGTGAGCCGTGGATGACCCTGTCCCGGACCACGATCGGGGGAGAGTGGATCCCCCAGAGCATGGCGTTCAGGTAGTCCCGGTCTTCGCGATCGGCCCGCGGCAGGCCGACCATGGTGTCGACCATGCCACCGCCATCGGGCCCGAAGTCAGAGCACGGGCGACCGGTCTGAGCCTCCACACACACCAAGTAGCCGTTCCCGGTGCCCCAGAAGATCCGTTCGTCGTCTTCGCCGTCGGTCCAGTATGCGACCCCGCGTTGCGTCCACGGGTTGCTCATCGGCGGGGTCCCCTCTTCGTAGACCTTCGGGTTGAACACCCAGAGGGTCTCCCCCGTAGTGGCATCGACCGCAACCCCCTGCGACAGCGGCGTGTTGAAGTACAGCACCCCGCCGATCATGAGGGGCGTCGCTTGCAGTCGTGATGAGAACGGCAGATGTCCGGGCCGATGCAAGTCCGGCGTTTCCTCGACCAACGCCTCGACGATGGTGTCCAGCGGCGCCCACCATTCGCCGCCACCGGCGGTGGACCGGCTCACGAAGTTGTCGACCGACGTCCACTCCCACGCGATCTCCAGGTCCTCGAAGTTACTCGCGTCGATCTGGTCCAGCGGCGAATACTTCGTGCCCTTGATGTCACCAGCGTAACTTCGCCACTCGCCGTTCGACGTGTCGTAGGTTTGCCACGGCCCCAATGGTTCCTGCAGTTGGGCCTCGGTGGCCGCGCCACCGACCAGGGTAAGGGTCAAGACGAACAAGAGCGACTGGCGCATGAGTGTGACCTCCGGAGAAGAGAGTATGGTCGTCAGCGCTCTTCTTGCTTCAGCTCTTCCGTTCGGCCGATCTCGAGAATGGCGGTCATCCCGACGTTGCCTTCGTGACAGGCAAACTCGAACATCGGACCTTCTGTGCGAGCCATCTCGATGGCCGCGGTCCACGGTTCCGTCCAGATGGATGGATCCTCGAACGTGACGTCGTAGTGGAGCGTGTCGGCATCGATGCGAGTCAAGCGCTCGACGAGTCGGGCGGCGGCCATCGGCAGGCGGCGAAAGAGCTGGTGGGCGCTGAAATTGGTGGTCTCGATGACCAGCGTATCGCCGTCCCACCGCCCGCGAGAGTCGCCAAGCCATTGCCCGACGCCCGCAGCGAGACGCGGCCGGCCGTCGAGCGGGATCACCCGAAACTCATGCACCATCTCGAACAGCAGCAATACGTGATCCGGGGTTTGCGCGAGGTACACGTTCTGGCTGTACGGCCCACCCAGCCGCGGAATCCCGTAGCTGATGCACCGTTCCTGAGGACCGCGATCCTCGGGCGTGTCCACGGCCGGGGGTGGCAACGCGCGCACGCGACGTCTCGCATCGGCCGTATACGGGATTCGGCCGCCGGCCGGGCTGGTGATCATCGAGGTCCGCCCGTCCGACAGGCTCCGCTCCCACCACACCGCCCGCCGAGTCCCCACCCCCTCGGTGGACCTGGCCTCGGCATTCACCGCGGCGATCTCGTTGTCGGTCAACTGGTCCTGACCGGCGTGTCGCTCCGGGCGCTCCAGCGGGGTGGCGGTCCCGTGGTTCCAGAGCCCCCGAAGATCTGGTGCGCCCCACGCGGTCCGCGGAAGCGGATCCTGAGCGGAGCTGGGACGGGCCGCACCGAGAATCGCGAGCGTCGCGCCGAGAAGCAGGAAGCCTGAGCAACAGGTGCGCATCTTCGATTGAGGCGACCGTATCATGGCATCGGCAGCGCGGGACATTCCAACCGCCGGTTTAATATCCTCTTGGTATCTTCCAATTTGTCGGTCTTGTGGACACAAGCCGTTGAGAGGTGAGATGAAACATACGCTCGTGGGATTGAGTGTCGTCGCCGCTGCTGTGGGGTGCGCCTCCGTGAGGTCCCGTTCACACCGGAACGCGTGAGAGCAGCGCTGTCCGGCGTGAGATAACCTTAGGACGTTACTGCTTGACGAACTTGTCTATCCGCCAGTTCCTGAAGTCCGCGGAGTAGATCGCCCCCTCGCTGTCGACGGCGACGAAGTGCGGGATGTCGAGCTTGCCGGGTATCTTGCCAAACTCACCCAGCACGCCCGTCACCGTGCCGTCCATGTCGACGCGGATGATGCGCGAATTTGGACCGTCGGTCATGTAGAGCGCGTCTTCACTCGCGACATAGTACATGCCCTGGATGACGCCCAGGTCGGTCCATTTGTCCAGAAAGCGGCCCTGCTGATCGAAAATCTGGACGCGCTGGTTCCTGCGGTCCGCCACGTAGACGCGTCCGCGCGAATCGATGGCCACATCGTGCACCAGATCGAACTCGCCGTCCCCAGAGCCCTTGGTACCCCACTGCCCGACATACTCACCGTCTTTGCTGAAATGCACGACGCGTGAATTGACATAGCCGTCCGCGACCAGAAAGTCGCCGTTGGGCAGGAAGCTGAGCGACGACGGCCGGTTGAACGCGTATTTGGCCTCGTTGCTGTTTGCCGGCGAACCCGTGCCGAGGATCATCAGCATCCGGCCCTCCGGTGTCCATTTCATGAGCCGGTGGGCCTCCAGATCGACCGTCCAGATGTTCCCATCCGGACCCACCCGCAGGCCGTGGGGCTTCCGACCCAGAAACTCCGGCCAGGCCTGCAGGAACCTGCCGGACTTGTCGAATTGAATCACCGGGTGTGGGCCGTCGCTGAACACCCACACGTTGTCGTCGTGGTCAACATCCACCCCGGTGACCTCGCCGAAGTTCCATCCCGCCGGAAGCTGAGCCCAGCCCTCCACGACGCGATACGGCAATGGCGGTGCGGACTGCATCTGGCCGCACAGGCAGATGTAGGAGGCGATCAGCAGAGTGAGGCGCTTCATGCGCGTGCCTTTCTTGGGCGGGGATGCGACCGTCGCGTCCGTGCTAGTCGGTCGCGCCCAGCTCCCGCAAGAGCTCGGCGATATCGGGTCGCGTCGTCTGGGCGCCGTTGCTGCCGGGGACCGTCTGCCGGGACTCCGCCAGGTGCAGCGGGGTCTGGTCGCGGCCGTTCGGGGCGTTCACGTCGGCGCCGCGTTCGACCAGTTGGCGGATGACACCGCCGAAGCCACGACGCACCGCGTCGTGGAGTGGCGTGCTGCCGTTGCCGCTGGGCAGGTTCACGTCCACCCCCAGCTCCAGCATCGCGGTGGCCAGGTGGATGACCATCGCCTCTTCGTCGGCCAGGTCCATCTTCTGCGGGACATCGACCTGGTTGCGGCGGTCTTCGGCCGTGTTGCCCGGCATCCCCATGGCGGCCTGTACGGTCGTCATCCCGTTGCCCGGCACGTTGAACGGGTCGGCGCCAGCGTCGATGAGCTGGTGGAGGATCTCCGGTTCGCCATACCGCGCGGCCAGCCATACCGCGTTGGCGCCGACGTACTGGTGTCGCAGACTGAAGTCGCCGCTGAAACGCCGGCCCGGAGTGCCCCGTTCGACCAGGGCATCGATCTCCGCGCCGTGGTCGATCAGCGACGCCATCAGTGCGACCTGACTACGCAACACCGCCGCATGCAGCGCCGTGTAGCCGGCCTCGGCCTGGTTCGGGTCGGCGCCCGCCTGCAGGAGGAAGATGCCCAGCGGACCATGTCCGCTATGGGCGGCGATGACGAGCGCGGAGGTGCCGGCGGCGGCGGTGTCGTCGACATCGGCGCCGGCCTCGATCAACGCGCGGGCGGTCTCGATGTCACCGTTTCGCGCCACGAACAGCAGCGCCGTCGATCCGCCGTGCGCCATCTCGAAGTTGCCGCTCGGGTTGGTGTTGCCGGCGGTGTTCTCAAGCTGGTGCCAGACCGTGCTACGGGTATGGACGTCGGCACCCGCCTCGGCCAATCGGGTGACGACGACGGCATGGCGCTGCGCGGCCGCCCACATCAGCGCGGTCTGTCCCCGCTCGAGCTCTGCGGCGTTCGGGTCCGCGCCCGCCCGCAGCAGGGCGTCGACCGTCGCGACGTCGCCGGACCGGGCGGCGGCCATCAGCGGCGTCTCGCCCATCGCCAGTGCGGCGTCCGGTTCGGCGCCGGCCTCGAGAAGGCGGGCCACCATCTCATCGCTCCCGGTGCTGGCGGCTAGCCACAGCGGCGTCGCGCCGAGATTATTCGCCACGTTGACCGCCGCGCCGCCCTCGATGAGCAACCCGGCCGCCCGGAGGTCGTTGCGATGCGCGGCCCAGTGCAGGGCTGTCGCGCCGTCTCCCTGGGGCTCGTCGAGGTCGGTGTCGACGCCCACCAGCGTCTGCAGAGTGCGATGGTCGCCCGTCCGCGTCGCGTCGATGACCGGCTGGGCGGAGACATCAGACGCCGTGGTCAGGAGCGCGCCGACCACGGCAAGCGGTACAAGCTTGAGATGCATGCGCCTATCCTACCGCCTGTCAGGTCGATCCTCCAGGCCACGGTCGGCACTTGGCTGCGAAGCCGGTCACGCCTCCCGTTGCTCCCACTCGCTCGCGAGCCTTGCGCGTGCCCGGTCGATGGATCCGGCGCACCCCGCGTGCATGGCGAGCTGCTGAAGCTGGGCATCTCGATTGCCCAGGCCACCGTGTCCAGTACCTGGTACGACGCCGAGCGCCCCCCTCTCAGAGGTGGCGGAGCTTTCTCAATAATCACGTGCCCGATCTCGTGTCCGTCGACTTCTTCACCGTGCCGACGGCCACCTTCAGGGTGCTGTTCATCTTCCTCGTCCTGCGTCACGACCGCCGTCGGATCGTGCATGTCAATGTCACGGAACATCCGACGGCCGCGTGGACCACGCAGCAGATCCGCAACGCGTTCCCCTGGGACACGGCGCCCCGATTCCTGCTGCGAGACCGAGACGGGATCTACGGCGAGGCCTTTCGGACCTGTCTCGAGACGATGGAGATCGACGACGTCCTGGCCGCTCCCCGGAGTCCGTGGCAGAACCCGTACGTCGAACGTCTGATCGGTTCGATCCGCCGAGAGTGTCTCGATCATGTGATCGTGTGGAACGAGCGCTCGTTACGCCACCATCTCCAGCAGTACCTCGCCTACTATCACAAGTGGTGCACGCATCTGTCGCTCGACAAGGACGCGCCCGTGCCGCGCGCGGCGGACCCGCCGACCGGCGGCACGATTGTCTCAGTCCCGCACGTCGGCGGCTTGCACCATCACTACGAACGGCGCGCCGCCTGATCGTCGCTCTCCGTTTTCTACGCCGTCACTCGGCGGCGTCCGCCGTGGTGTGTCTACACGCGGGCATCCGTCGTCCGAAAGAGCCAGCACTGCGGGTTGCGGGTACCGGGAACCCGTGGTGGCATCGCTGATCCCACACGATCAGAGGCCATGCCCACGCCGATCGGGTTTCTGGAAGGGACACCCAAAAACCCACTCCCGGAACTGTCAAACCCTGGGTGCCGCCCCGGCAAAGCCGGGGGATCTCCCACGCCCATTAGCGACGAGCAGC
>CAUZAY010000268.1:0-5887 GCA_963577695.1 Vicinamibacteria bacterium | reverse complement strand
GCGCTCGGCGTGACCCTGGTCTTACCGGGACTAGCGCTCGCGCAGGCTGACGCGACGCCGACCTATTCGAAGGACGTGGCGCCGATTTTTCGCGACAAGTGCGAAGCCTGCCACCGGCCGGGTTACATCGCGCCGATGTCGCTGCAGAACTACGCGGAGTCGCGCCCCTGGGCTCGGTCGATCAAGAACCGGGTCGAGACGCGCCAGATGCCGCCCTGGCACATCGACCCGGCGGTCGGGATCCAGGACTTTCAGAACGACCGGTCGCTGACCCAGGTCGAGATCGACGCGATCGTCCGGTGGGCGGACGCTGGGGCACCGCGGGGCAACCCTGCCGACCTGCCGCCGGCCGCGGTGTTCGCCGACGACGACGTCTGGAACTACGCCGGTCGGTTCGGCGGACCGCCCGACCTGATCGTCACCTCGCCGCCTCACACGATGCCGGCGCTCTCGCAGGACCACTGGTGGAAGCCGCTCGTCCCGACCGGGCTGACCGAGGACCGTTGGGTGCGCGCCATCGAGATGCGTCCGTCGACGACGGAGGGGCGCAAGATCACCCACCACGCCTTGGCCAGGTTGCAGCAGGAAGAGGACGACATCGACAAGGAGTCTCTCGTGGCCGCCGGCGGCGCCGGACTGCTCATGGAATGGGCGGTCGGCAAAGAAGGCGAGATCATGCGGGAGAACAGTGGCAAGCTGATCAAAGCTGGGTCCGAGATTCTGTGGGACATCCACTATTCATCCGCGGGCGAAGAGGTCACCGACTCAGTCGAACTGGGGCTCTACTTCTACCCGAAGGACGCGCCGCCGAAGCATCGCCAGGTGCTGAACATCTGGATGGGTATCGAGGGTGGCCCCAACAACCTGCTGCTCCCGCCAAACAGCGTGACGACCACGTCGCAGCACCATGTGATGCGGGAGAATGGTCGGATCGAGAACTTCCAGCCGCATCAGCATCTGCGGGGCAAGGGGATGCAGATGACCGCGATCACGCCGGACGGCCGGAGCCGGGTGCTGAGCCGGGTGAGCGACTTCAACTTCAACTGGCACAACAACTACGTCTACGCCGACAACGCCGCGCCCCTGCTGCCGAAGGGTACGGTCGTCGAGATCACGTCGTGGTGGGACAACACCTCGGCCAACCGTTCCAATCCTGACCCGAACCAGTGGGTCGGGTGGGGCGACCGCACGGTGGACGAGATGGCTCACGCCTGGGTCAACGTCACCTACCTGGACGATGAGGACTTCGAGGCGGCAAAGGCGGAGCGTGAGGCCGCGCTGGCCGAGACGACTGACGGCGGCGAACAGTAACTGGCCGCGATCGGCATTGGAGATTCGCTATTTGCACTATCTGGAGCCGCTCCGTAATTCGGGGCGGTTCCGTCACGTACGAGGAGGTTGGGCATGCGGATGTTGCGGGCTGGCGCGGTCTGCTTGCTGATGGCCATCGCGGTCGGATCGGCGTCGGCGCAGCCGCCGGGAAGCCTGCGCGCGTTCGGGTCCCCGGTGGCCCCGATGTTCGAGGGCTGGTACAAGAATGGCGATGGGACGGCCACCATTCTCGTCGGGTTCTTCAACTCGAACGCGGATGAGACGATCGATCTGCCGGTGGGCGAGCTGAACCGGTTCGAGCCGGGACCTGAAGACCGTGGGCAGCCAACGCATTTTCCGCCGGGACGCTCCTGGGGCGTCTTGAGCATCCAGGTGCCGGGTGACTTCGACGGCGACCTGCGCTGGGTGCTGAGAGCCAACGACCAGCCGGCCTCGATTCCGGTGCATCTGCAGGCGCCGTATTTCATCGAGCCGCTCAGGGACGCCGCGAACGGTAACGAGCCGCCGACGATCCGCTTTGCCGCCGACGGGGCCGGAAGCACCGGTCCGCCGATCGGCATTACGCACACACTGTCAGCCAGTGTCGGCACCCCCCTCGAACTGAGCGTCTGGACCTCGGATGTCAAGCCGGAAGGCGGCGGTGAGGACGGACCTGGTGGCTTTCGACGGTCTGCGTTGACCATCCGCTGGCACCTGCAACGCGGGCCGGCGCCTGTCGAGTTCGCCGAGGCCTCGCAACGATTCACGGACACTGCCGATCAAAACCCGACGACGACCGCCATCTTCAGCGCCCCCGGCGACTATGTGTTGCGGGCCGAGGCGCTCGACGAGACCGGTGTCGGCGGCGGCGGGTTCCAGTGCTGCTGGACCTCAGCCCTGGTCCAGGTGACCGTCTCGCCCTAGCCGAACCACCGCGGTCGGACCGGCGGCGACATCGCCACGGTCCTGAAGCCCGGCGGTCGCTTTGCGGTGGGCGACTGCGAGCCGCGAGCCGATCGCAGAGACCCGTGATCAGGGAGAGCGCACATGAGTGACCAGAAGGAGCGGGATTCGCACATTGGGGTCGGGACGTTCATGGCCGTTATGGTCGCGTCTTCCGTGTTCTTCGTGGCGGGGGGCCAGCCGGCGGCGGCTCAAGCTCCGGCGCCGCGCACCGCGTGGGGACAACCCGACCTGCAAGGCGTGTGGGATTTTCGCACCATCACCCCGATGCAACGCCCAGAGCGGTATGGAGATCAGGAGTTTCTGACGGCCGAGGAGGCCGCGGCCTTGGACCAGGCCGCAGTCGACCGGGAGGCCCGCCTGTGGAACAAGCCGCCCGAGCGGACTACGAGCGGCGCGAACGTGGACCGGAGGGGAGCGGGCGAGGCCCCAGGCTCCTACAACCAGTTTTGGATAGACTCGGGTACCAGAAGCATCGACACCCGACGGACATCGCTCATCATCTATCCGCCCAATGGTCGGTACCCGTCGTTGACAGCAGCCGGGCAGCGACGCGCGGATGAACGACGCGCCTACGCCGCCGAGCATCCGGCCGACACGTGGGAGAACTTCAGCTCGGGCGTGCGGTGCATCCTGGGCTTCAATGCCGGTCCTCCGTTTACCCCGAGCGCCTACAACAACAACATGCAGTTGTTCCAAACTCCGGACACCGTGGTCGTGATGACGGAGATGGTCAATACATCACGGGTCATTCCGCTGGACGGCACGCCCCATCTGGACCCCGACGTGCTGCAGTGGTCAGGCGACTCGCGTGGTCACTGGGAAGGGGACACGCTCGTGGTCGAGACCCGGAACTTCGACCCCAAGCGGAAATGGAGAGGCACCACCGCCAGTGCCCGACTCGTCGAGCGGTTCACCCGCGTTGACGCCGACACGCTGGAGTACACGTTCACGGTGACCGACCCCGAAAACTGGACCAGCCCCTGGACCGCGTCGGTGCCGTTGCGTTTGAACCCAGAGCCGATGTTCGAGTTCGCCTGCCACGAGGGCAACTACTCGATGCCGGTCATGCTGGGCGGTGCCCGGGTGGAGGAGGCGGCGGCGGGACCATGACGCGCATGCGTCGCTTCACTGTCACCGTGCTGGTCACACTGCTCGGGCTGAGCGCGCCGGCCTCGGCCCAGCTCTCGCCACCCAACGAAGCGGGCGTGGCCATGGGACACCTGCACTACTACGTGCGGGACGTCGAAGCGAACCAACGGTTCTGGGAGTCGCTGGGCGGCGAGGTCGCGTCCTTCGGTCAATCGGTGGTGATGAAGTTTCCAGACGTGCTGGTGTTCCTCAGTCAGGGCGAACCGGAGGGTGGCACCGAAGGATCGATCGTGAACCATATGGCGTTCAGAGTGCAGTCGCTGGACACCATTGCCGCGGCTGGTTTCGAGTTCGAGCCGCCACCGTCCGGAGTCACGAACGTGTTTTCGCCGGAAGGGGAGCGGATCGAGTTGTTCGACGACACGGCCACGAACCTGACGTTCACCCTCGACGACGACGAGGATGACGCGCCGGCCGCCCTCGCGTCCCGACACAACCGCCCCCTCGACCTGCCGATCATTGCGCACCACCTCCACCTCTACCTGGTTGAGGATGCCGACGCGGTGCAAGAGGCGCAGCAGTGGTATGCCAGGATGTTCGGCGGCGCGCCTGGTACGCGCTGGCGCTACGACGCCGTCGACCTGCCTGGCATCAATCTCAATTTCTCCTACAACGCCGACGCCGGCGGGGCGCCCACCAGGGGTCGGATGCTCGACCACATCGGCTTCGAGATCACCGATCTCGAGGCGTTCTGCCAGCGGCTCGAAGCACAAGGGGTGACTCTCGACGTGCCCTACACCCTCCACTCTTCGGGGATCGGCTACGCCTTCCTGACCGACCCGTGGGGCGTCTACATCGAGCTGACCGAAGGCCTGCGGCGGCTGTACTGAACGACCCCCTCGGTGGTTTCCTGGCGAGGCGTTCGTCTCCTGAGGAAACGGCGGCCGTGGGATCGTAGCAAGCCCCTTCAGGGGCGCTGATCGCTCAGCGGGCCTAAAGGCCCTTGCTACGGCCGCCAGCTGGGCGTGACCGACGAAGCAACGCCGTCCAGACGGGCGCCTCGCAAGGAAACCACCTACTCGATTGGTTCGGCGCCCGGAGGGGCGCCGTCGAAGGTGACGGCCACCCGCGTCTCCGACCGATAGATGGTGCCTGACTGGCTCGTTCCGAAGTAGCGCATGCCGCCGGCCGGCGGCGGATCCGCACCAACAAAGTAGGTATAGACGGCCGACCCGGCCGGAAGGCCGTTGCAGGACTCGGCCGACCCTGGAGCGTTCGGGCCCGGGTACAGCGTGATGGTGTAGGTGCTCTTGTACGACGGATCAGTGTTCAGACCCTCGGCGACGAAGGCGGCGCCGTTCTCGCCGAGCGGCGCGGCTCCCAGCGAGACGAGGCTGGGCGCGTAGAACCCACCGCCGCAGGCGGCCGCATACGCCGACTGGGCGGAGTTGATGGTCCGCATCGACCCGATGGCCGAGCCCTCCGCCGCATAGTGCCGCGCTCGCTCCAGCACAGCCATGGAAATAGCCGCGATGATGACGATCACCGCCACGACCATCAGCAACTCGATGGCGGTGAATCCGCTCGGGGCAGGCCTCGGACTAGTGGTCTGGTCGTGGCCACTCGCTCGCGCGCGGGCTCTGTGGCGTCTCGCCCTACTTCGGTCCCACTGGTGTCCTGGCCGTGATTCGCGCCATGCCCCGTCGTCGACTCATCTTGTGAAACACGGCTACCGGACACTACCGTTCGACGATGGCCTGGTAGGCCATGAGCCGGAACTTGTCCTGGATATCTGACGTGCCGGGGAACACCTGGGTCATGAGGACGCCAATCAGCTGCTCCCGCGGGTCAATCCAGAAAACGGTGTTGAAGAAACCACTCCAGTAGTAGGCGCCGGCCGAACCGAGCTCGCCGTCGACGCTGGGGCCGCCACGGATGGCTACCCCGAGCCCGAACCCGGCGCTGCCGGGTTGCACGATCGCACCGACTGGGGTGTCGCCGATCTGATTGCTCGTCATCAGGTCGACGGTCATCGGGCTGAGAATCCGTGCGCCGCCCAACTCGCCGCCGTTCAGCAGCATCTGGAGGAATCGCACGTAGTCGTGGGCAGTGGACGAGAGACCGGCCCCGCCGGAGAAATTACGGCGAGGCTCGCCGGTGGAGTAGGTGGAGGAGTAGACGAGGTGGGTGCCCTCGACCGTCCCCTCGACTTCAGTGAGACCGCTGCTGGTCGGCGTATAGACCGCGGCCATCCGGCTGGCTTTCGAGGCAGGCACGTAGAACGATGTGTCGTCCATCCCCAGCGGTTCGAACAGGCGGGTGCGGAGGAATTCGTCGAACGACACGCCGGAGACGACTTCAACCAGTCGGCCGAGGACGTCATCCGACAGCCCGTAGCTGAAGGCCGCGCCGGGTTCGTGCAGCAAGGGCAGCGTACCGAGCGCGGTGACGAGCTCCTCGATGGTGCCGTCATGCTCGGCCAGACCGTCTCCGATGCCCGCCTGCCCGTAGAGTTCGGCCA
>CAUZAY010000267.1:0-5900 GCA_963577695.1 Vicinamibacteria bacterium | reverse complement strand
GTGCGGCTCGACATCAAAAACAGGTGGGAGACACGCCGAGTAATCACTGATTTTAGTTGAGAGGCCAGCGATGGTCAATCAGTCGTCGTCGTCCGCGCGACGGCGGGCGGCGCTGGAACCACGGAGCTGCACGAGCGCGGCGAGCAGGCCGAGCCCGAACCAACCGAGGGCGAAGGGAACCTGACCGTTGGCCGGCGCCATGGGATAGAGCAGCCACGGGTCGCCACTCGCCGCGGCGAGCGCGTCGGCATGGCCGCCCAGCGCCAAGGCCCCGACCAGCGCGGTCCAGGCGCCACCGAACGACGTGCTGACGATGATGACGTAGCGCTGCAGCGTGACGGCCGCGATGGCGCCGACCAGACAGGCGACCACGACCACCCACACCTCGGCGTCGCCGTTCTCCGGGGTCCAGAACAGGCTCACCGCGAGTACGCCGAGTCCGGCGCCGAGCATGGCGACGCCGGCCAGGTACACCAACAAGAACAGCAGCGTGCCGACCACCCCGCCCCCAACCACGACGCCAGCCGACGCCAACGGTCCCAGGCCTCCGACGAACTGTCCCGCGATGAACGCGCCGCCCACGAATCCGTAGATGGCCAACAGCCAGCGGAAGAGCCGGTAGCCCTGAAAACAGGCCAGCAACCCTACCGCAAGTAGAATGAACGCGGCCGGTACGGGAAACGCCGCAAAGGGCATTCGGGCATTATGCCGGGCCGCAACGGCTGGTCGCAAGATTGAAACGGCATGACGGACAGACCCACCCGCGGCGCCCCCCGGGCTCGTCTCTCGCTGCTCGGTGTCGCGGCGGCCGTGGTTGGAACCGCGCTGTTCGTCTTCTACGTGCGACGAGTCGGCCTGGGAGAAATCGCTGATGACATTCAACGCCTGGGGTGGGGGTTCCTCGGAATCGTCGCCTTGGGGGGGTTTCGATTCGCCGCCCGAGGTATGGCCTGGCGCAGCTGCGTACGCGGGTCGCACCGGCTCGGACCATGGCTGGCCTTTCGCGCCGTGGTCGCCGGCGACACCGTCGGTAATGTGGTGACGCTCCTCAGCGTCCTCGTCAGCGAACCGGCCAAAGCGCTCTTCGCGCGCGACAGCGAGCCGGTAGCCCGGACCCTCCCGGCCCTGGCCGTCGAGAACCTCTTCTACGCCTTGTCGGCCGCGTTCGTAATCGCCAGCGGCGGGCTGGCGCTGGCGTTCCGTCTCCGTACTTCCGAGGTCCGGTGGCTGGTCGGGGTGGCGCTGGTGGTAGTCACGCTCATCGTGCTTGTCGCGGTGGCCCACGCCATCATCTGGAAACGGATCCGGGTCGCCAGCGGGTTCTTTGATCTGCTCGAACGTCGCCGGTCGGACGGTGGACTGCTGTCGCACTGGAGCGGTCGGGTGCGACGCGTGGAGGACCGCATCTACGGACTCTACCCACGTGAACCACGTCGCCTGGCCCGGCTCGCCGGGTGGGAACTCACCTTCCACGCACTGGCGGTCCTCGAGGTGTATGTCGTGCTGTCGCTAATCAGCGCGGTCACCCCCACCGCGCTCGACGCGTTCCTGCTCGAGTCCACGAACCGGTTCATCCAAGTCGCGTTCAAAGTGGTGCCCATGCGCATCGGCGTCGATGAGGCCGGCACCGCGACGTTTGCCGAACTGCTCGCGTTTGGCAGCGCGGCCGGCGTCACGCTCGCCATCGTGCGCAAGGCGCGTCAGCTGGTGTGGATGGCGGTGGGAGGCGGATTCCTGCTGAGCCAAGGGTTATCCGTGAACCGTATCATCGCCGAGGCGGAGACCGCACGGGCCGGCGACGACGTCTCGGGTCATGTCTGACATCACCGAGCCGGTGGCGAACCTGGGCCCAGCCGTCGCCGTGATGGCACGCTCACCGCGCGGCACCAGAGCGCCAAAGAGCCGATTGGCCGGGGTGCTCCCAGACGAGTCAGACCGGCGTCGACTCTACGCGGCATTTCTCGAGGATATTGTCTCGGCCGGCGCATCGGTCGACGGCGCCACCCTGCGCGTCGCCTACATCGCCGACGGCGGCACCGCGGGATTTGACGAGGTCGGTCTCGCTCCGGACCAACTGTTGCCACAGCGGGGCGACAGCCTGGGCGCCCGGGAACGCGGCGTGTTCGAGGATCTGTTCGGGCGAGGGTACTCGCCGGTCGTCTTGATCGGGTCTGATCTCCCGACGCTGCCCGTGTCGCGGATAGACGAAGCCCTCGGACGACTACTGGCAGGCCACGATCGCGTCGTGCTGGGTCCGGCCGACGACGGCGGGTACTACTTGATGGGGCTGAGTCGGAACCCGGTCACCGCGGCAATCCCTGATCTGTTCAGCACCATCCGCTGGAGCTCGGAATGGACGCGAGCCGATACCGTAGCGGCGGCCGAACGGCTCGGTCTTCGGGTCGAGCTGCTGGACCCGTGGTATGACGTCGACGACAAAACCGGATTCGAACGGCTGCGGGAGGAACTCGCGACAGAGACCGGTGGACGCCGTGCACCAGCAACCAAGCAGGTACTATCCGCGGTCCTAGGGAGCAAGCTATAGCCGCCTCCCCGCTGACGGGATTTCCTGGCGAGGCGTTCGTCTGGCCAGGCGCTAGGAGGGAACAACCAGGCAGGCTGTGACCGACGAAGCAACGCCGTCCAGGCAGGCGCTGCGCCAGGAAATCCTAGAGCTCGCGGCGGCCTTCCATGGCCTTGAGCATCGTGATCTCGTCGGCGTATTCCAGGTCGCTCCCAACCGGCACCCCCATCGCGATGCGGCTGCACCGTACGCCGAGCGGTTTGAGCAGCTTGGACAGGTAAATGGCGGTGGCCTCGCCTTCCACGTTCGGGTTGGTGGCCAGAATCACCTCGGTGACGCCATCGGCGCTCACCCGCTGCAGCAGACCCTTGATATGTAGTTCGTCCGGCCCCACGCCTTTCAGCGGGGAGAGGGCGCCCATCAACACGTGGTAGGTGCCTTTAAAGTCGCCGGTCCGTTCAATGGTGGCAACGTTGTGGGCGTCTTCGACCACGCAGATCGTCTGACGGTCGCGACCCTCGTCCGTGCAGTAGAAGCAGGGGTCACTATCCGTGATGTTGGAGCACACCGAACAGTTGGTGATCTGTTCCTTCACGTCGCGGAGCGCATCGCAGAGGCGGTCCACCTCTTCGCGGGGTTGTTTCAACAAATGGAAGGCGAGGCGTTGGGCGCTCTTGGCCCCGATACTCGGCAACTTCTGCAGCTCTTCGGTCAGCCGAGCCAGCGGCTCTATCTGGATCATGTCAGCCCGGGAATATTCAGCCCGCCCATCATGCCCCCCATCTGCTGAGACATGAGTTCGTCGGCGCGCCGCTGCGCTTCGGCGATGGCGGCCACAATGAGGTCTTGCAGCATCTCCACGTCTTCCGCTGAGACCACTTCGGGGTCGATCTTCAGCCCCTGCACTTCCTTCACGCCATTCATGGTGACGGTGACCATACCGCCGCCAGCGGTCCCCTCCACCGTGGTCTCGCGCAGTCGCTGTTGCAGCTTCTCCTGCATTTCCTGCGCTTGCCGCATCATCTTTTGAATGTTCATGCGTTCGTCCCGCTCAGCGTGTCGCCCCGCGTGTTAGATCTCCTCGACGTCCTTGATCTCGGCCGGCAGCACTTCCAGCATGTTCTGCACCGCCTTGTCGCCCATCGCCTGTGAAAACAGATCGTCGGCCGGCCCATCGACGACCGGTCGGTCGCGCGCGCGCGCTGGCGTCTGCGTCGTTGGGTCGTCCTGTACCGGACTGCCGAGCACCGGGCTCGCCAGACCCAACTTCACCGACCCAGGCGTCGGCTCGGCCGGGGCCATCGGAGGGTCGTACGGTTCCTCTTGCAACAGGTTCAGATCGCCGGGCGGCCCAGTCGGCGGCGTCGGTTCCGAGGGAGATTCCAGCGTCGCCGGCCGAGGATCTACCGTCGGTGGCGACTCTGCCGGCGACGGCGTGGCGGCCGGGGTGGCCTCAGCCACCTGGTTCACCGCGACCGCCATCTTCCGGCCGATCGTCTTGGCGGCCAAGGCCTCGAGCCACGGACGACTCGTGCCGACCTGATCGGCCAACGTCTGCTGCGCCTCGGTGTAGGTGAACACGATCTTCGCGCCATCGACCTCGATGCGTTGCGCCTGCGCGACCACCGTGCCGTAGAAGAACTTCTTCGTCCGCTTGAGCTCACCGAGGAACGCCCCTTTCGGGTCACCGGCCATCGGCGCCGCCGGTTCAGGGGACGCAGTCGCAGGGGCGGGCTTCTCAGCCGGCTTCGACCGGACGGCCGGGGCCGGTGCCGGCCGCCGCGGTGGGGCGGCACTCGCCGTGTCTCGGGGAGCCGGCGCCTCGCCCGACGCCGGCGTCGGCATGACCCGAGGCGCAGGAACGGGCGATTGCTCGAGGCCATCAACCAGTTCGGCGAGCGGCACCAGCTTGCGCAGATGCATCCAGCGCAGCATGGCCATTTCGAAGTGGTACCGCGGCTGCGCGGCGCTTCTGATCTCGAACTCTGCGCGCGACAACACATCGAATCCGCGCAGCAGATCCTCCTGCGAAAACCTCGTAGCGAGCGCCTGCAGACGGTCACGCTCCTGCTCCGCGGCAATCTCCGGATCGGTCAGCCGGCGTGGGTCCACCTTCAGCACCAGCAGGTCGCGCACCAATCGAGTCAGCTCGCGGCACACCGCACGAAAGTCGTAGCCCGACTCGACAAATCGACCCGCCAGCTCGAACACCCGCGGCGCCGTCTCGTCCGCCACGGTCTCCGCAATGTCGAACACCGTGTCGCGTCCCACCAACCCCAGCACCGACGCCGCCTCATCGACCGACACCGACTCGCCCGCGAACGCAATCACCTGGTCGAGCGCGCTCTGCGCGTCGCGCATGCTCCCGTCGGCGGCCCGCGCAATCAATGCCAGGGCGGCGGCATCTATCGTCACCCCCTCGGTGTCGGCGATCGTACGCAACTGCTCGGTAATAGCCGCCGTGCCGATGGTCCGGAACTCGAACACCTGCGAGCGCGACAAGATGGTGTCCGGAATCTTGTCGAGCAGGGTGGTCGCCATGATGAAGACGACGTGCGGCGGTGGCTCTTCGACCGACTTCAGCAACGCGTTGAACGAGCTGGCTGACAGCTGGTGCACCTCGTCGATGATGAACACCTTATAGCGGTCACGCACCGGCTGAATCGCCAGACCCGCGATGATCACTTCCCGAATGTTCTCGACCTGGGTGTGCGTCGCCGCGTCTATCTCGAGCACGTCGATGTCGCGCCCTTCGGCGATCTCCCGGCACGCGTCGCACTCGCCGCACGGGTCGGCGGTCGCTCCCGTGACGCAGTTCAGCGCGCGCGCGAGAATACGTGCGGTGGTCGTCTTGCCCACCCCACGTGGTCCCGCAAAGACGAACGACTGCGCCAGCCGGTCATGCGTGATGGCATTGCGCAGCGTCTGGGTGACGCCTTTCTGCCCGACGACGTCATCGAAACGCTGGGGGCGCCACTTGCGGGCGATTACCTGGTAGGCCATGGGCGTCGGGAGATCGGTCTGCTAGCGCGCGGTGGTGGCGGGTCTCAGCCGCGACCCGGAAGAACCTGCGGCACATGTCAGTGACTACTTAGCGCTGCTGCCTTCCGGCCCTGACGCGGTTCATAGGCTGAGATTGCACAGGGTCCGGGCCGCGCTGCGACCCGTCACCACACTGGCGGTCGGTACCCCCCCGATCACGCGACCACCAATCGGAGGAACCCAGTCTATCGCCGGGTCGAGGACCAAGCAAGCGGGGGTGTCCGCAGGCGGACGGCATGGGCGGGCTCCGCCTGACCACGTGATAAAATGCGCCCGAGACCGCTCAATCCTTGATTTTCGCCCTGACCTGGGCACCGTGCGGAGAGATGTCAGA
>CAUZAY010000266.1:0-5948 GCA_963577695.1 Vicinamibacteria bacterium | reverse complement strand
TTCGGAGCCCCCGCGCGCGTGCGGACGACGCCCGAGGTCGGCGTCGACATCCGCCAGGAGGCGGGCCGGCTCGGCTCCCAGCTGTCGCAGCACGCTCGGCACCACGCCGTCCGGCTGGTCGACAAGTGCGCGCAGGAGATGCTCTGGGTCGATCTCTGGATGACCGGATCGCTCCGCCAGCTGCTGTGCCGCCAGCACCGCTTCCTGTGCCTTCTCGGTGTAGCGTTTCAGATTCATCTGATCCCCCTTCTAGTTGGCGGGCGTACCCCCATCGATCGCGGCCAACGCCTCGTAATGCTCGCGCTGCGGCGGTGTCAGATCACTCGGAATCTCGACCCCGACCGTCGCGTAGAGATCGCCGATGTGACTCGAACGACCGGAGACCGGGAGTCCATGTCCTTTGAGGCGAAACACTTGGCCGCCCTGCGTGCCGGGCGGAATCTTCAACGTCAATGGGTTGCCACGGAGGCGCGGCACCGAGACGCTGCCGCCGAGCACCGCCACCGTCACCCCCACCGCCACGTCGACGTGGAGGTCCGCCCCCCGGCGGGTGAATGTCTTGTGGGGCGATTGCCGAACCTTGAGAAAGAGGTCGCCGGCCGGCGCGCCCCCCGTCCCCGATTCACCACGCCCAGCCACCCGGACCCGCGAGCCATCGGCCACGCCGGCCGGTATCTTGACGTCTACGTTCTGCGTGCCACTCGCGCCCTCGAGCCCCAATCGCCGGCCAGCCCCGTCCGCAATCTCCTCGAGGTTCAGAGTGATCGGATGTTCGATGTCGCGACCTGGGCGCGCCACCGAACCACGCGTGGCGCCCGAACCCGCCGCGCCGGTGAAGAACGTGTTGAAGAAATCTGAGAACGGGGAGCCGCCACCGAAGATCTCTTCGGCCTCTTCCGGGGTCATCGTGCGCGTGCCGCCGCGTCCGCCACCTCTGAACGGCGACCCGCCACCGAACGGGGCCCCCCCGCCCGCACCGGCCTGCTCATACTGACGCCAGTTCGCGCCCAACTCGTCGTACTTCCGTCGTTTCTCGGGGTCGCTCAGCACCTCATGCGCCTCGTTCGCCTCCTTGAAACGCCGCTCGGCCGTCAGGTCGCCCGGATTCACATCGGGATGGTGTTTGCGCGCCAGCTTACGGAACGCCCGCTTGATGTCGGAGTGGCTCGCCCCCTTCTTGACGCCGAGCGCTTCGTAGTAGTCCTTGAAATCCATTCGATCCCTATGTCATCTCTGGGCGGAGGGCTCACCCGTGCGACAGCCCCCCTGGCCCCACATTCCGGTCACATTCCCAGCAAGCGCGTAATCCGATTGATCTCGCGCCCCAGCTGCCGGCGGCGGTCCGGTCGATCCAGGGCCTGGTCGGACATCAGCGGACGAATCCGATCCACGACGTCGGCAATCGACAACAACTGCTGCACCCCAGCCAGGTTGACCCCCAAGTCCTCCACCAGGCGTTTGATGAGGCGGAGTCGCGCCATCTCCTCGGCCGAGTACACCCGCATGCTCCCGACCGTGCGTGACGGCTGCACGAGTCCGAGACGCTCGTATTTGCGGAGCGTCTGCGGGTGCATGCCGAGTACCCGCGCCGCCACGCTGATGAAGATGATCTCTTGTTTCACACCGCGAAACTCCTTCCTCAACTTGTGTCGATACGAGTATATGCATTGATACGATCCGTATCAAGTTTGGATTCCCGGCCGAGAGCTCCACTTCTGTACCTGAACCGTGGCCACCCACGAGGTCCTCCTGTGGCACGGCGCTGCCGGAGGGCGGGGGAGTGGGCGGTCGTCTGGAGACCGCTCGCCTGTGCTACGCTGGAGCCTGAATCGGAATAGCCAAGGAGCCCCTGTGTATCCAGAGTTCATGATTGCCCCGATGCGGGAAGAGTTGACACGTTTCGGCGTGCGTGAGTTGAAGACCGCCGGTGAGGTGGACGCGGCGATCACCGAGACGCCCGGCACGACGATGGTGGTGGTGAATTCCGTGTGCGGCTGCGCCGCCGGCAAGGCACGCCCCGGCGTGGCCCAGGCGTTACAACACGACGTCAAGCCGGATCACGTGACCAGCGTGTTCGCCGGCGCCGACACCGAGGCCACCCAGCGCGCACGCGGCTACTTCACCGGGTACCCGCCGTCGTCGCCGGCCATCGCGCTGCTGAAGGACGGCAAGCTGCTGTATATGATGGAGCGGCATCAGATCGAGAACCAGGAAGCCGGGGCCATCGCGGCTCAGTTGACGGCCGCATTCGACAAGCACTGCGCGACCGCCGCGGTCGCCGGTTAGCGACGACGTATCACGGGGGAGGCGGGCGCGCGTCTCGCCTCCCCGACGTCACTGGCAGCCGCGGGGCTGTAGACCCGCCCCGGCCGGCTTGAAGACCGGCGGCCAATTACGCCGAACTCGGCTCGCTTTCCCCACAGATGGGCAGCGGACGGCCCGCCGCGTACCGGTCTGCGGTGCGTCTGACCATATCCGCCATCAGATCGAGAAATTGCGGGTCGTCGTTGACGGCGGCCGCGCGCCGCAATTCGATCCCCACCTCCCGACACACCGCGGCGGCCTCGTGGTCCAGGTCGTAGAGCACCTCGACATGGTCGCAGACGAACCCGACGGGGCAGACCACGACCGCCTCGAGCCCACGCTCACGCTCCGCCCGCAGGTAGTCACAGACGTCCGGCTCTAGCCACGGGTCCTGCGGACGGCCACTCCGACTCTGATACACGAGCGCCCAGTCAGTGCTCCCGACACCGGCGGCGATACGCCGGGCCGACTCGAGCAGTTGCTCCTCGTAGCGGCTCTCAGCGGCCATGCTGACCGGCAAACTATGCGCGGTGAAGACCAGGCGGGCCCGGCCTCGCATCGGCTCCGGCAGCGTCTCCCAAGCCTCTCGTACTCGTGACACACACGCGCCGACGAATCCGTCGTGGTCGTGCCAATCGCCCACGTAGGTCACCTCGACATCACCGCCACCCGCCTCCCTGAGCGCTCGTCGCGCGATGACGACATTGCGCTTGTATTGCTCGCAACTGGAATAAGACCGGTGCGCCGCAAGGATGAACCCGACAGCGCGGCGAACGCCCGCTTGCCGCATCTCCCGCAGGGTGTCGACGAGATAGGGATCCCAGTTGCGCATGCCGACGTAGACCGGGAGCGGTGGTCCGTCACGCTCGAGACGGGCGCGGAGGCCGTCGGCCTGCCGTCCCGTCAGCTCGGTGATCGGTGAGACGCCCCCGAAGATCTCGTAGTGATGCGCCACCTCCTCGACGCGAGCGGGAGACACGCGACGACCGCGGAGGACGTTGGCCAGAAAGGGACGGATGTCGGCCGGGCCTTGCGGCCCACCGAAGCTGATGAGCAAGACCGCGTCGAACGCGTTCGAATCTGACGAAGTAAGAGCCATTTTGGGTCCGATGATACCGTCCACCGTGTGCCCCCTCAACCGACACCCGACCGGGCGGACCACGGGTCGTATAATGGGCGTCGCATTTGCCACGAGGCGACAAGGATACGATGCCAAAACTGGCCGGAAATTTCTCGATGATGTTCGGGGAAGTCGAGATGCTCAAACGATTCGACCTAGCGGCCCGGGTCGGGTTTCGTGGGGCCGAGATCCAGAACCCCTACGAACAGACCAGCGCCGAGATCGGCCAGGCGTTCCGGGACAGCGATCTCGAGGCCGTGCTCTTCAACGTGCCGACCGCCCTCGGCGCCCTCCCGGATCAGGAAGCCGACTTCGAAGCCGGTTTTGCGCGTGCGCTCGAGTACACGGAGGCGGCCAGCTGCGGTCAGGTTCACTGCCTCTCGGGAACTACCGACGACTCGCGGGCCGAGGCCACGTTCATCTCGAACCTCCGCCGGGCGTCGGCGGCCGCCCGTCCACAAGGCGTCAGACTGCTCCTGGAGCCGCTGAACACGCAGGACAACCCCGGCTATTTTCTCACCCGGTCCGCCCAGGCCCGGCGGATCATCGACCTGGTGGGGGAGGACAACGTCTTCCTGCAGTACGACATCTACCACATGCAGATCATGGAGGGGTATCTCGCGGAGACCCTCAAGGCCAATCTCGATATCATCAGTCACATCCAGATTGCCGGCGTGCCCGGACGCCACGAACCGGACAGCACCCAAGAGGTCAACTATCCGTATCTGTTCGACCTGCTCGACGACGTCGGCTACGACCGCTGGGTTGCGTGCGAGTATCGTCCGCGAAGCACGACGCTCGCCGGTCTAGAGTGGGCCCGACGCTACGGTATTGACCCGGGCAGTCGTTGAGCGGATCCTAACCGTGCCTCGCATACTTGTGACCAACGACGACGGGGTCGAGGCCGATGGTCTCTTGGCGCTGGCAGACGTTCTCACCTCAGTGGGGGAAGTCACGGTCGTGGCCCCAGCCGAAGAAAGCAGCGCGGTCAGTCACGCCCTGACGCTGCGCAGACCCCTGTGCCTGACCCGGGTCTCCGAGTCGTGGTACTCGGTGGACGGCACCCCGACCGATTGCGTCAATCTGGGTGTCACCGACGTGCTGGGCGAATTGCCGGATCTGGTGGTCTCCGGCATCAACAACGGACTCAACGTCGGCGAGGACGTCACCTATTCGGGCACCGTCGGCGGCGCACTCGAGGGCGTGTTGCTGGGGGCACCGGGCATCGCGGTGTCACTGCAACGGAGCGACGGGCGGATGGACTATGGCCCGGCCGCCGAGGTGGCGCGCCGGCTGGCCGACACGGTGCTGGCCCAAGGCCTCCCACCCCACACGCTGCTGAACGTGAATGTCCCCCGCGGCGACCACCGAGGTATCCGCGCCACGGTGCAGGGGCGACGCAAGCAGGCCATCGGGGCGATGCAGGCCGTGCGGGACACGGTCAAGTCGATGGTGTGGATCGGCGCCGCCAGTCTGCGGTGGGAGAGCGAAGCGGCGTCGGACTACGCGGCCATCCAAGCGGGATGGGTATCGGTGACCCCGCTGCACACCAACTGGACGAACCACGCCGCCTTGGAGGCGACCCACGAGCTCGCACTCACCAGCCTGGCTGATATAGAATAGAAAATTGCGTCGGGGCGTGGCTCAGCCTGGTAGAGCACCCGGTTCGGGACCGGGGGGTCGGAGGTTCAAATCCTCTCGCCCCGACCACACTTTCGCCTCCCAGCTTGGCACGGGGGGAATCTCAGGGCGCCTTTCGGGGCGCTCTTTTTGGTTTCCGGCGCCCCGGCAGTCTGAGGGTTACCGGGGCCTCAACAAGCGGCATCCTGACAAAGACGACACAGCATCTGCGGAAATCGACGAGCTTCCAACCGCGTGCGAGCAGCCCGTGGTGAAAGTGCCGCGTGGCACCGAGACGGGGGCTGGACCCGCCGAGCAAGGCGAGAAGGGGGAAAATACAGGCGGGCTGTGACCGACGCAGCAACGCCGCCAGACGGGCGCCTCGTCGGAAAACCTAGAGGACACGCCCCATCGTGTCTCCCATACGGGCATAGAGCTCGATCTGCTGGCTGGAGTGGTGGTGGAGGTCATCGGTGAGCGCAACCCGACCGGGTTCGAAGAGCGTGATGGTGACGGAGCCGCCAAACTGAAAGAACCCTTTCTCGTCTCCAGCGGCGACGCGCTCGTCCGGTGTGTAGGTCTGGACGACGCTGCCGACGTTGGTGGCCCCAACCTCGAGTATGAGGATCTGTCCGGCCGTCTCGGAGCGCAGCACGGTCAGGAAGCGCTTGTTCTGAGTCAGAAACTGGAGATTTCGCCGCAAGGCGATCGGACTGACCGACCAGAGGTGTCCGGGGATGCGCCCGGGAGACGACGGCGCACCGGCGGCGGGGAAATGGAAGCGGTGATAGTCGACGGGGCACAGGCGGGAGATCACCATGGCGCCCTCGCGATAGCGGTCGGCCAGACGGTCATCGCCGAGCAGGAGACGCAGGTCGAAGGCCTGGCCCTTGACATAGAAGCC
>CAUZAY010000265.1:0-5949 GCA_963577695.1 Vicinamibacteria bacterium | reverse complement strand
A
Source organism: Vicinamibacteria bacterium (assembly GCA_963577695.1). GTDB lineage: Bacteria > Acidobacteriota > Vicinamibacteria > Vicinamibacterales > UBA8438 > UBA8438. The sequence continues at coordinate 5,948 of CAUZAY010000265.1, read as the reverse complement.
CATCAACTCGAACACGTCCTTCGCCGCGCTAGCGCTCACCCGTCCGCCGTCGACCATGGCCAGGAGACGACCGAGCGCGTCAGGTGTCACGGCGACGGCGTCGACGCCCCCACCGTCCTGCTTGAGTCGTCTGGTCACTTCCCCCGTGACCCAGTTGGCGGCGGCCCGCGCATTGGTGGCCACGGCGGCGGTCGCTTCAAAGAACCGCGTCAACGACGCAGTCTCCGCAATCTGTCCCGCGTCGGACGACGACAACGCATAATCTCGGATCAGCCGCTGTTTTCTGGCCTCGGGGAGTTCTGGCAAGCTATCGCGCACCTCGGCGATCCACTCGTCGGTCACGTCGACGGGGGGCAGGTCCGGCTCCGGAAAATAGCGGTAGTCATGCGCCTCTTCCTTGCTCCGCATCGACACCGTACGGCCCGACGCTTCATCCCACTGGCGGGACTCCTGGACGACCCGGTCACCGGCGAGGCGCCGCGCCGTCTGCCTGGTCACCTCGTGCTCGATCGCACGCGCCAGGAAGCGAAAGGAGTTCACGTTCTTGACCTCGACCTTGACCCCGAGCTGCGACTGACCAACCGGACGAATCGACACGTTGGCGTCGCACCGCAGACTCCCCTCCTCCATATTGCCGTCATTGGCGCCAACGGCCAGCAGAATGGCCCGCAGCCGGGCGAAACTGTCTGATGCGTCGGCCGCGGAACGCAAGTCCGGATGCGTGACGATCTCGACGAGCGGCACCCCGCTGCGGTTGAAATCGAGATGGCTATGCCCGTCCCCCCCACTGGTGCCAACATGGAGCGATTTCCCGGCGTCCTCTTCCAGATGGACGCGGAGGATTCGGACCGAGTGCGGTCCGTCATCCGCCTCATAGTTCAGGACACCGTCCGTGGCGATGGGGTGCTCGTACTGCGAGATTTGATATCCCTTCGGCAGGTCGGGATAGAAGTAGTTCTTCCGCGCAAAAATCGAGCGCGTCTGGATGGTGCACCCCAGCGCCAGTCCGACTCGCATCGCCAGTTCGACGACCTGACGATTGAGCACCGGGAGCGCTCCCGGAAACCCGAGACACACGGGGCACACGTGCGAGTTCGGGGCCGCCCCGAACGCGGTGGCGCACCCGCAGAAGATCTTCGTCTCGGTTCGCAGCTGCGCGTGAATTTCGAGCCCGATGACCGGTTCGAACGCCGTGGTACTCGCCATACCAGCGCCAGGACACTAGCTCGCGCGAGGACCGGCCGCCAAGACCTCGGCCTCGGCGGAGTTGGCGAACGACCCGAAGTTCTTCCTGAACATCGCGGCCAGTTTTCCGGCCTGCTCGTCATAGTCGGCGGGGTTCGCCCAAGTCTGCCGCGGCCGCAACACCTCGGACGGCACTCCCGGACAACTGAGCGGCACGTCGATATTGAAGACCGGGTCGGTCTCGCACGGCACGTCGTCCAGGTGACCGGCCAGAGCCGCGGTAATCAGGGCGCGGGTGTGGGCGATCGGCATCCGATGTCCCGTGCCGAACGCCCCGCCGGTCCAGCCCGTATTGACAAGCCACGTGGTAGACCCATGGGCGGCCAGACGCTCTCCCAGCAACGCCGAGTAGGTCGCTGGCGCCCACACCATGAAAGGGGCCCCGAAACACGTACTGAACGTGGCCGTGGGCTCGGTCACTCCTCGCTCGGTACCGGCCACCTTGGCGGTGTACCCAGACAGGAAGTGATACATCGCGGCAGCCGGTGAGAGTCGGGCGATTGGCGGCAACACCCCGAACGCGTCGGCGGTCAGCATGATGACGTTACGCGGGTGCCCGGCCTGGCCCGACCGGACCACGCCATCAATGGCCGAGAGCGGGTAGGCGCCGCGGGTGTTCTCAGTGACCGAGGCATCGTCGAAATCGAGTTGGCGGGTCACGGGGTCGACGGTCACGTTCTCCAGCACGGTCCCGAACTGACCGGTCGTCGCGTAGATCTGCGGCTCGGCTTCCGCCGACAACTTGATCATCTTCGCGTAGCAGCCGCCCTCGAAGTTGAACACACCCTCGTCGCTCCAACCATGCTCGTCGTCGCCGATGAGATGACGTGCCGGGTCGCTCGACAAGGTGGTCTTGCCGGTGCCTGACAGTCCAAAGAACAGCGCGACATCGCCGTCCCCGCCAACATTGGCCGAACAGTGCATCGGCATGACCCGGCGCAACGGGAGCAGATAGTTCATGACCGTGAAGATCGACTTCTTGATCTCTCCGGCATACGCGGTCCCGCCAATCAATACCAGCTTTTTGGCGAGGTTCAGCAGAATGAACACGTCCGAGTTGGTGCCGTGCACCGCGGGATCGGCGCGACACGTCGCGGCGTCGATCACTGTGAACTCCGGCTGGAACTCGTTCAGCCTGGAGCGATCCACTTCCGTGATGAACATGTGACGTGCGAACAGACTGTGCCAGGCACGTTCCGTGACCACGCGTACGGGCAGCCGGAACGATGGGTCGGCGCCGGTGTAACAGTCCTGGACGAAGAGGTCTTTGTCGCGTAGGTGCTCCCCGACCAGACGATGCACCGCGTCGAACCGGTCGCCCGCAATCGGACGGTTCACGGTGCCCCAGTCGATATTCCCAGCGCTCGTCGGTTCCTCGACCAGAAATCGGTCATTCGGAGACCGTCCCGTGTGCTGTCCGGTGCGACACACGATCGGACCACCGGCCACCACCGTCCCTTCGCGGCGCGCGACGGCCTCCTCGTACAGCGCGGCGGTGGACAGATTCCAAAATACTGACGCCGGGTCTACGATGCCAACTGCCTCAAGACGCTGATCCGCTGTCACGTGTCACTCCGTTGGTGCCCGCTAGGTGTGTACAAAAGTAGGGATAGTCTCAACAAAATATGGCGGCACATCGTACGATCAGCCGGGAATCCCGTCAAATACGCGGTTCTGGGCAGCCGTGTGCACCCCATTCCTCATCCGTCCGATAAGACCGTTGTCATGACCCGTCACCTTGAGACCGCGCCGCATGTCGCCCGACGGCTCCGCCTCGCGCGGGTGCTTCTGGTCCTCCTCCTCGCCCTTGTCACCGCGCGGTGCGTATCGCGCGTGGCGCCGCCGTCTCCGGCGCCGGCGCCGGCGCCGCGGCCGGACCACGCGGTGACCCTGCGGGTGGAGGTTGGAACCGGCCTTGACCGGGAGGTGCGGAGGTTGTCGCTGGAGGAGTACGTTCGCGGATCGGTGCCGGCCGAAATGCCGATCGACACGGATGACGCGGTGGGCGGACCGCTGGCTCGCCTACAGGCTATCCTGGCCCGGACGTATGCTTTGGCGAATCGTGGTCGACACCGGAGCGAGGGCTTCGACCTCTGCTCATCGACCCACTGCCAGGTCTACGTACCCGCCGCCACCCAGGGTGCGGCCTTGGCGCGTGTGGTCGCGGACGCCGTCGCCGACACCCGCGGTGTAATCATCACCAGCGGGAGCGGTCCGATCGAGGCGCTGTTCCACGCGGATTGCGGCGGACATACGAGCTCGGCCACGGCGGTCTGGGGCGGCCCGGCCCCCGACTACCTCGCCGGAGTGCCGGACGCCTTCTGCGTCACGGAGGCACGCAACCACTGGCGCCTCGTCCTGGGGCGCGACCATCTCCGACGCATGCTGAACACCGATACCGGGACCGCTGTGGGTGGACGACTGGACGACGTGTCCATCACGCACCGGGATGCGACGGGGCGAGCCACGCAGATCGAGATTCGCGGACGCGAGCGCCGGCTCGTGCGCGCCACCCGGTTCCGCGCCGTCATCACCCGGCAACTGGGTGCCCGTGCCTTCCGCAGCACGTTCTTTCGGGTCGAGACCTCGCCAGACGGTTTCGAGTTCACCGGCCAGGGGTTCGGACACGGCGTTGGACTCTGCCAGACCGGGGCCATCGTCCGTGCCCGCGCCGGCAGCACGGTCGAACAGATTCTGGCTCACTACTATCCGGGAACCTGGCTAGAGAGGACGGACTAAGGACCCGATCAGGAATAACTTGACCATTCTGACCGCCGATCCATCCCGTCCGGCTACGTTGTTCGTCGCTTACATACTCCCGGTATGTGCACTCCTCACGCCTTGCCGAACGAGCGCCTCGACGTCCAGAATGGTCAAGTTATTCCTGATCGGGTCCTAGCTCTCGAGAATCTCTTTGATCTTGCCGAGGAGAGCGTCCTGTGTGAATGGTTTCAGCAAGAACGCCTGCCCCGTGGTCCTCAACCCCTTCCGGACCGAACTCGAGTCCTCGGCGTGGCCCGAAAGAAACAGGACGCTGGTCTCGGGATGCGTGCCGCCGATGAAGCCGCCCTGTTCGAACCCGTTCATGCGGGGCATCACGACATCAGTAACCAGCAGATCGATCGCGCCGGTATGTTCGTTTGCAAGCGCGAGCGCCTCGTCGCCGTTTTTTGCCACGATGAGGTCGTAACCGGCCCCCTCGAGCATGCGCCGAATGAGAGAGCGCATCGACGGCTCATCCTCCACAAGCAGGATCGTCGGCGCTGATTGCGGTTCACTCCTCATCGCGTGTCTTTTCTATCCATGACGCCCTTTCCTCGACCCGGGTCAACGAAGAGCGGCAACGCGTCGTCTACTTCAATTATACTGACGCGTACGGCCAGGGTGGCCGGAGCACGATGACCCGAGCGCGTTTCTTCTGATGACGATGACATCCACAGCGGCGGCCGGCGACGAAGTTCGACCCGTTGCCGTCGAGACTCGGCTCGCAGCCGAGATCAAACGGCTCTTGGCGGATGACCAACGCGCCCGGGCCGCAGAGCGGTTCGGCGAGATTGTCGATCGACAACAACGCCGGGCGTCCCGAATCGCGTATCACTACCTGCGTGACCCGGCCGAGGTGGACGAGGTCGTTCAAGACGCTTTTCTGAAGGCGTTCCTCCACCTGCCGTCCTTCCGCGAGGACCTGTTTTTCGAGTTGTGGTTCACCCGCATCCTGGTGAACGCGTGCCTCGACCGACTCAAAGCCAGAACCCGCCGGGCCCGATGGCTGGTGCAGTCCGAGCCTCGCGAAGGCATGGCCGACAACGGCCCGGCCAGTCACGAACCGTCGCCCGAAGCGGCATTGCTCGCCACGGAACGGCGCGCACAGTTGGAATCAGCCGTCGATCGACTTCCAGCGCGACAGCGGACCGCCGTGATCTTGAGCCATTTCGAGGGCCGACCAGCACGGGAGGTCAGTGCCATCATGGGTTTGAACGAGTCCACGGTCCGCGTGCACCTGTTCCGAGCCGTTCGCAAGTTGCGCGGTTTCCTGAACCGAGAAGGGTGGATGGAGCGCACCCCGCTGCGGGCACGGCCGTGCCCGACGTCACCCGTGACGTCATGAGTCTGACAAACGCAGTATCTCCGAGCGCATGAGGCATCGATAGCCATGGACGCCAAACGCTGGTTCCAGCCCTTGACCTACATGGGCGCCCGGTGGGCCGAACGCCGGCACCTCTCCGATGACCGGGTGCTGTCGCTGGCATTGAGTACGTCCAGAGCCGGGCGCTCCGACCAAACCGCCGAGCGGCACCTGGACGCGTGTCCCGACTGCGAGCGGCGCTATGGCCACGTGACGGCCCAACTCGACAGCCTCCCCGCCGCCGCGTCCGCCAACTTCGACCAGCTCTTCACGCCGGCGAGGCGCCAAACGCAGCGTGCGCGCATCCGCCGCCGTCTCGACATGCTCGTCGGCACCGCGCCACCGACCCGACTGCTGGACTTTCCTTTCGCCGGACGCTCGTTGCCTCGTCTGAGGGTGCTGCCAGACCGGTGGATGCTGGCGGCTATCGCCGCCGCGTTGCTGCTTGGCATCACGGCCGGACAGCTCATCCATTTGTATCCGTTCGACGCCGACTCGGGACGCACCGTGTCCGTGCAGACCGGTGATGCGGACCGGCAAGACGGCTCTACCTCGTCGGTCGCCGGTCAGGAGCTGG
>CAUZAY010000264.1:0-6005 GCA_963577695.1 Vicinamibacteria bacterium | reverse complement strand
AACAGCAGGGAGAGCAGCTGCTGCAGCGCATTCGCGACCTGAGCGAGCCGGAAATCCGGGCGTTCGTGAGCGACATGCTGACCTCGGCGGCAAAGGAACGCGCCAGCGTCCTCGACGAGACTCGGCGGCTCGCTGAGGACGAGCAGGGGCGTGCGGTGAGCGACGAGAGCGCACGGGTCAGGGCCGAGGTCGAGCAGGCGTGGGCGGCCAAGCTGCGGGAAGCCAGCGCCGCCGCCGAGGAGCGGCAGGCAGCAGAACTGCGGGACTCGCAGAAGCTGGCGCATCGGCAGTTGTCCGAGAAGGTGACAAGCGTGCGGGCCGAAGGGCAACGGGTGTTGGAAGCGGCGCTCGAAGCGGCCGCGGCGGAGCCTGCCCCGGAGCCGCTTCCACCGCCGCCACCGATTGATGACGTGGTGCTTCGGGTGCGGGACGGCATCCGGCGGCTGGACCGTGTGTCGCGCCTGACTGACGCCCTGGACGCACTGGGAGAACTGGCTGGGCGCGAGGCGTCGCGCGCGGCGGTGCTGACCGTGCAGAACGATCGGGTCCGTGGCTGGCGGTTCACCGCGTTCGAGCCGGCATTGGAGCCGGCACACCAGGTCGACCTGAAGATCGGTGAGGCGGGTCTGGTTGGACACGCGATTGTGACCGGTGCGACACACTCGTGGGTCTCGGATCCAGACACGGCGTCTGGGGATGGGGCGCCGGCCTTCACGGCGTTGCCCGTGGGTGCACGAGCGCTCGCGGTGCCGGTTGTCGTGGGGGGCCAGGTCATGGCCGTGCTCTATGGCGACGATGCCGCGCGTGAGCCTGCGGCCGCGTGGCGGGCGTCACTCGAGATTCTGGCGAGCCACGCGGGGCACTGCATGGAATCGTTGACCGCGGCCCGCGCGGCCCAGCTTGTCAGTCAGGAGATGCCGGCCGTGATCGCCGACGATCCTGGCCCGACCTTGCCGTTCGGCGCGGACGATGACGATGGGGTCGGGACCGTCCGGTCGTAACCGGGGCCCGGCAACCCGAGGAGGCCGCGCAAGAACGGTGCGGGCGTTTCGCCTGGCAACCCCTAATTAGTGGCCGCGGGGACGCGGAGGCTCTGGCCGATGCGGATGACGGTGTTGCCGCCGAGTCCGTTCGCGGACTGGATGGCGCGCACGCTCGTGCCGTGCCGCGAGGCGATCCGGCCCAGGGTGTCGCCGCTGGCCACCCGGTAGGTGAGGAACGTCGGCTTCGGCGCCTCGGGCCGCACCCGCAGGGTCGTGCCGGGGGTCAGGTCCTGCTCCCACAGCGCGTTGTCGCGGACGATCCGCCACGGATTCGATTTCAATGTGTCGGCGATCTGCTTCAGATCGTCTCCGGCCTGCACGACATGTTCGTTGTACTTCCCGGTCCATTCTAGCGGCACGCGGAGCATTTGACCGGCGGGTAGACTCTGGAGACGCCAGAGGCCGTTGGCGTCGCGCAGGGTTTCCAGGCCGACCTCCAGAATGAAGGCCAGGCGCAAGTAGTTGTCGCCGTGCCGGGTTCGGTACAGCAGGTGGTCGTCCTCGCTGGTAAACAGGTCACTCCGCGGGGCTGGCGGATAGGCGACGAGTTGGCCGACCCGGAGCGCTCTGGTGGCCAGAAACGGGTTGTGAAGGCGGAGCTGCAGGATGGAGAGTCCGAGTCGCTGGGACATCGACCACCAGCTGTCGCCCTCTCGCACCGTTTCGAGCCGGATGTCGAGCGCGTGGTGGCGGATGGAGGTTTCGTACAGCTTCAGCACGTTGCGATAGTCGCTGACCTGCACGACGTACTGCAGCGTCTCCAGATACATCGGTCGATTGCGCGAGACCCGCCCGGGTCCGGTGTTGTAGGCGGCCAGCGCATAGTCCTCGCGACCGAAACGCTTGACTTGCTGCGCGAGGTACTTGATGCCGCCCTCGATGTTGCTGTCGACGCGTAGCTCGCGGAACGTGGCCGGCATCACCTGAAAATAGCCCTGGGCGCCATCGATCGAGACGACCGAGCCATTGCCACCGGATTCATGCAGGACCACGGCGCGCGCAAGGTTCAGATCCAGCCCGTACTGATCGGTGAACCGCTTGATCTCGGAGTCGATCTCCATCACCTTTCGGTACATGCCGAGCAGCGACGGCGAGAACGCGGTCAGGGGCAGAAGCTGGTCCTCGCCGGCCGCCGTCTGCTGACCGGCAGAGGCGGGTGCGGCCGGGCTGAGCATTGCGACCAAGGCAATCGTGACCACGAAGGTCGCGCGGAGAGGTGTACCGAAGAGCGCAAGACGTCGCATCAGTTCACTCCAGAGAGACCTGCCAATCAAGACTGAATCATACACCCTCGTTGCGACGAACCCCAGTCGTGTCAGCGACTTGCGGACGGACACCCCGGCCACGCCAGGGCGCGGCCCGCCCGTGCAGTTCTGTGAGTTGCCGTATAATCTCGCCATGTCCAGGCTCACCGGGTCGCGGAAGCCGGCCCAGTTCAAGGAGTCCGTCATCCGGGAGATGACCCGATTGGCCCAGCAGCACGGCGCCGTCAACCTCTCGCAGGGGTTCCCTGATTTCCCGGCGCCAGAGGCGGTCAAGGCGGCGGCTCGCGAGGCCATCACGGCAGACGTGAATCAATACACGGTCACGTGGGGCGCGCCGCGACTACGGCAGGCCGTCGCCCGAGACTTCACCCGGCGGTACGGCGTGCCGGTCGATCCGGAGGTCCAGGTTACGGTCTGCTGTGGGTCGACCGAGGCGATGGTGGCGACCATGCTCGGGACATTGGATCCGGGCGACGAGGTGGTGGTCTTCGAGCCGTTCTACGAGAACTACGGTCCCGACGCCATTCTGTCCGATGCGGTCATTCGATATGTCACGTTGCATGAGCCGGACTGGATGTTCGATCCCGAGGCGCTGGCCGCCGCCTTCAACCACCGCACTCGCGCCATCATCATCAACAGCCCGCACAATCCGACCGGCAAGGTCTTCACCCGGGACGAACTGGCGGTCATTGCCGAGCTGTGTCACCGATGGGACGTGCTGGCGATCACCGACGAAATCTACGAACACATCATCTATGACGGCGGCCGGCACGTGCCGATGGCGGCGATCGACGGGATGGCCGACCGCACCGTCACCATCAACAGCTTGTCGAAGACCTATAGCGTGACTGGCTGGCGAGTGGGGTGGACCATCGCGCCGCCTCGGCTGGCCGGGGCCATACGCAAGGTGCACGACTTTCTGACCGTCGGGGCGGCGGCGCCGCTGCAAGAGGCCGGGGTCACCGCGCTGTCACTCCCCGAGACCTACTATGTGGAGCTGGCGGCCGCCTACCAGCGTCGGCGCGACATGCTGCTGGGGCTGCTCGAGTCGCGTGGGTTCGCCTGTTTCAAGCCGGAGGGCGCCTACTACGTGATGACCGACATCGCCGATTTCGGGTTCGGCGACGATACGGAGTTTGCGAGGTATCTGGTCTCGGAGATTGGCGTGGCCGCGGTGCCCGGAAGCAGCTTCTATCACGACCCGGCGCTGGGCCGGACGAAGGTGCGATTCACCTTCTGCAAGCGCGACGAGACCCTCCAGGCCGCCGCCCGCAAGCTCGAAGCGCTCCGCGCGCCCTCCCGAAGCACGTGATGTAAACGCCCTCGCCGTAGGAGCCGTTTTTCGGAGCGCGGCGCCCGGCTGGCAAGGCGCAAGGAGGGAGCAGGCAGGTGGCCTGCGACCGACGAAGCAACGCCGCCAGACGGGATGCCCCGCCCGAAAAACTAGAAACGCACGAGAGCGCCGACGTAGACGCCGTCGAGTTTCAGCGCCACCCCTTCCTCGTTCGACGACACGTTGAGGTCGATCGAACGGTATCCCACCTGCACTCCCAGGCTCTCGATCAAGTTCACTGTAGCGCTGACATCGAAGTCGATGTACTCCCCGGTGAAGGACTCGAGCAGGTTGTTGGGTAACTTGAAGCCGCTGACTTCGCCTCCGATGGCGAGTCTGGACAGCGGATACACCTTGAAAACCGCGCCGAGGGCGGGGATGGGGCCCCGAGCGTGTGTGAACTCCCGGGCCAACGGCGCGGCCTCGAGCGACGCCTCGATGTCGGTGTATTTGGCCTCGAGGATGACGCCGAAGTAGCCGCGGCTGCGGTGGACGATGTCGTATTCGTAGCCCAGCCTCCATGTGCTCCACTTGAGGGCCGAGGTGACCGGGACCCCGATGTCGTACGCGATGCCACGGAACACGATCCGTCGCTCGACCGTGTGCTGCGCCGCGTAATTCATGGGTATGTAGTCGATGCGGAAGCGGTGCTTGCGCGCCGGGCGCAGCCGCAGCCGCAGTTCACCGAACCGCTCCGTGCCGATGCCGAGGTCGCGGCTGAAATCGATTTCTGTGCCCGCGATGCCGAACTCATCGCTCGAGATAGTCATGTCGGGCGACGGGTTCCACAGGCCGCCGAACACTTCGACCCGGTAGTCCTCGCCCGCTGGCATTTCCGCCGCCGGCGTGAACAGTTGGGCCGTCGCTGGCGCGGCGATAGCGAGCAGGACGGCCAGGCCGGCGGTGATGACGAGGAATCGACGGAAACAGGTCATAATCACGCAACTCTCTCTTGGACTACCAGCCTTCAGCCAAGCATAGGTCGTACCAGGTTGACCCAATCGCTGACCGCGGTCAGCGGGGCGGTCGCCGCGGGCTGCCAGCGGTTGCAGGGCGCCCCAGTCAGACCTATCGACCAAACGCCGCCTCCGCTGTAGTGCCGACACCCTCGTAACCGGGCCCTCGGAACTGTTACTCTCAGTGCTGGTCCGGTTGGTCCTCCGCTCGGTTCTCCACCCTCCATGTCACCCTTTGCGCGGCTGCGTCCGCACGTCCTCCGCTATCGTGGCCAGTTCGCGGTGGGGCTGGTCTGTCTGGGGCTCGCGACCGCCTTTTCACTGCTGGGACCATGGGTGCTGCGCTACGCCATCGACGACTTGACCGCGGACATCACCCGGGCCAAGTTGGGGCGATACGCGGGCGCGCTCCTGGCTCTGGCGCTGGCCGGCGGAGTGTTTCGGTTCCTGATGCGGCGCATCATCGTCGGTGTCTCCCGCGCCATCGAGTACGACCTGCGCAATGTCTTCTTCGGGCATGTGCAGCGGTTGCCGCTCGCCTATTTCCACGCGAACCGCACCGGCGACCTGATGTCGCGGGCGACGAATGATCTCAATGCCGTTCGCATGATGGTGGGGCCGGCCATCATGTACATGGCCAATACCGGCATGGTGTTCGTGGTGTCGGTGGGGTTGATGCTGTCGATCGACCCCGTGCTGACGCTGGCGGCGCTGCTGCCGTTGCCGCTCGTCTCGGTCGCGGTCAAGCGCTTTGGGAGCGCCATCTATCGCCAGTCGGAGCGAATCCAGGCCCAGCTCGCTACCTTGAGCGCGGTGGTACAGGAGTCGTTGGCCGGGGTCCGCGTGGTGCGAGCCTATGGTCGAGAGGCGGTCGAGACGGCACGGTTCCGACGCGAGAACCAGGAGTATCTCGAGCGCAACGGCGCGCTCATCCGGCTCCAGGCGCTGTTTTTTCCCAGCCTCGGGTTCATCCTCGGGCTGGCGAGCCTGCTGGTGTTGTGGCTCGGTGCCCGTCATGTCATCGAGGGCCGGATCACGATCGGGCAGTTCGTGCAGTTCAACGCCTATCTGGTGATGTTGAGCTGGCCGATGATCGCGTTCGGGTTTGTCACCAATCTGTTTCAACGGGGGCTGGCGGCGTGGCGCCGGATGCTGGACGTGCTCGACGCGGCCCCGGCCATCGTCGATGCCGAGACGGACTCTGACGCCGCCGCCAACGGGGTGGCGCCGATTCGGGGCCGGCTGGAGTTTCGCAATCTGTCGTTCGCCTACAACGGGAATCCGGTGCTTGACGGGGTGTCAGCCACCGTCGAACCGGGGCAGACCCTGGCCCTGGTGGGGCCGACGGGGTCAGGCAAGTCGACCTTGATCTCACTGCTGCCGAGGTTGTTCGACCCGCCGCGCGGTA
>CAUZAY010000263.1:0-6015 GCA_963577695.1 Vicinamibacteria bacterium | reverse complement strand
AAAACCGCTCCACGCGAGGCCCGGAAACCGCCCTGGATGTCGCCCAATTAGAGCGTCGGGGCTCGGGAACACCGCCCCGGCGCGCGACAATGCGCGCCGCGGGCCCGGAGTGGGGATCTAGGGGCCCCCGCGAGGGCCTGCGTGGGGTTCCCGTCGCGTCTGTCTGGCTAGGCGCGAGGAGGGAGCAGGCAGGCGGGCTGTGACCGACGAAGGAACACCGCCAGGCGGGCGCCTCGTCGGAAGACCTCTACGGACGTTGGATGGCGAGACTGTCGCCGGCCTTCACGGGTTCACGCGCGCGGCGTAGATGAATCGTCGCCGACGCGGCCTCCGTGAACACCGCAACGCCGTCTCCCAACTCGGTGACCGGGGCATCCGGGGTGGCGCCGGGGCGAAAGACGGTAACTCGTTGCCCGAGCGCCAGGCCCTGGTCGGTGCCCTGGTCGATGACGAACATCTGACCAGCGGCCGACAGCGCGCGCCCATCGGCGCCGAAGAGCACCATGGCGGGGTCGTCATGACTGACGGCACCGCTGGCCATCGCCGTCACGGGAGCCGGCCACTGGAACGGCGCCAGTAGATCGTCCTGGTGCACGTCCGCGCATGTACGCTCGATGACGGCCAGGGTGGCGGTCTCATGCACCTCGACCGCACGAAGCCATCCGGTGGTCACATCAGCTTGCAGCAGGCGATCCCACAGGGCCGGCGTGGTGATCGTGACGCGTCGTCGGGTGAAGAACTGGGTGCCGACGGCGACCTCGGACGACGCGCCGACGTTGATCAGCACCGTGTCGCCCTGCCTGAACAGTCGTTTGCGGAGGTTGTCTGACGCCCCCACCAGGCGCCCGGCCGAGGCCTCGAGCGCCGCAAGGCGGGGCGCGCAGGCCAGCATGTCAGCCGTGGGCAGGGCTTGGCCCGCGGACTGCGCCGCCACGGACAATACCGAGACCGCCAGCGTCAGCGTCAGGGCCACCGTGATTCCACCGAGCACGCCGAGCGTCTGACCGCCCTTCACGGTTGGGACCCGGCTTCCAACTCGGTGAGACGCGCGGCGGCCGGTTCGGCGAACTCGCTCTCGGAAAACTCGTCGAGGAGTCGGGCGAAGTAGGGGATGGCCTCGGACACCTGCGTGGTGTCGGCGAGCGTTGTCGCCAGATAGAAATACACCCCGTCGAGACGTCTGAATCCGGGGTCCTGTTCGATGAGCTCACGAAAGCGAGCCATCGCGCCAGCGTAGTTCTCGCGCTGATAGTAGTAGATGCCAACCTGGTAGTCGTGCATCCCCAGTCGGTCCCGGGCCCCACGCAACTGCTCGCGCACCTGGGGCATCAACTCGTGATCGGCGGGGAAGCGCGCGATAAACGCCTCAAACTCCGCGATGGCGCTCAGCGTCTCCGTCTGGTCGCGCTCGGCTCGCCGCATCTGGTGGAAGTGCACCATGCCCAGCTTGTACTGCGCGTATCCTGTCCTCGGGTGCGTGGGATACAGGCTGAGAAAGTCCTGATACTCCGCTAACGCCCGGATATACGAGTCCGGCGTGCCTTCACCCTCGTAGGTATCGCCGATCTGGAGCCTCGCTTCCGCGCGATATTCACTTTGGGGATAGTTGTCTCGGATTTGCAAAAAATACTCGCGGGCGCGGCTCCAGTTGCGGTCGTCGACCGCCTCGGTCCCGCGCTCGAACAGCAAGCGGTCGGCCTCGAGGTCACCGATGTCGGGAATATCGTTCACCCGGACCGACCCCGCGCACCCGGCAATCAGTCCAGTCAGCGCGCAGACAAGCACGGCGCGCCCGAGCCGCCCGTGGTCACGCACCGGGGCGGCGGCCGACGTCCTCATCCGACGGTCACGGCGTTGGAGATCCATTCGTATTCAGCCTCAATGCCCGATGCGAGCGATATCGTCGGGGTGAATCCCAGTGTATCGCGAGCGGCCGACGTGTCGGCGTAGGTGTCTCGCATGTCACCCATTTGCACCGCGAGCCGCTCAACGCGCGGCTCGCGGCCGGTGCAGCCCGCCATGAGCCGCAGGACCTGGTTCACCGTGACGCGCGCTCCCCCACCAATGTTATAGACGCTGCCCGCCTCGCCCTGGTTGGCGGCTGCGATCGTCGCGACGACGGCATCACGGACAAATGTGAAGTCCCGCGTCTGCTCGCCATCACCATACAGCGAGAGAGGTTCGTCCGACGCGATCGCGCGCAGAAACCGATTGAAGGCCATGTCGGGACGCTGTCGTGGTCCGTACACGGTGAAGTATCGGAGCGACACGGTCGGGACCCCATACCCCACCCAATACAAATAGCACAGATGCTCGGCCGCCAGCTTGGTCACCCCGTAGGGCGAGACCGGCTGTGGTCGGTGAGTCTCGTGCATCGGGATCACGCCGTCGTCGCCGTAGACGGAGGAACTCGAGGCATAGACCACCCGCTGCAGCTGGGTGCGGGCGCAGGCCTCGAGCAGCACCTGTGTCGCCTCGACGTTGCACACGGTGTACACCGAAAAATCCTGCCCCCAGCTCTTTCGGACGCCGGCCTGGGCCGCCAGATGAAAGACATGGGTCCGGTCGGCCAACACCGTGTCGAGGTCGGTATCCTGTATCCGGCTCTCAAGCAACCGGAACTGCGGGTGCCGTCTCGGACCCGCCAGATTCGCTTCCTTGAGCTCTCGGGCGTAGTAGTCGGTGAAGCAATCCAACCCGACGACCTCCGCGCCGTCGGCCAGCAGTTGCTCAACCAAGTGGGAACCGATGAACCCGGCTGCGCCGGTGACCAGGGCCTTCACGCCAGAACCTCCCGCACGGCCGCCGGCAGTCGCGTGGGCCGTCCATCCCGATTGACGGCCGCGTGGACCGTGCTGCCCACCGCCGTGACGACCGCATCGGCCACCCGCTGCACCTCATACTCGAATCGGACCCGGGCGGGCGACAGCAGGCGGCCGTGGGTGACGACCGTCAGGTCGTCGTCATAATGGGCGGGACGCCGGTATTCACAGCGTGCCTCGATCACCGGCAACAGCCAGCCGGTGGCTTCGAGATCGCGGTAGGCGTGACCCAGCGACCGGAGCAACTCGCACCGTCCGATTTCAAACCAAACAAAAAAGTTGGCGTAGTACACGACCTGCATCTGGTCCGTTTCGGCGTATCGCACCCGGACGGTCGTGTTGCAACTGGGCACTATGGGCGATTCTACCGCGCCGCGGGGAGTATGTGGTCGACCCGCGGTGACGCGGCGGCACGAAGCGCCCGGGTCGCCTCGGCCGGATCGGGGGTGCCGAAGATGGCCGCGCCGGCCACCAGAATCTCCGCGCCGGCCGCGACCAGGCGCGCCGCATTGCCGCAATCGACGCCGCCGTCTACCTCGACGGGCGCCGGATTGCCGGCGGCGTCCAGCAGACGGCGCACCCGCGTGATCTTCGTGTCGCTCCCGGTGATGAAATGTTGTCCCCCGAATCCTGGATTGACACTCATCACCAGCGCGAAGTCCAGTTCAGGCGCAATCTCTTCGAGCGCCGACACGGGAGTGGACGGGTTGATGACGGCCCCGGCCTGGATGCCGCGCTCCTTGATATGTGTGATCGTGCGATGCAGATGCGTCGCCGCCTCCACATGCACTGAAATCATCGCGGCACCCGCGTCGGCAAACGCGTCGATGTAGCGTTCCGGGTCCGTAATCATCAGATGGACGTCCAGCGGGACGTGCGCCGTCCGATGCAACGCTTTCACGACGGGGGGCCCGATCGTCAGGTTGGGCACAAAGTGTCCATCCATCACATCGACATGAATCAGATCCGCGCCGCCCGCTTCCACCGCGGCCACACCGGCCCCGAGGGCGGCGAAATCGGCCGCCAGCACCGACGGCGAAATACGAACGGTCACTGGCTGACCTCGATCGAAATAGCTTCACCATGGGCAATCTGAAAACCCGGTCGGGGAAACTGCCGCAGCACGATGCCGGTGCCGACGCGCGGATCGGGATACGGATACTCGTCGGTCTGCGTGACCCGAAAACCGCGAGAGCGAAGCACCTCGGCCGCACTCGACGCATACACGCCGATCAGGTCAGGCATGACGTAGGTGGCGCCACGCTCGCCACGGTTGATGAGCACCGAGACGGCCGTGGCCGTCCCACGCGGCGGTGGTTCCTGCGCCACGACGGCGTCGCTGGCGTAGCGGCCCGAGCGGATCTCCGAGACCCGGAGCAACCCGAGCGCGTCCTCCTGCAGTCGCGCCCGGGCGCCCCGCTCAGATTGGCCCAGCAAGCTCGGCACGGCACCCGCGCTCTGTCCGGAACTGAGCCAGACCTTGACGTTGCGATGGCTCCGTGTGATCTGCCCGGCGACCGGGTCCTGGTCCACGACCTGTCCGGCTGGAATCGTGGGATGAATACGAGAGAGGGGCTCCACCCGAACGGCCAGACTCGCATCCGACAAGGTCGCGGTAGCCTCGGCCACGGTCTGGCCTGCGAGCTCAGGCACGGCCACCTCGCGTAGCCGCAACGCGACCTGCAGACCGGCCACGCCGAACAGTCCGAACGTCACGCCGGCGGCGCCGAGTATCAAGACGGTGGCGCCGATACGAATGGTCCACCGGCGCAACCCCGACACGGGTTTTGGTCCGGGCGGGGGCGCCGACCGGCCACGCGCCGCGGGTACACGAGACGGCGGGGCGGGTTTCGTTAGGGAGGGGCCGATGGACGTGGGTGTGCCTGGACGCATCCAACGCTAAAACTACTACAGGTGCTGGTCCCCTGTAACCGTGATTCGCAACCCAGGTCGAGAGCGGGACCTCTCGCCTGAGTGCATTGCTCCGCGATCACAAATACCCAATTGGCTCCCTTCTCACGCCTGTTCAGCTGAGCGCCGCGCTGTCGACTTATGCCGCGAATCGTGACTACAGGAGATTTGGGACATGTCACGACCGGATCACTCCGCCCGGCGGAGGGTGGCCGCAAAGAACAACTCGAGTCCATGCTCGTCGGGCGTGGTCGCCAACCAGCCTTCAGTAGTGATGACCGTGCGCAGCTCGTCGCGGACCGGACCGACGGCGGCTGGATGCACCAGCGCAAACTCCGCGTGATCGGCAAGAAACGCCCGTACCACCGCTTCATTTTCTTCCGGTTCGCTCGAGCACGTGGCATACACGAGCCGGCCACCCGGCCGCACCACGGCAGCGGCCCCCTCGACCAGCTCGCGCTGCAGCGTGGCCATGCGCGACAGGTCATCCTCTTGGCGTCGCCACCGAATCTCGGGGTCTCGACGCACGGTACCCAACCCCGTGCAGGGCGCGTCGACGAGCACACAGTCGAACACCGGTTGGAAGGGTGGCTGACGCAGGTCGTGGAGGACGAACCGTACGGCGTCTGCCCCGCACTGCCGAACAATCTCCTGCAGTAGCCGCACGCGGGGCGACCGCAGCTCGGCGGCCACCAGGAGGCCGCGCTCGCCCAGTCCGGCGGCCAGAGCCGTGGTCTTGCCGCCAGGCGCGGCGCACGCGTCGAGCACGCGCTCGCCAGGACGGGCGGCCACCAGTTCGGCGACGAGCTGGCTGGCCTCATCCTGGACGACGAACAGACCGTGCCCCGCGAGTGGCGTGCGCAGCGGCGTGCCGGTCACCACAGACAGTCCGTCGCGGGCCCACCGTGTCGGGGTCGTCTCCACCCCATGCTCTGCCAGTTGCCGGGACACGTCCTCCACGGTGGTCCGGAGCCGGTTCGCGCGAAGCGTCAGGGCCGGCGCCCGATTGTTGAACTGCACCCACGCGTCGGTCCGTGCGAACCCGACCCGGTCGAGCCATCGCTCGGCCAGCCACGACGGGTGTGACCCGGCGACACTGAGATACGCGAGCTGCGCCGCTCTCGATCCGTGGGGACCGGGATCGCGTGGGAGCGCTGGCCTGGTCGCCGCGTCCGCGACCCGCCGAAGCACCGCGTTGACGAGACCCGACGCGCTGACTTTCCCGACCCGTTTCGCCAGGGTCACCGATTCATTCACGGCGGCGGAGGCTGGAATGCGGTCG
>CAUZAY010000262.1:0-6062 GCA_963577695.1 Vicinamibacteria bacterium | reverse complement strand
CGCGCAGCCGGCCAGCTGTCTGGTCCGGACCCGGGCCCTGGCCGCCGCCTACAGATTGGCTGGACATCGGGTGACTCGCATCAGTGTCTGCTGTTGGGCGATCAGCGCGGCAACCGCGGACCGGCGATCGCACAACTCGAATCGAATCCAATCGCCCGGGGCGAGTTGGCCAGCCACCGGAAGATCGGCGCTGATCACCGTGGCGATCCTCGCGTACCCGCCGGTGGTCTGTCGGTCGGCCATCATCAGAATGGGGTGCCCGGACGGTGGCACCTGCACAGTACCGAACGGCGTCGCGGCCGACAAGACGGGGGTCTCGTCCGCCAGCGCAACCGGCGGCCCACACAGCCGGTATCCCATCCGATTCGACTCGGCCGCCAGCGTGAAGCGGGTCGTGGTGAAGCACGCCAGCGCCGCCTCCCCGCACCGCGGGCCGGGGTCATCGTCGTCGGGGGCGGCGAGTGCCCGGAGACGGCTCCCGCCCTCCGGCAGCGGGAACGGCGAGCTCAGTGACCCGCGCCGTGGCGCTCGCCCCACCCGTGGGCCCACCGCCAGCTGGTCCCCTTCGCGCAACCGTCTCCCATCCAACCCACCGAACCCACTGGCCAGATCGGTGCTTCGACTTCCGAGCACGGGCGGGACGTCAATCCCCCCGGCAACCCCTATATACGCGCGCGCCCCGGCGCCGCGGGATCCGAATCGCAGACTGCTCCCACGACCTGCCCGATGGGCGACCCCCATCTGTACGGGTGTATCGTCGAGACGCATCTCGAATTCGGCGCCAGTGACCGCGAACATCATGTCCGCGAGAAATTCGAGCGCCGGGCCCACCAGCGTCACCTCGAGAGTCGCGCAGTCAGCCGGGTTACCCACCAGGACGTTCGCGAGCTGATGTGACACCTCGTCCATCGGCCCCGCCACCGAGACACCAAGCGCTTGACTTCCCCACCGCCCGCGGTCCTGCACGGTGGTCAACAGCCCTGGCTCCAGGACCCGGATGGTCACCGCCCACCACCCTCGCTCACCGACTCGAACGTGACCACGTCACCCGGACGCCACGGACACGGTGGGTCACGCCGTGGGTCGAACGGCTCCACCGTCGCGCGACCAATCAGATGCCAGCCCCCAGGCGCCGTGGCCGGGTAGATGCCGGTCTGCGCCCCCGCGATGCCCACGGACCCAGCCGCGACCGCGGGCCGCGGTGTGGCCCGACGCGGGATCGCGATCTGCGGGTCGACGATGCCCATATAGGGGAAACCGGCCAGAAAGCCCACCATATAGACTCGATAGCGGCGCTGGGTGTGGAGTCGGATTACCTCATCCGGATAGACCCCGGCGAAGCGGGCGACCTCGGCCAGATCCCGGCCGGCGTCACCGCCGTACACCACCGGGACGACGATGTCCCGCTGGGGCCGTCCTGACTTGAGCGGCGCGCCCGCGGCCTCCTCCAACGCCGTCCAGAGGGAGTCGAGATCGGTCCGAATCGGGTCCAGATAGACGGTCACGGCATGGTAGCTCGGCACGACGTCGCGGACGCCGGGGTATCGCGCCGCCCGGACCGTCTCCGCCAACGCCACCACCCGAACGCTGATGTCCGGGTCGATCCGCGCCGGGAAGGAGACGGTCACGGCGGCGTCGCCGGTCATCGTGATGCGCCAAGTCGTCATCTTTAGACGGGGGCTACGCCCCCGGACCCCCCGCCGGCCGAACGCCGGTTTCCGGAGCGCGGCGCCCGGCTGGCTAGGCGCGACGAGGGAGCAGACAGGCGGTCTGTGACCGAGGAAGCAATACCGCCAGCCTGGATGCCCCGCCCGGAAACCGTCGTGTCGCCTCGCTACCTGTCGCTCGTCGCACTGTCGGACTCGGAGCCGGCGGCCGGCGTTTCCGGGGCGGACAGGGCGTCCAGCAATCGCTGGTGAATCCCGCCGAACGCGCCGTTCGACATCACCACCACCTGGTCTCCTTCACCGGCGTCCGCGGCCACCGCCCGCACGATATCGGCCACATCCGTGAAATGCCGGGCGCGTGGACCGGTGCGTTGGATCCCGTCCACGAGCTCAGACTCGGACAGCCGCTCGTCATCCGGCAATGACGACCGGTAGACCGGGCCGACGATCACTTCGTCGGCCTGATGGAACGCGGCCGCGAACTCCGCCTGAAAGACCCGCCGACAGGCCGTGGCCGAACGTGGCTCGAACACCGCCCAGATCTTTCGCGACGGGAACGCCGCGCGCACGCCGGCGAGCGTTTCCCTGACCGCCGTAGGGTGGTGCGCGAAGTCGTCGAACACCGTGACACCCCGAGCGCGGCCACGCACTTCCAGCCGCCGCTTGACCCCTTTGAACCGGGCGAGCGTGGCGGCGACGGTGTGCATGTCGAGCCCCACCCCGTGCGCCACCGCAATGGCGGCGAGCACGTTTCTGACGTTGAACGCCCCCACCAGCGGGACCTGCACCTCGATCACTCGAGTCCCGCGGTGCTCCACACCGAAAGTCATCCCGTCGGGCGACGTCTCAACGTCGGTGGCCCGCCAATCCGCGGTGCCCGCCAAGCCGAAGGTCGTGACCAGACACGGCGCGCCATCGGCCATCTCCATGGCCGCCGCGCTGTCGGCACCGAGTATCAAGCGCCCTCCACGCGGCAAGAGTGAGACCAGACGTCGTACGGCGAGACGAATAGCCTCGAAATCGGCGTAGATATCCGCGTGATCGAATTCGAGATTGCCGACCACCGCGACGTCCGGCAGATACTTCAGGAACTTCGCGGTCTTGTCGAAGAACGCACTGTCGTATTCATCGCCCTCGATGACGAACTCGCGCCCCTCGCCCAGTCGGTAGCTTGAGTCGAAGTTGCCGGCCAACCCGCCGATCAGAAAACTCGGATCACGCCCCCCGTCGGCCAGCACCCAGCTCACCAGGGATGCGGTCGTGGTCTTCCCGTGGGTACCCGCAATCACGATGGAGTTCCGGTCCCAGAGAAACGTCTCGCGCACCATGTCCGGCAACGACCGATACCGGAGTTTGCGATCGAGTACCGCTTCGACTTCGGGATTGCCGCGGGACACAGCGTTGCCGATGACCACGAGCTCGATATCCGAGGTGATGTGCGCCTCGTCGAATCCGTCGAGACACGTAATCCCGCGAGCGACCAGGAAATCGCTCATCGGCGGATACACGTGCGCATCAGACCCGTGCACCGCATGGCCCCGGTCACTGAGCATTGCTGCCAGCGTCGCCATGGCCGTGCCACAGACGCCGATGAGATAGACCTTCATACGACAGCCGACTCCGTCACCACGAGACGAGACCGATGACCAGCCTCGAGCGTCACCTGCACCCCGAGCGGCACCGTGAAGGCTGGCCCTCTGGTGTGCCCCGTCGGGAACCCGAAGACCACCGGACCCGGGAACGCGTCGAACAGCTCCGCCATGACTTCACGGGCGGTTGGACGCCCGCCCGGCTCGTCGCAGTCCGGGAACTCACCGCACACGACGCCTGACGCCCGGGCCAGAAGCCCGCTGGACGAGAGTTGCGTCAACATCCGATCCAGGCGGTAGGGCCGCTCGCCGATTTCGTCGAGCAACAGGATGTATCCAGCCGGCGGTGCGAAGGCGAACGGGGTGCCGAGTGACGCCACCAGTTGGGTCAGGGTCCCGCCCATGAGGATGCCTCCTGCCACGCCCGGTCGGAATGCCACCAGACCTTCCGGGGCAAGCTCCCCCACCGGCTCGATCGCCATGAGCGATCGTACGAAGGAATCACGATCGTACCGCGCCTCACCGCCGGCCAGGTTCAGCACCATCGGCCCATGAAAACAGGTCGTCTCGCAGTAGCAGGTCAGATACGCGAGGAGCGCGGTCAGGTCGCTATGTCCAATGAACGGCTTGTTCGACGCGCGAAGAACCGCGAGATCGAGAAACGGCAGGATCTGAGCGCTCCCATACCCACCGCGTGCCGCCATGACCGCCGCAATAGAAGGGTCACGCCACGCCGCGGCGAGCGAGGCCGCCCGACCTCGGGCGTCACCCGCCACATAGCCGCGCCGGGCGAAGACTCCATCAGTCACCACCGGGGTCAGACCGAGTCGCTCAATCTCGGTCACCCCCGCAGCGAAGCGGTCGCGGTTGAATGGACTCGCCGGAGCCACCAGCGCAATGCGATCCCCTGGTCTGAGCGCCCGTGGCTTCCGCATCACCCACCTGCGCGTGAGCGGTGCGGTCCGAGGCAGACCGCCGTCGCGCGAGCCCACGGTCCCATCATGCCCTCGCGATTTCCTCGGCCACCGCCTGGTGGGCCGACGTTCCCAGACGCGCCTGGAGCGCTTTGCCGGAGAGTGGCCGGCGCGGACGTGTCCCCGCCAGAAACTGTCCCTTGACCCGCCGTTGTCTGGCCAAGGCATCTTCCACGGTCCGGACATCGAGCGTCTTCGCCTCGACGGCGCGGATGATCGCCTCCAACACGGACACGTGGCGCTCCACCGAGTCGCCGCACAGCAGCGCGGTATCGCAGCCAACGGCGAGGGCGGCCACAGCCGCCTGCTCAACCGTGTGCGTGTGCGTGATCGCGCCCATCTCCAGGTCGTCGGTCACGATCAACCCCTGGTGTCCGATCTCGTCCCGCAGCAGGTCGCGCACGATGGTTCGAGACAACGTAGCCGGCTGATCCACATCCAACGCCGGATACAGAATATGGGCGGTCATGACCCCCGCCACGCTGGCGCCAACCGCCGCCCGGAACGGTGCCATGTCCTGCTCGCGCAGACGCTCTGGTGGATGCTCGATCACCGGCAGTTCTGTGTGTGAGTCGGCGCGGGCGTCCCCATGCCCGGGAAAATGCTTCGCGCATGCGGCAATACCGTTCCGCTGCAACGTCTCGATGATAACCGCGCCGATCCGACCGACCGCCGCCGGGTCTGACGACAGCGCCCGGTCGCCGATGACCGGGTCCGCCCCGTCGTGTCTGACATCGAGGACCGGAGCGAAGTCCAGCGACACCCCGACCGCGGAGAGTTCGTCGGCCAGGGCGGCCGCGAATCGCCGGGCCAGACCGGTGTCACCCTGGCGGCCGAGCCCTTCCATTGGCGGCCACTCCGTGAACGGGGCGCGGAGGCGCGCCACGCGTCCGCCTTCCTGGTCGACGCCGATCCAGAGTGGGACGTCGTGCGCCAGTTCCTGCGCACCGAACGCCAGCTCGGCCACTTGCTCCGGCGCCTCGACATTCCGCCCAAACAGCACCACCCCGCCCAAGTCCCACTCGCGGGCAAGGGCGCGCAGCTCAGTGGGCACCACGTATCCGTCGAACCCGGCCACCACAAGCTGTCCGATGTGACGATGGAATCTTCGCACGTGACGATGATTGGAAGCGGGGTTTCAGCGCAGACGACCGGAGCCCATTATAATGCGCCGGTGCAGGTTGACTCTTCAGCCCCGACCCGCCTCGACCTCGGCGGGGGCACGCTCGACATCTGGCCGCTCTATCTCTTTCATCCCGGCGCGCAGACCGTCAACGTCGCGGTGCGCTTGCGGGCCGCCTGCCAGGTGACTGCGACCAGCGACGGCAGCGTCAGCGTGCGGTCCGATGACACGGGCCATACCCTGACCGCCCCTCGGTGGCAGGCACTCGACACCACCGGTGAGAACCGACTACTGGCCCACATTGCGCGGTTCTTTCAAATCGACGGGATCCGCATCACGACGCGTGCCGCGTCTCCGATGGGGGCGGGCATCGCCGGCTCATCCGCCCTGACCATCGCGGTATGCGCCGCGCTCGCGCGCTGGCGCGGTAATCACTATTCGCCTGACCAACTGCTGACACTGGCGATGAACCTGGAAGCCCGGACGCTCGGGATCCCGACCGGTGTCCAGGACTACCGACCCGCACTGTACGGCGGGGTCTCCGCGGTCGAGCTCGACCCGCTCGGCGTCACGAGGGTGCTGATCGAGGTGGACACGGCCGAGCTGGAGCGCCGCCTCGTCCTGGTCTATAGCGGAGACTCCCGTTCGTCTGGTCTCAACAACTGGGACATCACTCGACGTCACATCGAGGGCGACGGGGCGCTAGCCG
>CAUZAY010000261.1:0-6145 GCA_963577695.1 Vicinamibacteria bacterium | reverse complement strand
ACGCTGGTATCGGGCAACCGCCGCCTGGCCCGTTCGTTGCGCGAAGCCTACCATGCGGCGCGCCAGGAAGAGGGCGCTCTCGCCTGGATCGCACCGGCCGTCGCGCCTTGGGAAGCCTGGATGGGCGACCTGTGGAACCAAGCCCAAACCCGCTCTGGAAGAAAGCCGCTGCTGAGGCTCGGGGCCGACCAGGAGTTGCTGCTGTGGGAGCGCATCGTCAACGACTCGGCCAAGGATACGCTGCTGTCGATTGAGGCAACGGCCGGCGTCGCCCGGGACGCTTGGGGGCTGCTGCAGGACTGGCGGCTGGGTCACGCGGTGTTACGTTCTCCCCCGACGCCGGACGTGGCCCAGTTCAGCCAGTGGGCTGACGCCTTTGAAGCCGCTTGCGACCGCGAAGGGTGGATCGACGCCGCCCGCGCCACCGCATTGCTGCCGGAGTTGCTGGACCATGTGGACGCGCCGCAAGACCTGCTGTTGGCCGGTTTTGACGAACTCACCCCAGTGCAGGAGTCGCTTCTCACCGCTCTGCGCAAGCGTGGAACCACAGTACTATCCCTGGTGCCGCAGCCGGATCGAAACCGTGAGTGCCTACGCTACTGTCTGCGTACGCCGCGCGATGAGGTTCGGGCGGCGGCGCGCTGGGCCCGCGAGTTGGTCGATGCGGGCGAGACGGGCCCGATCGGCGTCGTCGTGCCGGACTTGGCCGCTCGGCAACCGGAAGTCGAACGGATCTTTCGCGAGGTCTTGGATGCGCCGTCGTTGGCGGCCGGCGGCGCCGCGACCGAGGGGCTTTTTCAGATTTCGGCGGGTGCTCCACTGTCCCGCTATCCGCTGGTCCGTGCAGCGCTGCTGGCGCTGCGGTTGCG
Organism: Vicinamibacteria bacterium; assembly: GCA_963577695.1. Taxonomy (GTDB): domain Bacteria; phylum Acidobacteriota; class Vicinamibacteria; order Vicinamibacterales; family UBA8438; genus UBA8438. The sequence continues at coordinate 5,276 of CAUZAY010000261.1, read as the reverse complement.
GCCGGGCGGCGTGGATCTGGCGACGCTGAGCGCGTGGCTGCGCTCCGAATATGCGGCCGGTGGCGAGGCCGAGCGCGGGGCGAGAGCACTGCTCGACCGGCGCTTGCGCGACAAGGGCCTGCCGGAGGTTCGGTTGCGCTCGGGTATCGGGTCCTCCGACAAAGCGCCGCGACTCTCCATGGCGCTCCAGAGCTGGTTGACCCTATGGGGCAAATTGCCCCATACCGCCCAACCGGCATTCTGGGCGGGTGCATTCGCCGAGCTGCTGGGCGCGCTCAATCCCTGGGATGAAAAGACGTTGACGGGCGACGAATGGCAGGTGCTGGCGGAGTGGAATGAGTTGTTGGCCGACTTCGCCGCGCTTGGCGCGACTAGCGGCCCGCTCAAGCTGTCCCATGCGCTGCAACTGCTGGAGCGCATGGCCGCCGAGCGGATGTTTCAACCCGACGGCGAGGCGGGGCCAGTGGAGGTATTGGGTTTGCTGGAAGCTTCCGGCGCCGAGTTCTCGCACCTGTGGATTGCCAAACTTGACGACGACACCTGGCCCGCTGAGGCACGCCCGAACCCGTTCCTGCCGTTTGACTTGCAGCGGGAACGCGGGTTGCCCCACGCTTCGCCGGAGCGGGAGCTGGCCTTCGCCCGCACGCGATTGGAAAACCTGATCGGCGGCGCGGAGCGCGTCGTCCTCAGCAGCGCCGCGGCGGATGGAGACCGCGAACTCGGTCCCAGCCCTTTGATGCAGCATTTCTCGACCATGGAGAGCGCGGAGCCTGGCCACGACGGTTTGTTTGAGGCGGTCCGCGAGGGCGCCGTCGTGGAGTCGTTCGCCGATCCGGCGGGCCCGCCGCTCGGCGCGCGGGAGTTAGCGCGTGGCGGCTCGGATATTTTGGCCCACCAGGCGCATTGTCCGTTTCGAGCCTTCGCGCAGTTACGCTTGCAAGCCGAACCCCTGCCGACGGCGGCGCCGGGTCTGGATGCGTTAGACCGTGGAACCTTGGTCCACGCGCTTCTGGAATGCGTTTGGGAGGAATTGCGTGGCTCCGCCGGCCTCGAACGCGCCGACTTGCCCGATGTCGCCGGGCGGGGCGCGCAGGCCGCGCTGGTGCGGCTGTCCGAACGGCGCGGCGTGAGCCTGCCGGACCGCTTCGAGCGCATTGAGCGACGGCGTCTGACGGAATTGGCGACGGAGTGGCTGGCGATCGAGCGGGATCGGCAATCGCCATTCCGAGTGGTGGAGGCGGAACGGAGGCGGGCGGTCACGGTCGGCGGATTGACGCTGAATGTGCAGATTGACCGCATCGATGAGCTCGAAGACGGCCGCCACGTGCTGATCGACTACAAGACGGGCTCGCCCAAACCCTCGGAGTGGGACAAGGAGCGCCCACTGGAGCCGCAAGTGCCGCTCTATGCCGTGACCCACCCGCAACCCGTGGCGGGCGCGCTGTTCGCCAAGCTCAAGCCGGACGCGATGGGTTTCAAGGGGGCGGTGGAAGAAGACGTGAACCTGGCCACCGGCGCAAGGGGCGATTCCGGCGTCTTGACGGCGGACCGGCTGGCTCTGTGGCGTCGGAACCTGGAACGCCTCGCCGAAGAGTTCCTCCACGGCGCCGCGACTGTGGATCCGCGCGACGGCATGTGTGGCTATTGCAAGATCGGCTCGCTGTGCCGCGTGAACGAGCTTGGCGGCGGCGCCGACGACGAAGAAGAGGCCGGCCAAGAATGAGCGTGGTCGACCAAAGCCAACGCGAAGCCGCGCTCAAGCCGGACGTCTCGTTTCTGGTGCGCGCCCCGGCCGGCTCGGGCAAGACAGAGCTGCTGATTCAGCGCTACCTGTCGCTGCTGGCCCGCGCCTCGCGCCCGGAAGCCGTCGTGGCGATCACCTTCACGCGTAAGGCCGCCGCAGAGATGCGCCGCCGCGTCATGGACGCTCTGGCGGGCGGGCGCCAGCCGCAGCCGGAGCAGCCGCACAAGGCTGCCACTTGGCGGTTGGCGCGCGCCGCGCTGGAGCGCGACGAGGCCCAGGGGTGGGGCCTGACGGAGAACCCGCGGCGCTTCGCGATTCGCACTTTCGATTCGCTGTGGACGTCCATCGTCAGTCGGGCGCCGTGGCTTTCCCGCCTGGGGCCGCCCCCTGCGCCGGTCAACGACGCCTCTGACCTGTATTCCGAAGCCGCCCTCCGCACGGTGGAGCTGCTCGAGGATCCTCGCTTCGGCGACGCGCTGGAGACGATGCTGCGGCACGTCGACAACAATCAGCCCAAGCTGGTCGAACTCTTGGTGGATTTGCTGGGGCGCCGCGATCAGTGGCTGCGGCATGTGACCGGAAGCGATCCGGCCGCACTGCGCGCTGAGGGCGAACGGGCACTGGAGACGATCATCGTTTCGGCGCTTCAGCGAGTCTTGCGGCTTGCCCCGAACGTGTTCTTGGAGGATGCTCCAGCGCTGGCGAGCTTCGCCGCCGGCAACCTCAGGGATGAAAAACCCGACCACGACCTCGTCGCCTGCGAAGGTATGACGAGTGCGCCGCCGGCCGATGTGGAAGCGCTGCCCCAATGGCTGGGGCTGGCCGCGCTGGTGATCAAGAAGTCGGGCGGCCTGTACTCGCCCAAGGGCGTGACGAAGAAGAACGGCTTTCCGGCGAAATGTCCGGAGAAGGCCCGCGTTCAAGAGCTGCTCGCCGCTTTGGACGGCGACGAGGCTTTCGTGGGGGCGCTGGAGGCGGTGCAGGAGCTGCCGCCGGCGCGCTACGACGACACCCAGTGGGCGGTAGCCGAGGCGCTGATCCGGATGCTGCCGGTGGCGGCCGCGCAGCTTCGGCTTGTTTTCCGAGAACGCGGCGAAGTGGACTTCACCGAGCTGGCGCAAGGCGCTTTGGAAGCGCTCGGTGGCGAGGAGGCGCCGACTGATCTCGCGTTTGCCTTCGATGCCGCGATCGAGCATCTGCTGGTGGATGAGTTCCAGGACACCTCCTTCACGCAGCTTCGGCTGCTGGAATGCTTGACCGCCGGGTGGACGCTCGGAGACGGGCGCACGCTGTTTCTGGTCGGCGACCCGATGCAGTCGATCTATCGCTTTCGGGAGGCGGAGGTTCGTAACTTCCTGGACGCCGAGCGCGAAGCCAGGCTGGGCGGCGTCCCCCTGCAAACCCTCGTTCTGGAGGCGAATTTCCGCTCGCGTAGGAACATTGTCGAATGGGTCAACGAGACCTTTGAGACCGTCTTTGCCGGTCCGGCCGATCCGGGGCGCGGGGCGGTGTCGTTCGCAGCGTCGGCATGCGCGATCAGCGAAGAACCGGGGCCGGCGGTGGCCGTCCATCCGTTTCTGTATGGCGACGAAGGCCGCCACGGGTGTGACCGGGAGGAAGCGCGTCGGGTTGTGGAGATTGTCGCGCGTACGCGACAGCAACACCCGGAGGACAAGATCGCGGTGTTAGTGCGGGCGCGCACCCATTTGCCGGAGATTCTGCGTGCGCTCAGCGAGGCCGGGGTGCGCTATCGCGGCGTCGAACTGGATCCGCTCTCAACCACGCCGGTCATCCAGGACCTACTCTCCCTGACGGCGGCCTTGCTGCATCCGGCCGACCGGCTGGCTTGGCTGGCGATTCTGCGGGCGCCGTGGTGCGGCCTGACGCTGACGGAATTGCATGGGCTGTGCGGCGGCCGGGGCGAGGAGACGGTCTGGGAAGCGGTCTGCGACGCCGAGCGTATCGCCGGGTTGTCGCAGGCCGCTCAACAGCGGCTGGCGCGTCTCCGCGACGCCGTTCAACAACCACGCCCGTGGACTCTACGCGCCTGGGTCGAGGGCGTGTGGCTGGCGATCGGAGGACCAGCCGGGCTCGCCGACAACGCCGCTCTCGATAACGCTCAAGCCTACTTCGATCTGCTCGATGAGCTCGACAAAGGCCGCGATTGCGACTTGGAGCTGCTGCGAGCCCGCGTCGACAAGCTGTTTGCCGCGCCCGACCCGACCGCCGGCGACAGCGTCCAGGTGATGACCATCCACAAGGCCAAGGGTTTGCAGTTTGACGTGGTCATTGCGCCCGGCTTGGGGCGCCGACCGAACCGGTCCGACTCCCGGCTGTTGCGTTGGAGGGAGGTTTCGGCGGCTGACGGTGCCCGCGACCTACTGCTCGCGCCGTCGCGCTCGGCCGTGGTGTCGGCCGAGCCGATCCACGCCCACATCCAAACGGTGGAAGGCGCGCTCGAGCGGCACGAGGCGTGTCGGCTGCTCTACGTGGCCACGACGCGTGCCAAACGTGAGCTGCATCTGTTGGGCGCGGCTAGAGTGAAGGCCACCAGAGATGGCGTGGAACCGACTCCCGAGAGCGGGTCATTGTTGAACTTGCTGTGGGACGCCGTCGAATGCGATTTCGACTTGGCGCTGCGCGATTGGAGCGAGCCGGACTTGGCGGCGTCGGAGGTCGAGGGCGCATCTGCGCCGCAGATGTTTTGGCGCTTGACCGCGGATTGGAGGTTGCCGGAGTTACCCCAGCCCGCCGCTGTGAATAAACGGGAGACCGAGGCCGTGGTCGACCGCGAGCTCGAAATCAGCTTCCACTGGGTCGGCCGGTTGGCGCGCTACGTAGGAACGGTGGTGCACGCGGCGCTGGCCGAGATGGCCCGCGACGGCCTGGCGAAATGGGATGCCGAACGCCCGGCCCGTGAGCGTCTGCGACTGGAAAACGAGCTGCGTGCGCTCGGTGTCGGTCCCGACGAGCTGCCTCGTTGCGCCGATCAGGTCGTTGAAGCGTTGCGGCGGACGCTCGAAGACAAGCGCGGACGCTGGGTGCTCGAGTCGTCCCACAGCGACGCTCGCGGCGAGTTGGCGTTGGCCGGGATGGCCGGCGGACGGCTGGTCGAGCGGCGCGTGGACCGCACTTTCGTGGACGCCGACGGCATACGCTGGATAGTGGACTTCAAGACCAGCGTCCACGAAGGTGGCGGTTTGGAAGGTTTCCTTAGCAACGAACTCGAAAGATATCGCGGGCAGATGCAGGACTATCGCGAGCTGCTTGCGAACATTGAACCCGAGCGCAAGATCCGCGTGGGCCTGTACTTTCCTCTCATGGGCGTCTGGCGCGAATACGAAGCCGGGACGGTGGCGAGCACAACGCGATGACGTTCAAATTCCTGCACGCCGCAGACATCCACCTCGACAGCCCGCTGCGAGGGCTATCTGCGTATGAAGGGGCGCCCGCCGAACGTTTGCGGACGGCCACGCGCGAAGCGTTCGTCAAGATCATTGACCTCGCCATTGATGAGGAAGTCGCGTTTCTA
>CAUZAY010000260.1:0-6165 GCA_963577695.1 Vicinamibacteria bacterium | reverse complement strand
GGTCCCCGCGGAGCGGCCGTGGGGGGGGGGCCGGGGCGTAGCCCCGTCTGAAAGAGGACGCAGCAACACCGCCAGACGGGCGCCTCGGCGGAAAACCTCAGCGCGCGAAGATGACGGTGGCTGGCGACGGCGTGGGGACGATGTCGACCGACTCGAATCCTGCCTCGCCGAGCCAGGTGCGATAGTCCGACTGGCACCAACTGTTCCCGCCGGTCGTGGCCAGCAACATCTGCGAGGCGAACATCATGGCGAAGGGATGACCCGTGCGGTCGTCGTTCAGGACAAAGTCGTTGATGAGGAGGGTGCCGCCGGGTTTGAGGGCCTGCCGAAACTTGCGGAAGATCGCGACGTTGTTCGCGGGCGTTTCCTGATGGGCGATGTTGCCGTACATCGCATAGTCGTAGCTGGCCGACCCGAAGTCGACGGTGTGAAAGTCGCCATCGATGGTCTCGAAACGATCGGCGACGGAGAACTTCGTCACGAACTGCCTGGCGATCGTGTTGACCACCGGCCAGTCGAGTTGCACCCCCGTCGCTTCCTTGTTCGCTTCCAGCCAGACGGCCGACCAGACCCCCGACCCGCCGCCCACGTCGAGCCAGCGCACAGGACCTGCCGTGGCGATGCCGAGCCGCTCGGCCGTCATCTGCGCCACGGGGAGCGAGAGCGGTGCGATGGCGGGGACTAGGAGGTGCCAGAATTCGCTGTCGACTTCGTCCGTGGTGTTGGCCGCGGATGGCGCCCCGGTTTCCACCGCCGTCGGCAGCGTGGCCCATTCGGCCAGGCTCCCGGTCATCACTTCCGCCATGCCCCCGAGATAGGCAGGCTGACCCTTGACGAGGAACGCCGACGCTTCGGGTGTGTTCGCGTAGCGACCCTCGGACAGGGTCGCGAGCCCGACGCCAGTGAGACCATCCAACAGCGCTTGCGCGCCACGCGGTGAGATCCCGGTCTTGTTCGCGACGCCCGCCGCATCGTCGCCCTCACCGGCCAGCGCGTCGAAGACCTCATGCTTGGCGGCTGACCCGAGAATCGCGGCGGCCCAGCCCCCGGTAATCAGCTGCATCACCTTGTCTGGTGTCGGTTGGTTCGGCGTGTTCATAGTGGCTACTCTCGCAGGGTGACCGTCTTGGGCCTGCCTCACTGCCAATGTCCTTCGCTGCCTCGACGGGTCGCCCCCTGGCCGGCGTATTGGGGACCCCACCTCCGCGTGGGCCCGATCACGTGCCGCAGAACGTCTGGTGGACGACTTCCTCCGGTTGTGGCGGCGTCTCCAGGTCCGCGTAGGCGGCCTGGTCGGCGTAGGGCGTGGCGAGCCCCTCGACCAGACGGTCAAACGGCGCGAAGTCGCCGCGATAGGCACCCTGGATCGCCTGCTCCACCCGATGATTGCGGGGGATTCGGATCGGGTTGGCGGCGCGCATCTCGGTGAGGTGCGCGTCGGGGTCGGCCTCGCGACGCCACGTCGCGAACCAGGCCTCGAACGGTTCGCGGTCGGAAAACATCGCCGACAGCGCGGCCGGGTCCTCTCCGCCGGCAATGCCGGTCAGGCGACGGAAGAAGAGCGTGAAGTCGACCTCCTGCGCGTCGAGCAGGTCGAGGCATTCCTGGATCCGTTCGACCGGCGCCTCTGGCCGAAGGCCGAGCTTGGCGCGAAACCGGTCGGCGTGCTGGCGGCTGTATCGCGCCGTGAAGGCGTGCAGGGCACCCTCGGCGATCGTGCTGGCTTCACTCTGGGTCTGCGAGAGGAGCGGCAGCAGGGTTTCCGCGAAACGGGTGAGGTTCCAGAGCCCGATGTCGGGCTGGCTCCGCCAGGCGTAGCGTGCGCCGGTGTCGATCGAGCTGAAGACGCGCTGTGCGTGAAACGCGTCCATAAACGCGCACGGGCCGTAGTCGATCGTCTCTCCCGAGACAGCGGTGTTGTCGGTGTTCATCACGCCGTGGATGAAGCCGAGGGACATCCAGTGGGCAATCAGATCCGCCTGGGCGGCCACCACGCCCTTGAGCAACGCCAGGTAGGGAGCCGGCGCCTCGGCGGCGCCCGGATAGTGGCGGGCAATCGCGTGGTCCGCGAGCAGACGCAGGGCCTCGGTGTCCCGGCGCGCGAGAAAGTATTGAAACGTGCCGACGCGGATGTGACTGGCGGCAACGCGGGTGAAGACCCCGCCCAGGAGCGGCCCTTCTTGGCGCATCACCCGCTCCCCGGTAGCCACCGCGGCGAGTGCCCGGGTCGTGGGGACCCCCAGCGCGGCCATGGCCTCGCTGACCACATACTCGCGGATGACTGGGCCGAGGGCCGACTTGCCATCGCCCCCCCGCGAGAAGGGCGTGCGCCCCGAGCCCTTCAACTGCAGATCGCGCCGTGCGCCGTCGCTGTCGACGACTTCCCCCAGCAAGAGGGCGCGGCCGTCGCCGAGTTGTGGCGAGAAGCCACCGAACTGGTGACCCGCGTAGGCCTGGGCGATCGGCTCGGCGCCCTCGGGTATCGCGTTACCGGCGAGCGTCGCCACACCGTCAGCCGAGCGCAACCAGTCGGCGTCGATCGCCAGCTGGGCCGCGAGCTCGCGGTTGAGACGAATCAACGTCGGGTCAGGAACACGGGCCGGCTCCTGCCTGGCGTAGAAACGCTTCGGCAGCCGGGCGTACGTGTTGTCGAAGCGAATGTGCATGAAGTTGCCGATGGTACCTCGCTATGGGCGGCTCGCGACGCTCTCTTCCAGCGCGCGCAAGCGCTTCAGCAACTTCGGCAGCTTACGAATCATCACCTGTTCTCGCTTCCATTGCGAGATCGGTTGCGCGGGGTAGCCCGTGTAGTCGCCCTTCTCATACTTCCGCATGTGCCCGGCCGCGGCCCGACCGGTGAAGCGGGCCCCGTCGGCGATGTCAAGGTGGTCGGCGTAGCTGGACGCGCCGGCCAGCACCGCGCCCTTACCGACCTTGGTGCTCCCGCCGATGGCGACGTCGCCGCAGACGATGGCGTGCTCTCCGATGCTCACGTTGTGGCCAATCTGGGCCAGGTTGTCGATCTTCACGCCGCGGGAGATGGGCGTGGTGCCCAGTGTGGCCCGATCCACGCAGGTGTTCGCCCCGACATCCACGCGGTCGCTCAGCAACGCGACCCCGACCTGCGGCACCGTCTGGTGCCCCTCAGGGCTGGGGTAGTACCCGAAGCCGTCCGACCCGATGACGGCGCCGTTCTGAATGACTGAGTCGTCGCCGATGACACACCGCTCTCTGATGGTCACGCCAGAGTGGAGGACTGACCCGGCGCCGACGCGAGCATGCGGATAGAGCACCACGCCCGGGTACAGCACCGCCCCATCGCCGACGACCGCCTGCTCCGCGATGGCGCAAAAGGCGCCGACATGGACGTCGCGGCCGATCTCAGCCGTCGGGTGTATGTCCGCGCGCTCGCTGACCACTCGCTCGACCTCGATCTCGGAATAGAAAAGCGGCACGAGGCGGACCATGGCCGGTAGCGGCTCGGGGACGCGCACGAGATTCGCGGTGGTGTCCAGGGTTGCGGTGTCGACGCTGTCGCGCACCAGCAGCGCCCGTGCCTCGAGCCGGTCCAGCACGGGGTGGAGTGTGCCAGGGGTCGAGGCGTTCGAGAATGCGATGGCATCTGGCGCCTGTTCATCCAAGGAGCACACGCCATGGATGATGGCCTGAGGGTCGCCGACCAGGGTACCGCCCAGCAGATCGGTCAGCGCGCCAAGGGTGATGGAGTTGTCTCGAGGCACGAATATCACGGCATTGACTCCCTGATGTAGACAGCAAGGGGGGGCACCCCCGGATTGTAGTGCCTCGGGGCGGTGGCCTCGACACAGCCTTGGAGCCACACGCGCCCCGATACCTGGCGTCGAGCGGGGCGGCCGAACGCGTGCCATTCGAGCAAGGGAAAAGCGGCCAGTCAGGACCCGCGATCAGAGGCCCTAGGGCGCGGGCTCAAGTCTGAGCACGGCTCCGTCTTCCATGTCCGTGGTCAAATACAGGAACCCGTCAGGCCCCTGCTTGACGTCGCGAATCCGCTGGCGGAGCTCGGTCAGCAGCGGCTCCCGCCGGCGCTCCAGTCCCTGCGCGTTGAACACCACGCGCGAGAGCTGTCTGCCCGCGAGGCCCCCCACGAAGAGGTCGCCCGTCCACCCGGGGAACTTGTCCCCCGTGTAGAAGGCCATGCCCGAAATGGCAATGGATGGCTTGTAGTACGTGAACGGTTCCTCCATGCCTGGCGCTGCCGTCGGTGGTTGGATGGTGGGTGGCGGTAACCCCGACCTCGCGCCCTCCGGGTCGGTCGAGTACGCCCGGCCATAGGTGACGACGGGCCAGCCGTAGTTCAGCCCAGACTGAATGATGTTGATCTCGTCTCCGCCCTGCGGGCCATTTTCCGTTTCCCACAGGTGGCCGAACTGGGGGTGAAACGCCATGCCGATCGCGTTGCGGATGCCGAGCGCGAAGATCTCCGGCTGGTAGTCGCCCTGACCCACAAAGGGATTGTCGGCTGGCACCGTGCCGTCTTCATTGAGCCGGAGGATTTTGCCACCGTGCTGATCCGGGTCCTGAGCCCAGCTGGTTGCACCTACGCTTTCCTGGAACCCGGGCGCTCCAATCGCCACATAGAGCATGCCGTCGGGTCCGAAGATGATCCGTGCCGCGGACGGTCCGTCGGTCCAGGAGACCGACTCGAAGATCTCCTCGGCGTCCGTCAGCTGATGCCCCTCGAGCCGGGCCCGATACACGACGGCGGTTCGGAGGTGTTCCTCGCCGGGTTTGGCCTTCCAGAACGCGACGTAGACGAGTTGATTCTCTGAAAAGCGGGGGTGGACCGCGACGTCCACGCCGGCCGTGTCGCGACGCTGGCTCGTGATGGGGCGAGGAAGGCCAGTGATGGGCGTTGGGTCGAGCACCCCTCCGCGAATGAGGCGAAGGGTGGTGCGGTTCTGCTCGGTGACCAGGATACCGCCGTCGGGTAAAAACGCGAGCGCCCACGGATACACCAGCCCCTTGATGGGCACGACTCGTATCCGCCCGCCCGGGCTATCTACCTCCTGCGGTGTGTCCGGCAGCGATGCCGCGGGCGTCTGGGCCCACCCCGGGGTTCCAGCCATTCCGAGGGCCAGCGCCAGGACGGCAACCGCCCAACTCTTCAATGAACTCCAGTGCATGATGGTTCTCTCGTGTTGCGCGCCACCTCGGCTGTGCCGGGCCGCTGGCACGCTGACCATGTCGATGGTATCCCCGTGGTCTTGTCGACGACGTTCAGTATGACGGGATTCCAACCCGCGTCGAGCAATATCGTCTTGGAGGCGATCGGAGATACGTGACCGAGTGCGGCCGCGGCGAGCCGGCATCCACGACTGGGACGTCAGTCAGCGTCGCCCACGTCGGCGTCGGCGATTGCAATCACGATCGCGCCCACGCGTTGCTCGGTTTCGACACGACGGTGCGCATCGGCGGCCTGCTGCATGCGGTAGACGGTATCAACGATCGAGCCGATCTACTCATCTCCGATCATCTCCTTGAGCGCCAGCAGCTCTTCTGTGGCTTCACGGGCGAGCGCGACCCTGAACGTCTTGTCCGTGAATCGGGTCGTCCCGGCTGGAGTGGCGCCTCTGCGTCCTGTGCCAGATCATGACCTAGAAGGCCGCGGCCGAGACCTTGCGGCTGCCGACCTCAACCCTGTCCAACCTGCTGCATCGGGTCATCACGCGGGTGCGCCGCGGGCACACCATCCGGGGCCTGACTACGCTCGGGGTCGACGAGATCTCCTACTGCAAGGGCCGCAAGTTCGCCACCCTCGTCTACGACCTGGACCGGGCGCGGGTCCTGTGGGTCGGCGAGGGCAAGGGCCGAGACACGATCGACCGCTTCTTCAACGACTGGTTGAGCCGGGGGCAGAAAGCGCGAGTCGCCTGGGCCAGTTGCGACATGAGCCCCGCCTACATCGGGGCGATCACGCACCACTGTCCGAATGTGACGCTGGTCATCGACCGCTTCCATTACGAAGTTCCTCCGACGCTGGATGACCGCGTCCCTGCGCAGTCGCGTCCCCACGATGCGGGCCTTTGTCGGTGCCCTGCGGACGCACCTCGTACACATCATGGCCTTCATCGACAGACCCCTCACCAATGCCGTCGGTGAGGGCTTGAATCGGCTGATCAAGATCGT
>CAUZAY010000259.1:0-6181 GCA_963577695.1 Vicinamibacteria bacterium | reverse complement strand
GAGACGGAGTTTCATCGCGCGGTGACCGGTGCGCTCGCCCACGGGGATTACGACGAAGTGCGCCGCCTGGCCGAGGCGCGCGATGCCGCCGATCCGTCCGCCGCGGCGGTGCTGGCGCGGCTCGACAGCCTGCGTGGTGAATACACCGCGGCCGAGACTCGGCTGACGCCGGTGGCGGAGGTCAGCCCCATCAGCGGCGCCGGCCTCGAGCTGGCCTTGCTGTACGACTATTTGGGACGTCGTGACGAGGCGTTGCCGCGTCTGCGCGTGTTGCTCGATCGGCTCCGACGCTCACCCGACCCGCTCGACCTCTATCGGGCCACGCAGGCCGCCCGGGCGCTCGGCGACTACCGCCTGGCCAACACGCTCATTCGTGCCGCGTCGCTCGAGGCGCCCGACGACCTGGCCATCCAGACGTTGTGGGGTGAGCTCTTCGTCGAAAAGTACGACAACCTTGAGGCGTCGAAATCGTTCACCGACGTACTGCAGCTGGATGACAAATGGGCCCCGGCCCATCTGGGCCTCGCCCGCTCGTTGGTCGATACCGATCCGCCCACGGCCCGCGACATGGCCGCGGCGGCCCTCGAGATTGCGCCAGACTACGTGGACGCCCGCATCTTTCTGGCCCAACGCGACCTCGACGATCAGGAGCATGAGGCCGCCGGCGCCGCCCTCGAACGCGCGCTCGAGATCAATCCTCGCAGCCTGGAGGCGCGGTCGCTGATTGCGGCCGTGGCGTATGTCGAGGACCGCCTCGACGACTTCGACGCTGAGGTCGCCCGCGTGCTGGAGATCAATCCGGCCTACGGCGACGTCTACCGTGTCGCCGGGAACCTGACGGCACGCAAGTACCGGTTTCCGGAGGCGGTGACGCTGGTCCGACGCGGACTGGAGATCGACCCGGACAACAGCCGGAGCCATGCGGAGCTGGGGTTGCACCTGCTGCGCACCGGCGACGAGCCGGCTGCCCGGGTGGCGCTCGAGCGGTCGTTCGCCGACGACCCGTACGACGTCGTGACCTACAACCTGCTCGACCTGCTCGATGCGCTCGACGAGTTCGAGACGTTCGAAGAGGGCGACCTCGTCGTGCGTCTGCATCGAGATGAAGCGCCGGTCATGAAGAGCTATGTGCTGTCACTGGCGCAGCGAGCGCTCGACGATCTGTCGGCGCGTTACGACTTCAAGCCGGAGGGGCCGATCCTCATCGAGATGTTTCCGCGTCATGACGACTTCGCGGTGCGCACGCTCGGTTTGCCGGGCATGATCGGTGCGCTCGGGGCCTGTTTCGGCAGCGTGGTGACGCTCGATTCACCCCGGGCGCGGACGCCGGGTGAATTCAACTGGGAAGCGACCCTGTGGCACGAGATGGCGCATGTCATCACCCTGCAGATGTCAAACCAGCGCATTCCACGCTGGATGAGCGAGGGCCTGTCCACCTTTGAGGAGAAGCGGGCCAGACCGGACTGGGCGCGTGATCAGGATCTGGGTTTCGCCACTGCCCTGAACGAGGACAACGTGTTGTCGCTGCGCGACCTGAACAGCGGGTTCTCTCGACCGGAGACGATCTCCATGGCCTACTTCCAGGCCTCGGTGCTCGTCGAGCATCTTATCGACGCGTACGGTGAATCGACCATTCACCAGATGTTACGCGCCTGGGGCGACGGGCTCGACACGGAGGAGGCGTTGGAGCGGGTGGGTCTGGATTTCGACTCGCTGCAGGCCTCGTTCGACGTGGCGGTCGAAGCGCGCTTTGGCGACTTGCGCCGGGCCATGGAGGGACCGGAGGAGTCCGCACCCAGCCCGGATGCCGTGGATCGTCTGTCGATGCTGCGGTCGATGGCCGACGAGCACCCCGGAAGCTTTCCGGTGCAGATGGCGTTGGGTCGCGCGTTACGGGAGGCGGGCGAGACCGACGGGGCGGTGGTGGCGTTCAGGACGGCCGTCGACCTCGCGCCGATGGCGACGGGGGCCAGCAGTCCGCGCGTGCCGCTGGCCGAGATCGCCGTCGAGCAGGGCGACCCCGGTCTGGCCATGGACCACTTGGCCGAGCATCTCGATTACGACGCCCGCGACATCGTGTCGGCGCGGCAACTGGCCGCACTCGCCCAGGAGCAGGGAGACGACGTGCGCCTGCGCCGCGCCTACGAACTGATTGTCGAGATCGATCCGTTCGACCCGACACCGCACCAGGCGCTGGGGCGGCTGGCCAAGACGCGAGAGGACCATGCGACGGCGGCGCGCGAGTTCGAGGTCAGCCTGGCCATCGGCCCGCTGGACCGCGTGGCGACGCAGATCGACCTGGCGGAGAGCTATCTGGCCGCCGGACGCACCGATGACGCCAAGCGGGAAGTGATCGCGGCGCTCGAGACAGCGCCCTCCTACGAACGCGCGCTGGAGTTGCTGCTGACGATCGTGGAGGCCGGCTAGTTGAGGGGATGTCGTCCAGGTGTCCCGGGAGGGCTGGTGCTGGCGGCGCTGGTGGTTTCGCTGCTGGGATCAGTCCGGCCGCTGGCGCTGGGGCAGCCGCCTGGGGCCGTCATTACCGACATCGATTCGGGCACCCCCACGCCACAGCTCGACGGGCTCGAGTGGACGTTCGTCCGCATCCGCTACAGTTCTCCGGAGGACAAGCTGGGGGCCTTTCGGGCGCAGTACTGGAGCGACCCGTGGGTGATCGACGGCCCGGCCGCCGAACAGAATCTCTCTCGTCGACTCGGGCGGGTCACTTCCATTCACGTCAACGAGCCGATCGTGCTCACGCTGGAGGACGAGCGGCTGTGGGTCTATCCGTGGATCTATTTCGTCGAGCCGGGCAACTTGCGCTTCACGCCCGGTGAAGTGGAGATCATGCGGGAATTCCTCACTCGTGGCGGCACGGCCACTTTCGACGATTTTCACGGTCCGATCGAGTGGGAGTCGGTCGCGGGTGAACTGAAGCGCGTGTTTCCCGATCGAGAGATCGTTCCGTTGCCGACGGACCATCCAATTTTTAGTTGTTTCTACCAGTTGACGGAGTATCCGCAGATACCGGGGCTCGGGTCGTTCTTCAACGGTGTGACCTGGGAGAAGGGCGGCCTCGACGCCGGCGTGCATGCGATTCTGGACGACGATGGTCGCGCGATGGTGCTGCTCAACTTCAACACCGACATGGGTGACGGCTGGGAGTGGTCGAACGCCGAAGACTATCCCGGGTACCTGCAGTACACCGCTCAGGCCTACCGCATGATGATCAACGAGGTGGTCTACGCACTTACGCATTGATCGGTGACCCCCGCGGCATCGGCGCGGTCGTTCGGGACGGTGACCGCCACCCACACTATGGATACTGCGATCACGGATGCGGCGGCGGGCGCCGAGCGGATCGTCGCGAGTCGCGAGCGAGTGCTGGCTGAGCTCCGCAAGGCGATCATCGGGCAGGACGCGGTCATCGATCTGGTGCTCACGGCGCTGTTCACAGGAGGACATTGCCTGATCACCGGGGTGCCCGGGCTCGCCAAGACCCACTTGATCAAGTCGCTGGCGGAGATTCTCGACCTGCGCTTCAAGCGGATTCAGTTCACGCCCGACCTGATGCCGGCCGACATCACCGGCACCGAGATACTCGAGGAAACCGCGGGACACCGCAGACTCACGTTTGTGGAGGGGCCGATCTTCGCCCAGGTCGTGCTGGCGGACGAAATCAACCGGACGCCACCCAAGACCCAGGCCGCGTTGCTGGAGGCGATGCAGGAGTATCACGTGACGGCGGCCGGCCGCACGTACCCGCTGCAGCGCCCGTTCTTTGTGTTGGCGACACAGAATCCGATCGAACTGGAGGGCACGTATCCGCTGCCGGAGGCCCAGTTGGATCGGTTTATGTTCAATGTCGTGATCCGCTATTTGTCCGAAGACGATGAAGTGCGCGTGGTCACCCAGACCACCGGAGACGAGCCGGAGGCCCTGGCGAACATCCTCGACGGTGACGAGATTCTCGCGGCCCAAAGACTGGTGCGCCAGGTGCCGGTCGCCGAGGAAGTGGCCCGCTACGCGGTCCGGCTGGTTGATGCCTCGCGACCCGGTCAGTCGAACACTCCGGATTTTGTTGGGAAGTGGGTGAAGTGGGGCGCCAGTTTGCGCGCGTCCCAGGCGCTGATCCTCGGCGGCAAGGCCAGAGCCCTGATGCAGGGTCGCTATCACGTGTCGGTCGCCGATGTGCGCGCGCTCGCCCCGGCCGTGTTACGCCATCGAATTGTGACCAACTTCTACGCGGAGTCCGACGAGGTGGACGCCGACGAGGTGGTGGCCCGTTTGCTCGAGACGGTGCCGGCGCCTGCGAGCGGACTGTGAGATGGCGAGTGTCACCGGCCGTGAGCGGTCGTTTCTCGATCCCGCCGTCGTGGCGCGGATCGGGTCGCTCGAACTGATTGCCCGGACCATCGTCGAAGGATTCTTCGCCGGTCTCCATCGGAGCCCGTTCAAGGGTTTCAGTGTCGAGTTCAGCGAGTATCGGCCCTACCTGCCTGGCGACGCCCCCAGCACCATCGATTGGAAACTGTTCGCCAGAAGCGACCGCCACTACGTCAAGAAGTTCGAGCAAGAGACCAATCTCGAGTGTCATCTCCTGCTCGACGTAAGCGCGTCGATGGGATACGCGTCGCACGCGGTCTCGAAGCTCCGGTTCGGGGTGTGTCTGGCGGCGGCGCTCGCCTATCTGATGCACCGGCAGCGCGACGCGGTGGGCCTGACGCTGTTCGATGATCACGTGGTCGACTCGGTGCCGGTGGGCACCCGGGGCGGTCAGTTTCGCGCGTTGCTCGCCGGTCTGAGCCGCGTATCGCCCGGCACCCGGTCCGATGTGCAGATGCCGCTGCATCAGTTGGCGGCGCGCCTGACCCGGCGCGGGCTCGTGGTGCTGATTTCCGATCTCCTGGATGACCCCTCCGGCATCATCGAGGGCTTGAAACATCTGCGGTTTCAAGGCTCCGAGGTGTTGGTGCTTCAGACGCTGGACCCGGCGGAATTGACGTTTCCGTTCGATCAACCAGCGCGCTTCGAAGACCTGGAGACCGCCGATGTGGTGCCGGTGGTGCCGGCGCAGGTGCGAGCGCACTATCTGGACCGGATGCGATCGCTGTCTGAACGGTATCGGCGCGAGCTCCGGCTGGCCGGTGTCGATTATCACCAATTAGACACGGCGACCCCGTTCGATACCGCGCTCCGGGCGTATCTCTCGACGCGCGCGCGCCGCTGGTAGGTGCTCATGGGGCTGTCGTTTCTCGTGCCGGCGTTCCTGCTGGGTGGGCTGGCCGCCCTGGTGCCGCTGGTCCTGCACCTCCGCCGTCGCCAACGGCTGCCGCGCCTCCCGTTCAGCGACATTCGCTTCCTGCGCGGCGTACCGCTGGAACAGGCTCGCCGCCGTCGGCTGCGCGAGTGGCTGCTGCTGGCGCTCCGCGTCGCCGCCCTGCTTCTGTTCGCCCTCGCCTTCGCGCGTCCGTTCCTGAACGACACCGACGACGCGGCGTTGGCATCGCAGCCGGCGACGGTCGTCTTGATTGACACCTCGTTCAGCATGTCCGCGCCAGCCCAGCTCGCACCGACTCGCGCCCTGGCCCTCGAGGCTATCGACACCGCGCCGGACGGTCATCTGGTGGGGGTAGTGGCGTTTGACACCCACACCCGGGTCCTGGCTGAGCTGGGCGATCGACGTGCCGTACGGTCCGCGGTCGCGGCGGTGGCGCCTGGGGCGCGGGGCACCCGCTACGCGGACGGCTTGGCCGCGGCGGGGGCGATGATCGGAGCGCGCGACGGTCGGATCGTCGTCGTGACCGACCTCCAGGCCGGTGGGTGGGACGGCGGCGATGGCCTGGTGCCACCGGGCGTCGACGTCATTGTTCGCGATGCCGGGCGCCCGGACGGCAACCTGGCCATCGTCGCCGTCGAGTCGGAGCCGACCGAGACGCTCGCCGTGTTGTTCCGTGCCGGCACGGTGCCCGACGAGACGACCGTGTCCCTCTGGGTCGACGACGAGCTCCTCGCCGACGTGGCCGTCACCCCGGAACCAGGTCATACGACGGTTCGCTTGCCGGTCCCGTTGCCTGAGGCAGGCGTTGCGATCGTGTCGGTGACCGACGGGGTGGGTTATGGGGTCGACGACCGGCGCTATCGGTTGCTGGACCCGCCTGAGCCGACGCCCGTGCTCATC
>CAUZAY010000258.1:0-6242 GCA_963577695.1 Vicinamibacteria bacterium | reverse complement strand
GGCCGAATGTACGTCAAATCGGGCATCGGCAATCTGGGCACGGAATCGTACTCCGACGTCCATCGCGTGGCGGCCGAATTGATGGGCATGGCGTGGGACGACGTGGAGATCTCCTGGGGCGACACGTCCCAGAACCTCCCGTGGACGTGCGTATCCGGCGGGAGCCAGACGACGCACGCGATGACGCGGGCCGCCCACGCCGCGGCTTCGGACGCCATCGTCAAGGCGAAGGAGATCGCCGCCCGGTCGCTCGGCGGGAACCCCGAGTCCTACAGTGTGGCGGACGGGCGCGTCTCGAACGGCGGCCGTAGCATGACGCTCGCGGAGGTCGCCCAGCGTGCCATCGAGCTCGGCGGCAAGTACGACGGGCACGAGCTGCCCGAGGACATCAACCGGTACACGACCACGTCGGCGACGGCGCTGGCCGGGCAGGGCCTCATGGGCGTCGCGCGCGACAGCTACGGACGCGACGGCAGGTCATTCTCCTTCGTCGCTGGGTTCGCTGAGGTCGAGGTGGACCTCGAGACCGGCGACTACCGAATACTCGACTACATGGCAGTGGGCGACTCGGGCACCATCATCCACCCGCGCTCCTATGGCGGTCAGCTTCTCGGGCGCTCGGTGCTCGGCATGGGGCACACCCTCGCCCAGAAGAGCGTGTACGACCAGCAATACGGCCTGCCATTGGCGAAACGAATGTACCAGAATCGTCCGCCCACGATCCTGGACATCCCGCGGAATATGCAGTGGGAAGCGGTGAACCTGCCGGATCCTGAAACCCCGGTGGGCGCGCGTGGCATCGGCGAGCCGCCGGTTGCCGCCGGTGCGTGCGCAGTTCTTAACGCGCTGTCCGCGGCGCTCGGCGATGAGGTGTTCCGACGCACACCGGTGACGCTCGACAACATCCTCATGGCGCTCGAGCACGGGCGGCCCATGGAGGAGCCATTGACGGCTCACATCTGATGCCGGGCGAGGTCCAGATGACGAATCAGCAGACGATGCTTCGGTAGCTCGGAGTCCAGGAGAAGCGCTATGGCGATCGTGAACGACTTAATACCTCCGTTCCAGCTGATCCAGCCTTCCAACCTCGAGGAGGCGGCGGAGGCCGCTGACGCGTACGGCGAGGAGGCATGGATCATAGCCGGGGGAATGGACTCGTTCGATTGGCTCAAGGACCGCACGAAGCGGACCGGTGTGGTCATTGAGTTGAGCCAGGTAGACGAACTGCAAGGCATCCGCGAAACGGACGGCGGTCTCGAAATCGGAGCCATGACCACGCTCACTGACGTGGCCGAGCATCCGGCCGTCATCGAGCGCTTTGCGGTGCTCGCCGAGGCCGCGGAGCTCGTGGCATCGCCCCAGATCCGTCATCAAGGCACCCTGGGCGGCAACGTGTCGCAGGATACCCGTTGTACCTACTACCGTGATGGCTGGACCTGCTATCGGGCCGGCGGAAACACCTGCTACGCCAATACGCCGACCTCAGTGAACCGCGAGCATGCCATCCTCCATGCGAGCCGCTGCGTCGCCGTGAGCCCCTCAGACACGGCTCCCGCGCTCGTCGCGCTCGATGCCCAAATGGTCATCCGGCGGGGCACACGCGAGCGCGTCGTCGACGCGGCCGACTACTTCATCGGACCGGACCTGGACATCACACGCATGACGGTTCTGAGGCCCGGCGACCTGCTCACGGCCATCCGGATCCCGGCGACGTGGGCGGGTGCGCGGTTCTACTTCGAGAAGGTGCGCGACCGCGAGGTGTGGGATTTCCCATTGGTGAACGTCGCTTCGGCGATCAGGGAGAGCGGCGGCCGAATCGACGATGCCCGGGTGGTCGTCGGCGCCGTGGCCGCACGACCGTTGCGCTTGCAAGCGGTGGAGGAAGCGCTGGCCGGCCAGCAGCTGAATGAGGAGACAGCCGCAAGGGCCGGTGAGCTGGCCGTCGAGGGCGCTGAGCCGCTGCGCTTCAACGGCTACAAGGTGCCGTTGATGCGCAATCTGGTACGGCGCGCCGTCAGAGGCGGACCGCTCGCTGCCACGGCGTAGACTGGACTGCGGGGCGCGAAGCCCTCGCGTGTGTCACTCTTGGTGAGCCGGCGGTTGCGCTGCTGGCCGCTCGTCCTTGTAGCGCTGCCGCTCATAGCCTGTGAAAGCCCCCAGGAGGAGCCCGCCCCACCCGTCGCCGCCGCGACCACCCTGTGGCGTGCGTTGGGCAACTGGTCGGGAAGCGGCGACCGGCAGACCGAGTCCTTCGACGTGACCACGGGCTCCATGCGGCTCACTTGGGAAGCCGTCCAGGAGGGCGCGCCGGGCACGAACTACTTCCGCGTCTCGCTCCACAGTGCGATCAGCGGCCGACCGCTGCAGACCATCGTCGACACCCAGGAGGCCGGCGCCAGCACGGTGGACCTGGCAGCCAACCCACGGGTGGCGTATCTGCTAATCGAGTCGGAGCGAATCCGTTGGCGCGTCACCCTCCACGAAGCGGTGCCGGGGAGTCCGGTCAGCGGGTCAGCCCGAGATTAGAGCAGGTCAGGGGGTTTCACCGATTTCTGCCGCTGGTGGGCGCTTGCCAGCGTCGGTAGGCGATGATACAGGTGTGTGTTACACAGAGAGCCAGGCGGTCGTGTGTGAGCGCCCGTCCGTAGTCATGCAGTGCAGGCCCGAACCGATGAGGAACGATTCATGAGACTGCTATCGCAGCTAACCCAGACCTCCTTGACAGTGGCGCTGCTGAGCGTCGCGCTGACCGCAGCGGCCCAAGAGCCGGGAACCGCATCAGGCGAGTGGCCGTCGTACGGCGGCGACCTCACGCATCAGCGCTACTCGCCGCTCGACCAGATCACGGCGGAAAACTTCAGCAATCTGGAACTGGCGTGGCGATTCAGCACTGACAACCTCGGTCCGCGGCCTGAGCGCAATTTCCAGTCCACACCGTTGATGGTGAACGGCGTACTTTACACGACGGCCGGCACTCGACGCGCCGCGGTCGCGCTCGACGCCGCGACCGGCGAATTGCTCTGGATCCATCGGGTTGACGAGGGCGAGCGGGGCGAAGAGGCGCCGCGCACGCTGTCCGGCCGCGGACTCGCGTACTGGGACGACGGTGGAGATGGCGTAATCCTGTATGTCACACCCGGCTACCAGCTGGTCTCCCTCAACGCCGCGACCGGTGCCCGGAGCCAGAGCTTTGGCGTTGCCGGCATCGTCGATCTGAAGCAAAACATCGACCAGGATCTCGAACCCACCGCCGAAATCGGGCTGCACGCAGCTCCGGTGGTCGCGGGCAACACGATCGTCATCGGCGCGGCACACCGGCCGGGTGGCGCGCCGGCGTCGCTAACGAACGTCAAGGGCTACATCCGCGGGTTCGACGTCCGGACAGGCGAGCGGAAGTGGATCTTCCACACGATTCCTCAACAGGGCGAGTTCGGGAACGACACTTGGCTGGACGATTCCTGGCGCTACACCGGAAATACCGGGGTCTGGGCCCAGATGACCATCGACCCCGAGCTGAACTTGGCCTACATCCCGGTTGAGGCGCCGACCAACGACTACTATGGTGGGCATCGCGGCGGCGACAACCTGTTCTCTGGCAGCGTCGTGGCCCTCGACCTCGACACGGGCGAACGGGTCTGGCACTACCAGACGGTCCACCACGACATCTGGGACTGGGACCTACCGGCTGCGCCGGTGCTGTTGGACATCACAGTCGACGGGCGTGATATAAAAGCACTGATCCTGCCGACCAAGCAGTCCTACATGTTCGTGCTCGACCGGGAGACCGGTGAACCGGTGTGGCCCATTCCGGAAATGCCGGTGACACAGGGTGACATTCCAGGTGAGTGGTATTCACCAACCCAGCCGATCCCGAGCAGACCACCGCCTGTCGACGAGATCGACCTCGGCGTCGAAGACCTGGTCGACTACACGCCTGAGCTGCTGGCGCAAGCTGAGGAAATCTTCTCCAGATACACAGTCGGATGGCTGTACGACCCACCCACCGTGGCCATCGCCAACCAAAGCCTCGGCACCCTCCAGCTACCCAGCTCGACCGGGGGCGTGAACTGGCCCGGCGGGTCGGCCGACCCGGAGACTGGCTTCTTCTACATCTACACCAAGACCCAGATCGGCGCACTCGGGATGATCAACGACCCGGACCGCTCCGACCAGGACTTTATCCGTGGCCGCCCCGACGGCGTCAGCGCGCGCGATGCCTCGACGAACATCCAGGGGTTCCCGATGATCAAGCCGCCATGGGGTCGCATCACCGCCATCAGCATGAACACCGGCGACATCGCGTGGCAGATTCCACACGGCGAAGCGCCGGACAACATCCGGAACCATGAGTTGCTTGGCGGCATGGACATCGGGCGAACCGGCTGGCCTGGCCGCGTCGGCGTGCTGGTCACCCAGACTGTGGTAGTCGCCGGCGAGTCCGGTCTCTACACGACTGAGACCGGCGAGGTCGGCGCGATGCTGCGCGCCTATGACAAAGCGACCGGCGCAGAGGTCGGTGCCGTCTACATGCGGGCCCCGCAGAGCGGGTCGCCGATGACGTATCAGGTGAACGACCAGCAATACATCGTCGTCTCCACGAGTGGTGGGGGCCTGTCCGGCGAGCTGTTGGCTTACCGTCTACCCTAGAGGGCCGTTGAACACGTCTGGACATTCGAACCGCCAACCATTGCAGAGGGAGATAGGGATGAAGAGCGCGATCCTCGCCGCCGTCGTCGTGGGCTTCATGTTCGCCGGAACGGCACAAGCCCAGGGCCCACCTGATGCGTGCGGCCCGGCCGGCCAGCTGCCGGAGGAGTTCTCCGCCAACGTGGGCTCCGACGCACGCTGTTTCGAGCTCCGGATGTACACGGCTAGCAACGAGCGTGGCGACATCGACATGCTGCATCAGCGCTTCCGCGAGCAAGAGGTGGCGATCTTCGAGAAGCACGGCGCTGAGGTCATCGCCGTGTGGCAGCGTCTCGACGACCCGAACACGCTGGTCTGGATGCTCGCCTATCGAGACCGCGCCCATCGGGACGAAGTCTGGGCGGGGTTCGCCTCCGACCCGGACTGGGCCGCGCTGCGCGAGAAGTACGACGTGTCGCTCTCCATCGAGGCCTACTGGATGAGCTCCACTAACTACTCGAATCTCAGGTAGCTGTCCGCGCAAGAGAGACCCCGCCATACCATGAGACCGAATCGCACTAGTGGCCTGTTACTGCTGCCGCTGCTTTTCTTAGTTCCGGCTGTATCTGCAGCACAATCGACCCCGCTCGGCATTGAGCGCCAAACTGAGCTGGTCAATCCGCGGGATGCCGCTTGGTTTTACCGGCCGGAAAGGGACGAAAGCGAGAAGCCTGAGGAGCTCCTCGATCTCCTCAGGATCAACGGGGGCGATGTCGTTGCGGATATCGGCGCCGGCGCAGGTTTTTTCTCCCTGCTCGCCGCCGAGCGCGTCGGACGAAATAGACAAGCCGCTTGCGAGTTCACGCAGATTGGCGGAAACAGAACGGGCATGTGCCTCCCCACCCCGTAAAGCTTGATTCGGACCAAACGAGGCGCACGGCGTTTCAAAACGGCGCGCCGCCTCGGCGGACTGAGCTGGCTACTCGAGCAACGGTTCGATGAGTGCGGCCAGCTCCTCGTGGCTCAAGTCACCCGGGTTGTACCGCTGAACGATGCCATCGCGATCAACGAGTACGAGAGTCGGCGTCGTACTGACGCCGAAGTTGAGGAAGTTGTCTGCGCTAATCGGTACACTCATCCACGGCGGGATCGGATACTGCGCTGAGTAGTCGCCGTTTATATACGCTAGCTCCTCTTCCGACGTCGCCGTCTGCCCGCGGGTGACGTAACCGTACAGTTGGGTTGGACCGACGATGACCAGACCCCGGTCATGGTACTGTTCGTACAGTTCTCTCAGCACGGGCTCCTGCCGCTTACAGTCCGGGCACCAATGCGCCCAGAAGAAGAACAGCACGACCTTGCCTCTGAGTTCATCGGGCGTTGGTGGCTGTAGACTGAAATAGTCGTCGACGTCGAGAGCAGGAAACGGCTTCCCCTCCACGCTGAGCAAGAGAAAGTTCTTCTGAATTCGAGTTTCGATCGACGTGCCTGCAAACTCTTGCCGTACGGCACTCAGAAAAGTCACAGCCCGCGCGCGGTCTCCTTGGGCGTCGTACGTGTGACCCAACACCTCAATCCCGGCCCCAAGGGCGGTCGGCAAGAAACGTTCGGCGTCG